>CAMAVD010000060.1 GCA_945861575.1 Akkermansia muciniphila
CAGGCCAAGCCCCCGAACGCCTCGCGCCTCCCCTTCCCGCTTGATTTGCGGGACGATCCACCCAAAGGTTCCCCTATGAAACGTCTGCCTTACGCCGTCTCAACCCTCGCCCTGGCCGCCCTACTCTCAGGGTGCTCTTCCGGAGTTCAAAACCCTCGAGGCATTCCCGTCACCCAGATGAACGCGGATGAACGAGGCTTCGTGACCGGAACGGGAGTGGAATCCCAAGACTTGGTAACGGTGACGGACAAGATGTCGCGCAGCATCCTCGGCATCCCCCAAATCTCAGGAGCTCCGGCGGCGCCCCGGGTGGTCTTGGAGCCGGTCATCAATGAGACACGTTTCGCCATCAATAAGGACATCTTCCTGACTCGGATCCGCACTCAGCTCAACTCGAAGGCGCAGGGCAAGGTCACCTTCCTTGCTCGAGAACACATGGCCGCGCTGGAGAAGGAGAGGGCTTTGAAGCAGTCCGGACAAGTGACAGCGAGCAGCGATCCCAAGGTGGTGGAGTTTCGTGGGGCGGACTTTTTCCTCACCGGTAAACTGCAAGGTCTGACCACCAAGACGCGCGCTGGCACCAGCGACTATATCCTCTACAGCTTTCAACTGGTCGATGCCCGGACCTCGGAGATCGTCTGGGAGGACGTGGCCGAGATCAAGAAGCAGGGTCTCGAGGACGCAGCCTATCGTTAGGCCCTTCACCTCGAACGACTCGTTTCTAGCGTGTTTTTCATGAAACGGCCCCTCAACGCCGTCGGCGTCCTTTCGATCGCCCTGCTCTTGGCGTTGCTATCGCCCGGTTGCGCCTCGTCCGGCGGAAAGTCGCCGTCAAAGCCGACGGCCAGGCTGACAGGGGATCCCGTGCTGGATAGCCGAAAAAAGATGGAGTCGGGCCGTGCGGAGGACCGGCTCCTGTGGGCGTATCGCGGCAGTGTGGCGGCCATGCGTCGCGGCCAATATGCAGAAGCCAAGCCCCTGCTCGATGAGGCGGTCACCCGTCTCAATGGCCTGCTGGGACGCGACCGCGGCGCGCGCAAGGCGAGGAGCACCTTCTACCGGGAATCGAAAAAGACCTTTTACGGCGAACCCTACGAGCGGGTGATGGCCTTCTACTACCGCGCGATTCTCTACTGGATGGACGGCGAGCCTGACAATGCCCGCGCCTGCTTGCGCAGCGCCGCGCTGGCGGACAGCGATGTCGACAAAGAAACCTTCAAGAGCGACTACGTGCTTTTGGACTACCTGGACGGCCTCATCAGCAGCCGCTTGGGCGCCGACGGCAGTGATGCCTACAAGCGCTCCTTGAAATCCCCGAAAATCGCCGTGCCGCCCGCCTATCCAACACCGGCCAATCTAATCGTCTTTTTTGAATTTGGCGCAGGCCCCACCAAGCAGGCTGGTGGCGAGTATGGAGAGCAACTTCAGTTCCAGAACGGAAGCTCCCCCGTGCAGAGCGCCCGCATCCGCATCGCCAACCTGGACGTCGAAGTGGCACCCTACGACGATCTCAACTATCAGGCCACCACTCGGGGCGGGCGGATTATGGACAAGGTGTTGGCCAGCAAGGCAGAGTTCAAGAAAGCGACCGACACGGTCGGTGACGCCGCCATCATCAGCGGAGCGGTGGTGGGAGCTACCTCCCAGCGCAACAGCGAGGCGGCCCTCGGACTGATCGCCGCCGGGTTGATCAGCAAGATTTTCAGTGCCGTGGCCAAGCCCGAGGCCGACACGCGCACCTGGGACAATCTGCCCCTCTTCCTCAGTTTCACCGCCCTCCAAGTTCCGCCCGGAAGCTATCAAGCCACCGTGGAATTTCTCGACACTACCCACCGTCCGGTGCCGGCGTTTAACAAAACCATCAACCTCCAGATTCCTGCCGGGGCCGGTGAAAAAGTCATTTTTGTCAGCGATCAATCCAGCACACCCCAGACGCCATGAAATCCATTCTGAGCCCCATTCTACCCGCCCTCCTTGGCCTTACCCTGCTTTCCGGATGCGGGGGGGGAGCCTACGCTCCCAAGAACACGACCAAGTATAATCAGGAGACCACTGCGAAGTTCGTACTCCTCGACCCCGGCACCCAGCGCTCCGTCACCTGCTCAGGCCTGCAGGAGCGTCGCCTGCCAGATGGGCGGATGGAGGTGACTGCCAATCTCCGCAACAGAGAGAACCGTCGCATTGAAGTGCAGGTGAACTGCGTCTTCAAAGACGAGCAACACTTCCCCGTGGACGAGACTCCCTTTCAGATCATTATGTTGACCGAAAACGCCACGGAAGGTGTGCGGTTCGTGTCCATGAACGACAAGGCCAAGGACTACACCGTGCGAGTCCGCCAATCTCGCTAAAATTTCGTCTTTCCTCCGCCGCCGTCTCCCATAACATCACGCCCCTCCCCGCGGGGCGGGGCTAACTACTATGAAGACTTATCAGATCGCAGCGTTGGCGGGTGACGGCATTGGGCCCGAGGTCATGCGGGAGGCCATTCAGGTTCTCCGAGGGGTGGAGAAAGCCTTTGGCCTATCCTTCGCCATTACCGAGGCTCCGGTAGGCTGGGCGGGAATCGATGCCGCAGGCAAGGCTCTACCCGACGAGACTCTCGCCCTGTGCAAGCGATCCGATTCCATCCTCTTTGGCTCGGTTGGATTGCCGGACCGTGATCCTACAATCCCCAAGGAAGAGCGTCCGGAACGAGCGGCGCTGCTGCGCATCCGCAAGGAATTCGGGCTGTTCGCCAATCTGCGCCCGGTCCAACTGCCCAAGGCCCTGGCTCATGCCTGCCCCTTGCGCCCCGAGCGGCAGGGCGACGGCATCGACCTCCTCGTGGTACGCGAACTCACGGGCGGCATGTACTTCGGACAGCCTAAAAAGACAGAGACCGTCTCAGAGGGCGTGCAGCGCGCCATCGATACGATGGTCTACACCACACCTGAGATCGAGCGCATCGCGCATGTGGGCTTCAAAGCAGCCCGACTGCGGCGCAAGAAGCTGACCAGTATCGACAAAGCGAACGTGCTGGAAAACGGCATCCTGTGGCGCGAGGTGGTCACCCGCGTCGGCAAGGAGTATCCGGATGTCACGCTGGAACATATGTTCGTGGACAACGGGGCCATGCAGCTGATGTTGAAGCCCACCCAATTCGACGTGATGCTTTGCGAGAACATGTTTGGGGACATCCTCAGCGACGAGGCAGCGGCGCTCGCTGGCTCGCTCGGCATGCTCCCCAGCGCCAGCCTCGGGGTCACTGCGGGCGACCAAACCTTCGGCTTTTATGAGCCCGCCGGCGGCACCGCGCCCGACATCGCCGGGAAGAACCTGGCCAACCCGATCGCCCAGATCCTTTCGTGTGCACTCATGCTGCGCTTCAGCTTTGGCCTCAAGGATGCCTCTGCAGCGATCGAGCGCGCCGTCAGCGTTGCCATCGACTCTGGCCTGCGCACGGGCGACATCTACAACCCGCTCGATCCCAAAGCGATCAAGACAGGCACGCGAGAGATGGGTGCCGCTATCACAGCCGCGGTTCGGCGCTAGCAGGCCTCCGACTTAGAACGTCGTTCCGCGTCCTGTCGTCCGGACCTAGGGATGGGCTGCAGTGCTGTCTGTGTATCGGCCTGCCTGCTGAGTCGCTTTTTATTATCGCACGGCACAGCCGTTCGAACGATAATATTTGAGCTCATACTGCATGCGATTTGCCAACTCAATAGACCGCCACGATGCCTGCTCCACGAAGAGCTATGCCCTGTTCCGCGTCTGCTTCACTTTCACCTTAAGCGTCCTGGCGATTTGGGCACTCCCCCTTTCAATTCTGAACGCAGCGAACTGGGTGCAGGAGGCTGGACATCGAAGCCTTCTCGTCTCCCCTGCACCGGGGAGAAGCGCGGGTTTCGCGCTACAAATGCCTACCTCGACGGGCGTCCACTTCACCAACCGGCTGGACAAGGATCGCTTCACAACCAATCAGATCTACCTAAACGGCGCCGGCGTGGCGGCGGGTGATGTCGACGGCGATGGGTGGTGTGATCTCTACTTCTGCGCCATACAGGGTGAGAACGCTCTCTATCGAAATCTCGGCGGGTGGCAGTTCGAGAACATCACCACCTCTTCTGGGGTTGGCTGTCGTGATCTCGATTCAACAGGAGCCGCTTTCGCGGACATCGACGGCGACGCAGACCTGGATCTCCTCGTCAACTCGATCGGCCAAGGAACACGTGTCTTCCT
Organism: Akkermansia muciniphila; assembly: GCA_945861575.1. Taxonomy (GTDB): domain Bacteria; phylum Verrucomicrobiota; class Verrucomicrobiia; order Limisphaerales; family UBA11320; genus UBA11320. The sequence continues at coordinate 4,219 of CAMAVD010000060.1, forward strand.
CAACGACGGCAAAGGAAAATTCACGCTCTCAGCGCTGCTCAATCCGGATCGGGGTGGAACGTCCCTGGCGTTAGCGGACATAGATGGGGACGGAGATCTGGATCTCTACATTGCCAACTATCGGACCCGCGCGCTGCGAGACCTGCCGGGCACAACCTTTCGCATCCGGAGGGTGAACGGGATCCAGGTGGTTGTGGAAGTAAACGGACGCCCGACGACGGAGCCCGATCTGCGCGGCCGGTTTAGCGTCAGTCCCAACAACGGGATCGTTGAGCACGGCGAAGCGGACGCGATCTTTCGCAATGATGGACACGGGCAATTCACCTCAATCCCGTTCACCGGCGGGACCTTTCTCGACGAAGACGGCCGCCCGCTGACGGATCCTCCCTACGACTGGGCGCTTGCAGCGACTTTTCGAGATCTGAACGGGGACGGTTGGCCTGATTTGTATATCTGCAGCGACTTCGATTCACCCGACCGGGTGTGGATGAACAGCGGCAAGGGAACGTTCAAGGCCATCGCCGCAGTCGCTCTCAGAAGTCAGCCAAAGTTCTCGATGGGGGTGGACATGGCGGATATCAACCGCGATGGATTCGATGACATCCTAGCGGTCGAGATGCTGAGCCGCAGCCACCAAGTCCGCCTAACGCGAGCCGACCGAACAATGGAGACCAGCGGAATCGGTCAGTTTACCAACCGCCCCCAACTGACCCGCAACACCCTCCATCTGAACCGAGGCGATGGAACCTATGCAGAGATCGCCTGCCTGGCGGGACTGGACGCCACCGGCTGGTCCTGGAGCCCGGCCTTCCTTGATATTGATCTGGATGGCTATGAGGATTTGCTGGTCACGACAGGTCACGGACGGGACGACATGGACGCCGACAGCGGGCTGAGAATCGAAGCGCTCAAGCGTGCAAAGAAGCTAACCCCGACTGAGCAACTTCAGTTGCGAACCACCACCCCAGCCGTCCTACTCCCGCAACTCGCCTACCGAAACCTGGGCAATCTTCGTTTCGAAGAAATGAGCACCAACTGGGGCCTAGGGCAGGCCGGAATCGGGCATGGTCTCTGTCTCGCGGACCTGGACAACGACGGCGATCTCGACGTGGTCATCAACCGGCTCAACAGCGCAGCAGCAGTCTACCGCAACGAAACCAGTGCATCTCGAATCGCTGTCCGCCTCAGAGGCCTCCCAGGCAACACGGCGGGCATCGGTGCCCGCCTGCTCCTGAGAGGTGGGCCTGTGCCCGAGCAGACCCAGGAAATGCAATGTGGCGGGCGCTATCTCTCAGGGGACCAGTCGATGCGCGTTTTCGCGGGCTCACCGACCGGCCAGCCCATGGAGTTGGAAATCCGCTGGCGCAGCGGAAGCATCACTCGTCTCAAGAACCTTCAGTCCAATCGGATTTACGAGGCCATGGAACAATCGTCTGCGCGTGAAGCACCCAAGGAGGAGCGTCCGATTGCCAGCATGTTCATGGAGCAAACACTTGGCCTCATCCATCAGGAGAACGCCTTCGATGATTTCGTACGGCAACCGCTTCTGATGTCCCGACTGAGCCAACTCGGGCCCGGCGTTGGCTGGGTGGATGTGGATGGAGATGGATGGGACGACGTCGTTCTCGGCAGCGGCAAGGGTGGCCAGCTCTCGATCCTGCGCAACACCCAAACCGGCCGTTTTGAAGCTCTGGACGTCTCCCCTTACAACACCCTGACAACCCGGGATCAAGCTGGAGTTTGCGCCCTCAATGCGGGCGGCAAGACCAGCCTCCTTGTCGCCTCAGCCAATTATGAGGATGCCTCCGCAGAAGGCAGTCCCGTCCTAAGCTACAACCTGGGACAGCCGACACCTTTGGAGCTGCTGCCCGGCCAGGAATCCAGCAGTGGTGCCCTGGCCCTGAGCGATCTGGATGGGGATGGGGATCTCGACCTCTTTGTTGGCGCACGAGCGTTAGGAGGCCGCTACCCCTTCTCTCCTTCCAGCAGTGTTTGGCGAAATGAGCAGGGCCGCTGGCAACGCGATGAAGCCAACTCCAAAGTGGTGGCAACTGCGGGCATGGTCACCGGAGCTCTCTGGACCGATCTGGACGGTGATGATCAGGCCGATTTGGTACTCGCTTGCGATTGGGGTCCGGTCCGGGTTTTCAAGAACGAACGGGGACGGCTTCGTGAGATCACAACGGAGCTTGGTCTGAACAAGCGCATCGGCTGGTGGGGAGGGGTGAGCGCCGGAGATTTCGACGAGGACGGCCGCATGGACCTGATCATCGCCAACTGGGGCCTCAACAATCAGTATCAGGTCACCTCCAGCCACGGGCGACGCATCCAAGCGGGAGATCTCACCGGTGCAGGCCGCATCGACATTATAGAAAGCCTCTACGACTCCCAAGCAGGACGTTGGTTTCCGGAACGGGATCTGCTGACCATCGGAAAGACGCTTCCCTATGTGAGGGAGCACTCCGTCGAACTGACCCACTATGCGGGGTCCACCATGGAAGCCATTTTTGGTGACAGGCTCAAGACGCTGGAGCAATGGGAAGTCAACTTCCTCGAGACGGTGGTACTGCTCAACCGAGGCAATCATTTTGATCTCGCACGCCTGCCGTTGGAAGTTCAGTTCAGTGCAACGTTCGGCGTCGCGGTTGCGGATTTGGATGGAGACGGACATGAGGATGCGGTTCTGGGTCAAAACTTTTTCAACACCCAGGGACAAACCTCGCGCAGCGACGCAGGCCGGGGACTGGTGCTGCGAGGCGACGGACGCGGCGGCTTCACCGCCATGACTGGCAAGCAAAGCGGTCTCGCAGCCTACGGAGAGGGACGGGGTCTGGCGCTGGGAGACTATGATCAGGACGGGCGAGTGGATCTCCTGATGGCCCAAAACGGGGGGCCACTAAAACTCTATCGAAATCAGCAAGCCACGCCTGGCCTGCGAGTACATCTCCGTGGCAAACCATCCAACGCGTCAGGCGTTGGTGCCAGGCTCAGGGTAGAGATCGACGGAAAATGGGGCCCATCTCGCGAAGTGAGAGCGGGCGGAGGCTACTGGTCGCAGGATTCACTGACCTCTGTCCTGGGCTGCCCCAAACCGCCCACACGCCTGGAAGTGCGCTGGCCGCAGGGACTGATCACCCTCGTGCCGATTGCGGCAGGACAGCGGGAGCTGATCGTCGAAGCTCCTCTGGAGAGATAAAAGACTAACTATGCCGTTTTAGCGGCGCAGTCGGAAATAACGGTGTGCGCCACTCGCCACAGCGCTGTAGGGCGCAGCCGCGCTGAATCCCAAAAAGATCAGATGCATGGGTTAGCCCTCGCATGCTAGGTTCTCCCCACGCAATCCAATGTATCTAGTCATTTGATTTGAAAGCTCTAGTCACGAACGGCAATCGGCGGTCCGAACGAGTCTTTATCGTCGGAGTGGAGTGGAAGGCAGGATCGGAGCATGACCTGCAGGAGTCGCTCGACGAGCTCCGCGAATTGGTGACCACCGCAGGAGGAGCCGTGATCGGTCACGGCATCCAGCGCCTGGAATCGCCGATAGCGGCCACCTATATCGGCACAGGCAAGGCCGCCGAGTTCGCGGCTGAATGCCGGGAGCTGGAAATCGACACCGTCATCTTCGACGACGAGCTCTCGCCCGCACAGTCGCGCAACCTCGAGGAAGTCTTTGGCTGCAAGGTGCTGGACCGCACTTCCCTCATTCTCGACATCTTCGCCCAGCGCGCGCGCACCCGGGAAGGCAAGCTCCAGATCGAGCTCGCCCAACTGGAACATCTCCTCCCCAGGCTCACTCGCTTCTGGGGCCACTTGTCCCGTCAGAAGGGGGGCATCGGCATGCGCGGTGATGGCGAGACCCAGCTGGAAACCGACCGACGCCGTGTGCAGGACCGTATCGCACGCATCTCGCGTGAGCTCGACGAAGTCCGACAGCACCGATCCACCCAGCGGGAAGGCCGCCAGCGGCGGCTCTGGCCACTGGCCTCGATCGTTGGCTACACCAATGCCGGTAAATCCACCTTGCTCAACCAGCTGACCGGCGCCTCCACCCTGGCGGAGGACAAGCTCTTCGCCACGCTGGACCCCACCACGCGCCGTCTCCGGCTGCCCAGCAATCAGAATGTTCTTCTAACCGACACCGTCGGCTTCATTCGCAAGCTCCCGCATGGATTGGTGGAAGCCTTCAAGGCGACCCTAGAGGAAGTGGTGGTCGCCGACCTGCTGCTCCATGTGGTGGACGCGAGCCACCCCAACGCGGAGGAGCAGATCGATGCTGTGAACCTTGTCCTGAATGAGATCGGAGCCGCCGAGCGCCCCACGTTGATGGTCTTCAACAAAATCGATCGCTTTCAAACCCAGGACCGTGCGCAGCAGTTCCTAGATCGCTATCCAAAGTCCGTGGCGGTATCCGCCCGGAGCGGCGAGGGCATCCCCCAGCTGCTTGGGGAGTTGGGAGCCGCATTGCGTCCCATCCGCCAATTCGTAGAGCTGCGACTTCCTCACGAAGCGTCCGCGATCATTGCAAAGCTGCATCAGGTGGGCGAGGTGGTGGAGTGCGATTACAGCGGTGCCGAGGTGTCGATGAAAGCGCGTATCCAACCCCATCACCGAGCCGAGTTCGCCCGGTTCGTGGTCCAGGACCTCACCGTTTCTTAGAGCCAAGAAGGACTCAGGCTTGTAGGATTGCTCCATGCCTATTTACGAGTTTCATTGTGGGAAGTGCGGAAAGGACAGCGAGGTCTTGGTTCGCTCCGCTCAGTGGGAAGGCACGCCCTGCCCTCATTGCAAGTCGAAGAAGTTGACCAAGCGCTTTTCCACTTTTGCCTCCTCCACTGCGGGCGGTTCTGCTGCGGACAATTGCAGCGGAACTCCAAGCTCCTGCGGCCGCTGCGGCACAGGAAAGCCTCACTCCCACTAGGGCCGCGCGCTCCCGACCTCGTCCTCAGGGGCCCAAACTTGTATCCGCCCAGCGGCATCAAACACGGCGAAACGCGACGCTTCCCCGGTGGGCAAAACCGCCAGGGTATCGTTGACGGTCGCGCTGCCCAGCTTCCCTCCCCCCCCTGCCCCCACGTACCAGGCTGGGAACTCGGCCACCACAGTCACTGGCTCTGAAGCGTCATCAGGGAGACGAACCACCCTGGCGCCCGCTCGAGTATGAACCACGAGATCTCCGGAAGGAAACCAGGCCGCGTGAGCCTGAGCACTCTCGGGCACCGAGACGCAGGCACCGCCGGAGGGCTCATAAATCTCCACATTTTCAGCCAGACAGAGCGCGACGCGATTCCGCCCCCCCTGCGACGAGGTCGCGAAGCGGATGAAGGCACTTCCGCAGGTTCGGACCGTCACCCCTCCATCAGGCTGCACCAGAACGAGGAAGTGTCCCACCCCAATAGCAACCCCGCCGCTGCTGGGCTGGAGACCTGGCGGAATCTTGTACTCATCCAACACCCAGGGAGGAAGCCAGTCGGTGAGATCCACGGTCCGTCGAAGACTCCCATCGCTGCTGTGGTGTGAGACCATGACTCGATGCCCGGCCCGGTACAGGGCCCAGGCTCCAGACTCATCGAAGACAAACCGCGCCTCAGGAGTGGGAAGCCAGGCTGGCACAGAAATAGGGCACTCCGGGCGCAGCAGAAGATCCTGATCGCTGAGAGACGGCAGAGAGAGCCCCGGCAGCTCAGGATGGGATAGAGCGAGACCGCGCCCTCTCTGTCGCAGCGGCTCTAGCTGAAATCCCAAGGCGGCGGGCATGCCTACCAACGCGGTGCTGACCTGCTGAAAATCACCTGTCCAGATACCCCTCACCACCACCAGTCGGGCCGAATTGATTCCCAGGGCATAGAAATGAGACCCCTCACTCTGGATGCGAATCCAGCGCACGTCTTCCGACAACCGGAAGCTGCGGATACAGCGAAAACGGCCTGAGGGCTGTGTGCGCCTCACGGGCGCTTCAGCCCGAACTTGAGCGCGCAAGAGCGCAGCGCTTCGCTTCTGGCTGAAGCGGGTCAAATCGCGGGCGAGCAATGGATCGGACTCGGTCGGAATTCTCAGGCACTCCACGATCTGTGACACTTCTTGAACCGCAAGCTTTGGATCGCTCAATCTCCGGGCGGACTCCACCCGCAGCCAATCCTCGCCCCGCGCACGGAGCTCGGTATCGGATGCCTGCCGGACAAGCGAGCTGATGACTGAAAGAAGTCCAGTCCATTTCTCCTCAGGCCAATTTCGAGACTGCAGACGGCCAAGAATCTCCAACAGGTCACGCGGCCGACCGAGCCGGTCGAGCAACGCGCATTGGGCATCCAAGCAGCGCAAAGACTGTGGCGAGTGGGGCCATCCGCCCTCGAGGGCCGCGAGGGCCTCCTCGGGCTGATTCAGTCGCGACTCCAAAAGCCGGGCTGCCCCCACCAGGTTCCCTGAGTCCAGATGCTCCTGAACAACCTGTCTCCAGAGCTTCGCGGCATTCTCCGGTTCACCGAGCTTCTGATAGAGCTCCGCTGCATCGGGCAGACGCCCCAAGCGCTCATATCGAATCAGGGCTTCACGCAGCAATCCACCCTCAGCAAGGCAGCGCGCGGCCTGCAGCGGGTCATGGAGCCTCTCCTCATAAAGGATCGCAGCCTCTCGAAAATGTCGACCTTGGGTCAGCGCGTTGGCGGCGGCGGCAGGATCACCTAGAAGCTCCGAATAGATATAGGCAGCTCGACGGAACCTGCCCAACGCCATCTCTCGATGCGCAAGTGTCAGATACATCTCCCGAAGACGTCGGCGGGTCGACTCTTCCAATTCCCAGATGTCCGCGCGGGATGTCGCTCCACCCGAGGACGAAAACTCGACATTGCGGCTGGGAAGCCGAGTGCCAGGCTCGGAAAGCCCACGGTGAGGCGCGCCCTCCAGAGGAATGGCATACTGGAGACCGGTGTCAGGATTGTCCTGCAACTGCTGCATCAACTGACACAACTCACGCTCCCGCAGGCTCCTGAGCTCGTCCTCCCGAGGGTTTCGCACTCCTTCACGTCCCAGCTTCTCCAAAGCCCACTCGCGCAAGCGGTCTGCCCAACCGTTCTGGGTTCCCCCCTCCGGAAGTCGGCGGGTGATCTCCAGGGCGCTGCGTGCGATGGCATTCATCATCCCATCCCCGAGCCCACCCTTCCCGCCTTCCGATCCCGCGCGCTGCAATTCGGCCAGCAAGTCCGCGGGGGATTCGGACGCGATGCGCCCCGCTTCTTCACCGAAGATTTGAACCAGCAAATCCTGCGCGGGAGGAGAGACAAACTCGATCGATCTCAGCGGCTGAAAATTGTGCTCCGCAATGCGGGCAAGATTCCATCCTTCGTCCAATTCCTCAGGCGCTTGAAGCAGATCCGCGAGGCTCAGAAGATCTCCTTCTCCGAAACCAAAAGCCCCCATGGAAGGGTGCAAGAAGACCAAGTGGTCCGGGCCGCAAAGCGTGTCTGCCTCCTCCACCGACAGCTCGGGAGCGGGAAGGGCATCGATGGGCACGCAGAGATGTCGACCAATCAACCGACAGGGAAACCCGGCAATCCTGGCACTCGAGGACAACGGCTGAGCCAAGAGAACCAAAGCGCCCGAGGGACTCTCCCCCGCTCCACCCAAACGAACAACACCGACCCGGACCGTCTCATCTGCCAGATCATGACGCGCGAGTTCCTTGATCCAAATTCCAGGAGCCTCTCCGGGAATGAACCAGGCAGCCGGCGCATGCGGAGCATTGCAGGTCGCACGGAGATGGAGTGTCAGTTTCACAGATGAGCGATGAGTTCCTCGCAGGCGGAAGACAGTGTATCAACAGACGAAGCGTCGCCGCCAGAGGGCTGAAAGAAGGAAGGACCGCAGATTTCCCCCTCCGAACTCCAGGCCGCCAGCCGACCTGGGCAGAGAGCCAACGTCACCTCAACAAAGCCCGCTTCGGGAGCTTTGAGATGGAGCAGCCCACGACTATCAATCACCACCGCCCCCCCACGAGGTGAACGCGCCACACGAAGGGAGTAGGCGTACGACCAGGGATAGCGCACGGGAAGATCCTCCGTTGCCCACCACTCCAACGGATCCGGTCTGGAGGTCTGCTCGAGCTTCAGGCCTCGATCGATCGCTCGTTGCACCCAGAAGCAGTCGCCTTTCCGCGTTCGAACACAAAGCATCCCGCCCTGTATGGTCACAGCCTCGATACTGCGCAGCAGCGGATGGCTGGGTAGGTTGGGTGAAATCTCGAGACGGTCCGCGGCCACCTCATCCGAACCAAGCGGCATCGCACGTCCCTGGGAGAGGTCAAAGAGCTGGCTCCAGTTGAGGGTGGGAATGGAAATCAATACCCTGTGCCCATCGCGCGAAACCTGGACACTCCGCGCGTGGGCCGACTGGACAATCGGGAGCGGTATCTGGATTTTCTGGTTCCCGTCGAGGGGCAGGGCCTGACAGAGCTGATTCAAGACCCAGGGTCCCTCGAAGCCTGCGCGATCAAACAGGGCAACAATATTGGAAATGCCAAGCTGCACCGGGATCTTAACCGGAATGAACTCTATGCGACGTCCCTCCCAATGCATCAGGTAAAACTGCTGCATGGAAGCGAAGTAGCGTCCGCGATGCCAGCGGCTAGGGCTCGGCTTTCGATCCAGAAGCTGGCCGCTCTCCAGATCGTATGCCAACACCTCATGCTCGCGCGCCAGGAGCAGGACTTTATCCTGTCGAACCACCGCCGAAGCAGGCTCTCCAGCGCAGAGGTCAATGGTCTCCACCCCACCCGCCCTCGCGCAACGAACCCAACGGTTGGGCCGTCGAGCACTGCCCGCATGCACAAGATAGAAGAAGCCATCCACCTCGTCGGCCCACAGCCTCCGACCCGAGGGCAGACGCGGACAAATTAGACGACCACCGGAGTGATGCTGGGTGGGATCATACTCCACGAGACGTCGATCCGACAGCGAAGCCACACAGCGCGTTTCCGAAGTCTGGAACCAGAAGTCTGCCCGGCCAGCGATGGGAAGGAGGAAAGGACAGGGTTGCCTCCTCAAAAACGCGGGAAGATCCTGATCGGTCTGGCCGGCTCGGGCCAAAGCCCTGTCCGACTCTTGGGTGAACAAGCTCTCGACCTGCAGCTGCGATTCACTGACAGGTGCCCGAGAGTGGAACGGGGCCGCAAATAAGGCGCAGCGCCCCGAGCGATCCACCGTGCAGATAAAATCCGGCAGCCGACTCAACGTCCCAAGCGCTAGACGGAACTCAGGGTCGCTGAGGGTCGCAGGATGGGTGATCAAGACCGATTGTGCGGAGTCGCGAGGCCCCAGAAGCCGCTCCAGATTTCGCAGCGCCCGCCCCGGATGCGACGCGATCTCCAGTGCCGCGAGATGTTCAGCGAGACCGGAGGCCGCGAGTAAGTTAATCGGTGTGAGGCGATCCTCCGAAGCTCGCCACACACAGAGCTCGGAGGTGCGGAGATCGGCGGCGGCGAACGCCAGAGCTGCCGCGCAGGCGAAGAGTCGAGGCAACCCCCAGAGCCGGATGCCGGAGTCGAGAATGAGACAGCGCGTGAGCGGGGGCTGATGCTCGGGAGGCTCCTGCCGAAGATACAGCGCCTCGTTCAAGGCCACTCGAGCAGCCAGCATCATGTCATCATGGGCCAGTTCGCTGATCAGCAGACGATCGATTGATCCCCGATTGGAAAGCCCCGCCACCCCACCGACCGCCAACTCCTCACGCGCGTGGAGACGTCTGGGCAGCTGGGCCGCCGCCATGAATTGACGCGCCGCCAACGCCAGCGACCGATGCTCAGGTGTCTTTAACAGGAACTCTAGAAGCTGACGGGCCTGCACGGCCGGCGGCAGATTTAGACCTTCGGCACCCGCGGGAAGCTCGGACAGTCCACTACGGAGATGCAAGGCCAATGCCTCGGGAGTCAGACCCCGGATACCGGACGCCACGATATGAAGATGACGTAGAAGCTCTTCCCCTCCGTCCTCCTTATCCTGGGTAAAATCCGTGGGGCTGAGGTCGGAGAAAAGCTGCTCTGAGAGCCGAGCCCGGAAGGGTCGTTGATCGGACCGAACCGCTCCAAACACAGCCTCGGCGAGTGTCTGCTTCGCCCGCAGCGTGGATCGCTGAGCCTCGGGCAGATCTGAAACACGAGCGAGTTCGCGCAAAGCGGCTTCCAGCTCGGGAAGCGGGCTGCGCCCCAATGCGAGCAGAACGCGGCCTGCCGAGGTTTCCGCCTGGCTGGCGAGAGTGGGGAGTATGTCTTCAGGGGTCGGACGCTTTCCACGACAGGCGGCCAGCAGCAGCACCACCGAACCAAAGGGAGGCAGACGGCCGGGGGCGAGGGCGTCCAGAACCTGCAGAATCTCCGCTCGGAAGGCCACTGTCGTGCCATCCTTCCAGACCAGGACGGACGCATCCTCCGCCCAGCGCCACGGGTCAGACCCTCGAGCCCTGAGATACTGCAGCCCGATGCTTTGCTCAGCGTTCATGAGGTGTGGAAGGTGCGCGCCTCCGTGGCGCGTAGGTTCGGCCGGGTGACCTCGATGAACTGCTCCTCCCGAAGCCGACTGATGCGCTGATCGGGATACCAGAGGATGAGTCCTCCCGATTCCACAGAAAGGACGAGTCGCACCACTTCATCGCTCACATTCGGGCTCCACCGGTATCCAGCAGGGACAGCGATTCCCGAGCGCTCCACCCACCTCACACCCGGGAGAGGTGGACAGGGACCTCCTCGAACCGCGGCCTGTCCGTCGGAGCTCACAGCAAAACGGAGGTAGGAGAGCCGGATCTCCGGAGCTTCCAGAGCATACGCTCGCCAGATTTCCAAGGGCGTCGTCAGCAGATTGGGTTGTCGCTCCTCCCCGTCTCGCACGAGTAGGAGAGGAATGCGTTCGTGGCCAGGAAAGACCGCCTGAACCGGCGGCAAGACAACCTGGAGCCAGTCAGAAAGACTGCGCCAACGTGCAGCGGGCAATCGTCCAGAAGGGATCCTCGAGCCCTCAGCTCGCAGCGAATCATTTTCCCCCCAAATAAAACGGGCCTCGGCTGGCAGGCCTCGGATTAGGCGCTCGAGGGCGTCATCGCACGTGGGACCGCGCGCCCAGACTGAGTCACCGTCCTCTGCAATCTCGACTCCGGCCCTGAGCCGGAGTGGGGCGAGTGCCGGGGCGTGAAGGCGAGCCAGGCGGATGGCCCACGGGGCGTTCATGGGGACAGTTTGGTTTCCGGAAGCCGCGAGCGGATCTCAGTGATGAGCTGCTGAAGCCACTCGCGTTTCGCAGGCTCCTGCACCCACTGACATCTCCCCTCGAGGATGCCAATCCGATCGCGAAAATAGGAACGTTCAGACTCCGGAAGCGCGGGAGTCCTGAGCTGACTGCTGATGGTTTCCAGATCGCGAGCGAGTGATTCCGGATCGGGCCCATCGCTTGAACGAGCACGATGATGGTCCCCCTGGGCGGCGGGCTCCAAGCCCACGGCATGATTGACCAATCCAGCGAGCACCACCTGCTGCTCCTGCGTGTCCCAAATGTAACGGATGACCCAGAGATCGCTCAGGCGCGCCTCGAACCGATTGCACAGCAGGGCGCTCGCAGCGATGACCTGCTGCAGCTTAACCGCCCGACGATCGCTCACGGAAATGCCCGCATGGCGGATCCGCTGGATCAGTTCGGAGAAAGGCTGACGGATACGCCCCAGATCCACGGTCGCCAAGGCCGGCTGAAGCGCCTTGAGGTCCTCGAAACGAAGAGTGGAGCGGGCAGGCGATTGCGTTCGCAACCTCCACCCTGCGTCCAAAACATCCGGCAAGCGCTCCCCCGGGACATTGTCGCAATGCACCCGCAGCAGAAAGCGGTCGAAGAGAGCCTTGAGCGCGTCGTCTTCGGGAAGGTGATTACTAGCCCCGATGAACAGGAGAGCCGCGAGTGGACGCGTCTCCTTTCCGCGACGGAAGAGCCGCTCGTTGAGGGCCACGAGCAGCGAGTTGAGAATGGCGCTGTTGGCATTGAGCAGCTCGTCCAGAAAAACCAGGGAAGCCTCAGGCAGCATGCCCTCGGTGTTGGTAAGCAGCTCACCCTCGCGGAGGCGACGGATGTCGAACGGGCCGAACAGCTCGTTGGGCTCTGTGAATCGGGTGAGCAGGTAATCAAACGTTTTACCCTCCAGGCGGGCAGCCAGGCTATGCACCAAGGCACTCTTGGCCGTCCCAGGCGGGCCGAGGATGAACAGGTTCTCCCCGGCGACGAGCGACAAACCCAGCAGATCAATGACCTCATCCTTACCAATGAAGTCCCTCTTCATCGGCTCAAGGATTTCCGACACCAATCGTCCGGCTGCGGCGGGTGCGCTTCTCATGATGATTCCGTTTTGCTATCGCTCTGTCTACCTCCCCAGTAGTCGGAGCAATTGGCCTTTGCTTTAGCCTGTGCTCACCGAAGTTTGTGGAGCTGAGTCGGCCAGGTGACGGGCCACCTCGGGCGCCAGCTCGGGATGGGCTCCCAACGCGGCACGCGCTGCCTCGCGCGTGGCCGAGTCGTTCAATCGGCTGAGATCTGAACACCGGAGGATGCGGTCCAGGTAGAGTCGTCCCAGAACAGGATGCTCCATCAGCGGTGCGGAATCGAAGCCCCGAATTCCTGGGATGCCCACGGACGAGAGCGGCCAAGCGGCCCCTAGGCTGGCCAGCTCCAACAAAAGCGGATCCCCCGGACTCAGATGCCGCGCCTGACGATAAACTTCCGGCAGATGGCGGAGGAGGATGTCGGCAGACCACTCGACCTCTGGAGATCGCGCCTGCGGGCACGGGGTCTTGAGAACCCGAACGATCTCCGCCGGGGCCTCATCACGGCAGACCACAAAGCGGCAGGCCGAATAGAGAATGAGCGCAGCCCAATCGCCCACGGCCAGCTGAAACTCCGGGGCCTCACCGGTCAACTCGAGTCGGGCGGAAGCCTCCGCCTGCACCAGCAGAGCACGGGCGGGTGCATCCATCACCGGAGCCGCCTCGGCAGTCACCGACGCTTTCCCTTCGGCCAAAAGGCCCTTGAGAAAACCGGCCATGCCTAAGACGACGCCGTCGGCGCTCATGCCTTCAGCTTCCGTTCCAGGATCTCACCCGCAACAGCCGGGTTCACCTTCCCTTTGCTCAGCTTCATCACCTGCCCCTTAAGGAAGTTAAGGGCGGCTGCCTTCCCAGCTCGGAAGTCATCCACGCTCCTCGGATTCGCAGCCATGACCTCGTCGCAAAACACCTCGATAGCCCCACTATCGCTGACCTGAGAGAGTCCTTTCTGCTCGACGATGGATGCGGGTGACTGTCCCGTGGCGAACAGATCAACGAAGACCTCTTGGGCGATCTTGCTGCTTATCTTGCCAGACTCCACCAATTCCACGAGCTCCTGCAAATGCGCAGGGGGGAAGGCCAGATCCGACAAGGCGCGTCCGCTCTCGCTCAACTGAGCGCGAAGATTGTTTATGACCCAGTTCGCCACCGCTTTGGGATGGCGTGCCCCCTGCGCGGCACGGCTGAAAAAATCGCCCAGAGCAACATCGTTCTTGAACACCTCAGCGTCGGAGGGAGGCAGCTGGAACTGGGTGATAAAGCGCTGCTTCCGCGCCAGAGGGAGCTCCACCACCCGGGCGCGGACCTTCTCGAGCCAGGCGTCCTCCGGCTGGAAGGGCATGAGGTCCGGCTCCGGAAAGTAGCGGTAGTCATGGGCGTCTTCCTTGCTACGCATCGGCTCCGTAATCTCGGCCACGTCATCCCAACGCCGGGTTTCCTGCCGAAGAGTTCCCCCTTGGCTAAGCACCTGGATCTGGCGGGGAATCTCATACTCCAAAGCGCGACGCACGCCAGAGAAGCTGTTCATGTTCTTGATCTCGATCTTTGCCCCCAGCCGGGTTTCGCCCTTGGGCCGAATGCTCGCATTCACATCGCAGCGCACCATGCCCTTCTCCATGTCGCAATCGGAGATCTGACCGTAGGTCAGGATGTCTTTGAGCGCGTTCAGATAGGCGCAGGCCATGTCGGCCGAGGTGATATCTGGTTCCGACACAATCTCGAGCAATGGAACCCCACCACGGTTGAAGTCCACCCCGCTGTGCCGATCGAAATGGGTGCTCTTGCCCACGTCCTCCTCAAGATGGGCACGGGTGATGCGCACCCGGGAGATGCCACCCTCGAACTCGAAATCCACGTGCCCACCCTGGGTTGAGGGCTTGTCGTACTGGGTCACCTGATAATTCTTGGCGGAGTCAGGGTAGAAATAGTTTTTACGATCAAACTTCGCGAAACGAGGGATGGCGCACTGGAGCAGATAGCCGGTCAGCACCGTCAGCTCAAGCGCCTCGGCGTTGGCCACAGGGAGAACGCCAGGAAGCCCGAGACAAACAGGGCAGACACGCGTGTTGGGATCGGCACCAAATTCATTGGCGCAGCCGCACCACATTTTGGACTTTGTCCGGAGTTGAACGTGGGTTTCGAGCCCGATGACCGCTTCGTATTCCATAAGACACGCCTGTTTTGGCACAGCCTGCCCCAGAGATAAACCCCAAATCACCCCGCATTTGAGGATTGAACCCACCGGCCTCCCTGGGAACTAATAGGGGGCTTGAGCAAAGAAGCACGCCCAGAGATACCCCGCAAGACCGTCTACCGGCTGTCGATCTATCTGCGCTGCCTTCAACGGGTGAAGACCAATGGCATCCGGACGGTCTCCAGCGAGGCCCTGGCGAAGGCAGCGGGTGTGAAATCCGCGCAGCTGCGGAAGGACCTCACCTACTTCGGTCAGTTCGGCACACGCGGCTTGGGATACGATGTCGAGCTCTTGGAGAAAATGATCTCCCAACTGCTCGGGACCTCCAGCCTGCAGCCGGTCATTCTTGTAGGGGTAGGCAATCTGGGAACAGCGCTCCTCTCCTACCAAGGCTTCCAACAGGAAGGGTTTGAAATTCTGGCCGCGTTCGACCTCGAGCCCGAACGTCTCAAGTCAAAAAGCCTGCCGCGCCCCATCCACGGCATGAGCGAATTACCCAATTTTCTCCGGGAACATCCCGTGCGCATGGCTATCGTTGCCGTGCCGGGGCCGGCAGCACAGGCGGTCGCGAACACCCTCGTGGAGAACGGCATCGCGGGAATCCTCAACTTCAGCCCCGCGGTGTTACAGGTCCCGGACGAAGTGATCGTCAACAACGTGAACCTCGCCATCGAACTCGAGAACCTGAGCTACTTCGTCCGAGGCTGATCCATGGAAGAGAACGCCGCCATGTCCCATCGCGTCCGCCTGGATGGAAAGTTCTTCCGACTGGATGGGGCCAAGTTCTACCCAAAAGGGGTGACCTATGGCCCGTTCCGTCCCAACGCGGCCGGAGAGTTTCTTCCCGAGCCCGGGCAAACTCGAGCGGACCTGATGCAGGTGCGTGAACTCGGAGCGAATCTGCTCCGAATCTATCACGTTCCGCCCCGCTGGTTCCTCGACTTGGCTGAAGAACTGGACATCAAACTGCTGGTCGACATTCCCTGGTCCAAACATCTCTGTTTTCTCGATGACCCACGGCCAAGAGCCGAAGCGCTCGAGGCGGTTCGCCAGGCAGTCGAGCACTGCGCAGGGCACCCTGCAGTCTTCGCCTTTAGCGTGGTGAATGAGATCCCGGCCGACATCGTGCGCTGGAGTGGTGCCGCTGCCGTACAGGACTTCATTGATGCTCTGATCGAGGAAGCCAAGCGGGCCGACCCGGACTGCCTCTGCACCTTTGCCAGCTATCCACCCACGGAGTTTCTGCGACCTCGCCGCCTGGATTTCCTCTGCTTCAACGTCTACCTGCATCATCGCCAGCCTTTCAGAAACTATCTCGCACGCTTGCAGATGATTGCCGACTCCCAGCCGCTGATCCTCGGCGAATCGGGGATCGATTCCCTGCGCGAGGGGGAGGCACGCAAGTGCCAGATCCTCACCTGGCATGTCGAGGAGGTGTTCCGGGGCGGACTGGCAGGCACCATCCTCTTCAGCTTCACCGACGCTTGGTGGAAAGATGGGCGAGAGGTCGAGGGTTGGGAAATGGGCCTCACGGACCGGGCTCGTCGGCCCAAACCATCCTTCTTCTCGATCAAGGAGGCCTTCGCCCGAGCCCCGCACTATCCCCTGCCCCGCTACCCCTCGGTCTCCGTCGTGGTGGCTTGCTACAACGGCGCACGAACGCTCAAGGCCTGCCTGGACTCCCTCCAGTTGCTGAACTATCCGAACTACGAGGTGATTCTGGTAGACGACGGCTCCACCGACAGCACCCCACTGATCGCCCAGCTGTACAAAAAGATTCGTTACGAACGTCATCTCAATCAAGGGCTCTCGTTCGCGAGGAACACGGGCATCCAGCTGGCGACCGGCGAGATCATCGCCTTCACTGACGCCGACTGCCGGGCGGACGAAGACTGGCTCTATCATCTGGTGGGGGACCTCCTGTCCGGAGGCTTTGCCGGAATCGGCGGACACAACCTGCTTCCGCCCGACGACTCACCGGTCGCTGCGGCCGTCATGGCGTCACCCGGAGGCCCCGCCCATGTCATGTTGGACGACCGAGAGGCCGAGCATATCCCGGGGTGCAACATGGCATTCTACCGCTGGGCGCTCAACGAGATCGGAGGCTTCGACACGATTTTCCGCACCGCCGGCGACGATGTGGACGTCTGCTGGCGATTGCAGGAGCGGGGGTACAAGCTTGGTTTCAGCCCGGCCGGATTTGTCTGGCACTACCGTCGATCCACCCTTCCCGCCTACCTGCGACAGCAGCGTGGCTACGGCGAGGCGGAGGCACTTTTAGTGCGCAAGCATCCCGAGAACTTCAATGCCATCGGCGCGAGCATCTGGCGTGGGCGCATCTACACCCCGGCGAAGCTGGGAATTCTCATGCGGCCCGCGATGATCTACCGAGGCCCGTTTGGAGCTGGCCTGTTCCAAACGCTCTACGCGGCAAAGCCGGTCGCTGTGATGACCTTCTTCATCAGCCTGGAGTATCACCTCCTAATCACCCTGCCCTTTGCTGCATTGTCGGTCGCTTTCCCGAGCATGCTGCCTCTGACGCTTGCCGCAGTCGTGCTGTCTGTGGGGGTGTGCGTCCTGGCCGGAGCCCAGGCGGACCTGAGTGCAGACAAGATGCGGGTTTGGTCACGGCCTCTGGTCGGGTTGCTCTTCTTCCTTCAACCCATCGTTCGCGGCTTCGCCCGCTATCGGGGTCGCATCGGCATCCCGAATTCGCCTCCGGAAAGCTGGACCCGACATGAGGCCTTGGAACGTCTAAACCCTGACCGTTCCCTCGACGAAGTGTGCTACTGGTCACAGGACGGCCTGGATCGACATGCCTTTGTGGCGAGCGTCCTTCGCTGCCTCGATCAGCAAGGTTGGCAAAGCAAAAGCGACGCGGGCTGGGGCGATCACGATGTGGAGATCTACGGCAATCGCTGGAGCCAATGCCAGATCACCACCGTATCGGAAAACCTTCTTCCGGGATTGATCCGCTGTCGGCTGCGACCCTTGATGTCCCTCCCCGCCAAGCTGCTGCTCGGACTCTTCCTCTGTGCTGAGTTGGTCGCGATTGGACTGCTCCAGGACACCAACCCCTGGGTTTGGCTGATCCTCCTCTCCCTCCCGCTGCTCGCGTGGTGGTTGGAGCAGGAGAAGCACGACCTACAACGCTTGATCGCTGCATTCCTCGACGAGCTGGCCAGAAGCCATCAGATGGAACGGATGCGCTGGGATCAAGAACGGAGCCGGCTGGAACCCGATGGAATCTAGGCAATCTTTTCCGCTTTGCAGTTTTTTAGAAATATCAGCCCCTTCTTTCCCGTAGTAAGGGGTGTGGACCTGCCACGAGGCAGGCTCCTGAAGTCGCCCGGTCTTCGGTAACTAAACCCGATGCCGGTCACGACGGAAACAAACTGTCTGCCCGTGTGGGTAGATCGCGGGTCTTGGTGTTGAGATCAACCTCTGTGTGTGCACCAAGACCCGCGTTTAATTTCCCTTCTCGCCCCTCGTCTCCATCAGCACGGCCTCCAACTGGTCGGCGCTACCCGGCGTGTCCAGCACTCGAAACCCAGAGGAAGTCAGCACTCCAAATCGGCGCCCCTCCCGAAACCACGGTCGGAAATCATCACAGGTCACAATGATCGTCCTCCGTCGATACCCAAGGAGGGGATGTCCTTCGGAGAGCCGCTGCAGGCAGTCGAGCCACCAGTGAACATGCTGTGGGTCTAGCCCGCTCAGCGGAGTGTCGACCAAAAGGATTTCAGGTTCGAGCACGCACGCCCTCGCCAGACCGGCGCGGGCGGCCCAGTTCCGGCTGATCCGGCCGCTCCCCTGCATCGCGAGTCCCTGGAGTTGGGTTGCTTCTAGCCACGCTTCGACGCGCTGCGCCACGTCCGCGAACGTCGCGTTATGGTGGTAGCGAAGGGGCAGAGCGATGTTCTCGGCAACCGAGAGATGCCTAAGCAGCCGCCCTCCGTCGTGAACCAGCCCCACCCGAGGCTGCAGGCTTAGTCGATCGTCGGCAGTCAACGACTTCACGGCACGTCCCAACAAATGAAGCTCCCCCTCGGCCGGAGGGAGGAGTCCTGCGGCGGTCGACAAGAGATCGGTCTTGCCACTGCCCAACAATCCGCCAACAATCCAGAACTCCCCCGCGCGAACGGTCCAGTTCATCCCAGCCATCGAGAGCAAACCTGACTGCGCCCTGGCCAGTGAAACCCCTCGCATTTCGAGGACAGGGACGTCGGAGTTGGATGTTGCCAGAGTCATGCGTGATCAAAGAATCAGGTAGAGGATGAGGAAGAGGGCATCCACCACAACGCAGAGCACCACCCCCTGACTGAGCGCCTTCATAGCGGCGTTCGGCAAGTCCTCCACACGAAGCGGATGAGCCAAACCATGATAGCAGCTCACTAAAGCGATGAGCAGACCCAGGCAGATCGACTTGATACCGAGCGCCAGGAAGTCCAGGGGATGCAAGGCAGCGGCAAGCTGACTAAAGTAAGCCCCAGGAAGGATCGGGATCTCCTGGACGAAGGCCCAAAGATAGCCACTCACGAGCGCCGCCAGGATCCCATACACCGTCAAACAAAACACCCCGAGCGACATCCCCAACAAGCGCGGCACAACCAGGTAGTGAATGGGATCAATGCCGATCGCTTCCAAAGCCTCGACCTCCCGTGAGGACCGCGCAGTGCCCAACTCGATGACCGTCGCCGTGCCCGTGCGGATCAGAACCACCAAAGCGGCCAACAGAGGACCCAACTCGCGCACCACCACCGATACCATTACCCCTCCTAGATATCCTTGGGCTCCCACTCGATTCGTGAGGGTCACCGTTTGGCCAATGATCACCAAGCCCAGCGCGCAGCTCAGGAAGAGGAGTATGGGAAGCAGGGCCACCCCCGAGCGAATGACCTGCTCCCAGATCAGGGGATGAATCACCTGCGTCGACTTTCGGCGTTTGCTGATCATGACCCCCAGGGTGATGAGCGCAAAGGCCAGCAGCCCACGCAAACTTTCCACAAAACCAAGAATCCGCCCGCCGAGCCAGCGGGAATAGGACTGAGGTAGGCCACGGAAAGCCGAGGAAGAGACGTTCAGAGCTACTTTGACATCTGATGAGGAGCCAGCCACGGGCTCACGCTAGCAATCCGGAGAGTCGTGGAACATACTATTCTGGCTGCGGAGCCTATTTTAGCAGCAGACACTGCCTGGACTAGGGCCGTTCCTGTTTCCCCACCTCACGG
>CAMAVD010000061.1 GCA_945861575.1 Akkermansia muciniphila
GAGAAGGGCCGCCTCTACGTCGCCTGTTCCCCGACCTATCCACAAACGCTCGCGAGTATTCCGCCGACGGATTACATCCTCGTGCTCGAAGACACGGACGGCGACGGACGCGCCGACAAGTCCTGGAGATTTGCCGAAGGTCTAACGATGGTGCAAGGCGTCGAGCCCGGCGCAGGTGGCGTGTATGTCTGCGATTTCGATCAACTCCTGCACCTCCGCGACACCGACGGCGACGGCAAAGCGGACGAGCGGCGCGTGCTCTTCTCCGGTTTCGGCATCGGCGACACGCACCAGCTGATCAACAGTATCTGCCACGGTCCCGACGGGAGCCTCTGGTTCTCGCAAGGGCTCCATGCCATGTCACGGGTCGAGACACCCTTTGGCGTAGCGCGGCTGGACCGCTCAGCTGTCTGGCGAATGCGTCCACGGGAGCTAAGGCTCGAAGGCTTCTTCGGCGGAGGGATGGCGGGGGCGAACTGCTGGGGCGTGGCCTTCGATGACTACGGCCAGGTCTTTCACAAGTCCGGCGATCGGCCGCAAGGATACTGGACGGTGCCCGGCATGATTCGCGGCGCGAGCCCGTCCGGCACTAGCTCGACGACGGATGCAAGTGCATCCTATGCCAACACCCCAGAGCAATATCAAACCGTAGGCCCCCTCTTCGACACCTCCCCCAAAACCACCGCCCTCGAGATCATCGGCTCACGCGCCTTGCCGGACGAGATCCAGGGCTGTGCGCTTATCGGCGGATACTTCGGCGCAGTGCTGGAGCTGCATCGATTTGAGGACGCTGGATCCGGCTTCAAGACCACACAGCTGCCGAGACTCGTGAAATCATCGAACACCTCGTTCCGTCCTGTGGATGTGAGCGTCGGGCCAGACGGTGCCATTTATGCCGCCGACTGGTTCAACCCGGTCATTGGTCACTACCAGGCGAGCTACGCCGACCCCATGCGCGACCGCACGCACGGTCGCATCTGGCGCGTGAGCGCGAAAGACCGCCTGCCGATCAAGCAACCGAACCTCGCCGCGATGAAGCCAGCGCAACTGCTGGAACAACTGCGGTCCCCCGAGCGCTGGACACGCTACCAAGCGAAGCGATTGCTCTTCGACGCCCCCAAGGAGGAGGTGCTGCCCCCAGCCCATACATTCGCAATGAAACTCCCGCCTGGATCAGCCGATAACGAGCATCTGCTCCTGGAGGTGACCGGCGTCTTCGAGGCCCATGAAGCTCCTCACCTTGGCTTGCTCAAAAGGCTCCTCAACGCGAAGGACTCTCGTGTGCGAGCTTACGGGGCTCGGGTTGCTGGCATGTGGGCGGACCGCCTACCGGAATCCCTCAGGCTGCTGCGCGAGCGGGTGCAGGATGACAACCCGCGAGTGCGGCTCGAAGCCATCGTCGCGGCGAGCTACCTACCGAAAGCGGAGGCAGTCGAGATCGTCGTGGCAGCATTGGATCGTCCGCGAGATCCGTTCCTTGAATACGCAATGCGCCAGAGCGCACGCGCATTGCAGCCGCGCTGGGCGACAGCGTTCACCTCCCACCAGATCACGCTGGGCAGTAGCGCGCAGACAGACTACCTGAAACAACTACTCGGCACGCCACCGAGACAGGCGTCGCCAGGTGAAACGCTCTATGAGATGGCCTGTCTCCCCTGCCATCAGCCTGGGGGCAAAGGCTTGCCTGGCGTTTACCCGCCGCTGACCGGAAGCGAGTGGGTGCAAGGCGACACCGCCCGGCTCATCAAGATTGTCCTTCACGGATTGACCGGACCACTCAGCGTTGCAGGCCAGACCTTCGGTGGTCCCGGCGCGGTGCCCATGCCCGCGATGAGCGGCCTGACGAACGAACAAATCGCCGATGTGCTAACGTTCGTACGAAGGACATTCGGGGCGAATGCCTCAGCCGTAATGGCAAGCCAAGTCGAGACCGTCCGCAAGGCCACCGGCCAAAGGGAGGCCGCTTGGACCGTGCCGGAACTCAAGCGATAAGTTAACCGCGCCAGTTCTAGCGAAGATCAAAACCAACTCCACACAATCCAGCACCCTCGCCACACAGCGCGACGCGCTGCTGCCGAAGTTGAGGAGCCGGTTGATAGGCGCGGCAAAGACTGTTCTTTCTCCCGCAACCGAGTAAAGTGTCCCGCAGCACACTACTAAACACGGACACCGAAGATCTGAAAGAGCTTCTCAGCAACGGGAAGAGCTACAGCGTGCCTCCTTATCAGCACGATTATTCGTGGAAGCAGGAGCATTGGGAAGACCTGTGGGAGGATCTGGCCACCGTTGAAGCCAATCGTTAGGACCATTACATGGGCGCCATTGTGCTGGAAAACGGAGAGCGAAATTGTCACCGAGCGTCTGGTTTTTATCAGCGTCGCGTGCAGGATCAGTTGAGTGCCTACACCGTGTTTGAGACACTGAACGTGCGGGGCCTAGAGTTGACGGAAACCGATCTTCTCAAGAACCACCTGACGAGGTAACGAGGCCTCCCCGTGTTCGGTCGCCATCCTCTCCGCTGCTGCCTCACTTCCCCGCCCCGTTTCAGCCCCACCTTGCATCTGTGTAATTGGTTATGCGGTCGCATTACTAAATGTTTGCCGACACACTGTTCAGAAAGGTGCGACGTTTTCTCCCCGTATGACGCCCGCGAGGAGTTCCTCCTCTCGGACGCCATCGGGGGATGAATCTGCGGAGCATTTCAAAAATACTGTCGGCCGTCATTTGACGGGCAGCAGCAGCAGGAATTGTCCGTCTTCGACGGTCACGGTGTTGGAGACCTTCAAGAAAGCCGCCTCACTTGGCTTTTTCGGGAAGCCTGAAAATCTTCCTCACGCGGCTGCGCATCTCCGCAGCGGTCGCGGCATCCCTGAATGTTCCCGCTTTTTTTCCAGGGATCTCCATCGTTGTGATGCGGTTCCTGAGCTTCGGGAATCGTTGCTCGATTCCTTTGACCCAAGCCTCCCGAAAAGTCGTGCTCAGCCAGTTCGTATCGGTGCCTCGCGAGTAGATCAGGATGTGCGCGTGCGGTGCAGCAGTTCCTAAATAGCCCATCAAACTGATCAGCCTTTCTTCCCCGATGTGATTATACAGGAAGGCCCATCTAGGATCCTCCGGTGGACTGGCGAACCCATCATGCGTCAACCCAAACCTTAACACCGCATTATAGGAATGGAAGAACGACGAGCGGTGAATGATCACGAGCCGGGGGCCCCTTGCGACGACTGTTTCTTCCCCTGCCCATTTGTCGTTGATCCCCTCGTCGTGCAGCAGATTGGCCGGGAGAACATCCAGCAGTACTTTTTTGAGTTCCTGGGCGTTGTTGCCGCCGCCCACGCGATTGTCCAGATCGTAAATGCCGTCTAGCGCCGTGGTGTCCATGAGAACGACGACGGGATCGCCTTTCGGCGCATTCAGGGAGATGAATGCAGCGCCCGCAATGGCAAGCAGGAGCACGACAAAGGCAGCCATGCGTGGCGAGCGGGCTTTCGGCCGCTGCTCACCGTTCGCGGCGGGTCGCAGCCCTTCAGGTGATGGAGGCGTTTTGCCTGTACTGCCACGGCGCGGCGGGCTTTCTTGAGTCACCTCCGGGACCAGCGGCCCGAGGTCCGCGCCACGCGCGAAAGGTTCCAGCGCCTCAACGACCTCCTTAGGTGTCGAGAAGCGCGCATCACGATCCTTGGCGGTCATGCGCGAAAGCAACATCTCAAGCCCTACCGGAGCATCCGGCAAGGCCGCGGCAAGGCTGGGAAAAGGTTCTTGGAGATGCGCCTCCATCACTTCAGCGAATGTTTTCCGCTGCCAGTAGGGCGACTTGCTGGTGAGCAGGTGGTAGAAGGTGCAGCCTAGGCTGTAGATGTCGGCCCGGATATCCACGTGCGACGCATCTCTGAATTGCTCCGGGGCGCAGTAACTCATCGTGCCCAGCACAAGACCGGTCTGCGTCAACTGCGCCGTGGAATCTTCTCGAATAAGCGCCAGGCCCATGTCGATCACCTTGATGGTGCCCGCGCGCGTGAGCATCAGATTCGAAGGCTTGATGTCGCGGTGGATCAGACCGTGTTCATGCACATACTGCAAGCCCAGCGCGGCCTGGCGCACGGCCTCACAGGCGGCCGCGACCGGAAGCGCGCCTCGAGCGCGGACCAGTTTGTATAGGTCCACCCCGTCGATCAGTTCCATGGCCACCAGGTGCCAGTTCCCCATACTGCGAGCGTCGGCGGCGGGGACAAGGTTCGGGTGTTCGAGCCGCCCCATCACCCGAATCTCTCTCTGAAAGCGGGCCAGGAGCGCAGGATCGGCTATACACTCGGCGGGAACCAATTTGAGCACGACCACCTTGTCGAGCAGCAGGTGTCGGGCCTTGAAGACGAAACCCATGTTGCCACCGATGCGGTCAAGAATCTCGTAATCTCCAATTAACTCCCCCGGCGTTGGAGGGACAGTGGTCATTGGGGGGGATTTTCTCCACCCATTCTCACCCGATGCAAGAGGTTTTTTGTGGTTTTTGTCATTGCCTGTGTCGCCGTATTCATAAGTCACCACCGCCCCTTGCAATGTGACCCCCGCGCCGCCTTGGATCTCGGCCGGCAAGAAATCGGCTGCGATCAGTTCCCCATTGGCCGTGATATTGAAGCCGCGCCCCGCGCAGCACTGCTCTGCAAAGAGGAGCTGAAGTTTGTAGGTCGACCCAGGGACAAAATTGTCCATCTGCATCCGAACCGTGGAGGGCGACGGGCTCCAACGGATCGACTTCATCACCTGTTCGACGGTGTCGTCGTCTGGTGTGTCCCCGTAGTTGGGCGAATGCCAACTGGCTATCTCGTTCACCGCATTGACGGTGAATCCCTCGAGGCTGTCCGCAGTGAAGTAAGCGTCGCTCGCCTGGCCCACTTCACCGGGGATTCCAATGTTAACGGCGTAAATAAATACGCCTTGCAGATCGAGGCCTTCCCCTTCATCGCCTCCAATGAAAGCTCCGAGGGGGGGGCCAGCCGCCTGGACTGTCTGAGCAGCCACGATATTCAGGTCTCACTCGTCCACGGCACCGTAGGAACGCCCACCTTTATGACTACTCAGCGAGTGCGTAAAAATACTCAGTAATTGAGTAACATTGACTAGTCCTCAGGAATGCCCCACTCTGTAGAGTATGAATTTCGAGAGACCGGCGGTTTCCGAGATTGAGAAGGGTCTGGCGTCGAAACTTCCGCTGATCCAGGTGGTGGTGGGCCCCCGTCAGGTGGGGAAGAGCACTGCCGCCGATCAGATTCTGAATCGCCTCAACTGGCCATCCCAGTCCGCCTCGGCGGATTCGGCGCTCCCCCATCCGCCTGAGTGGATTGAGACCCAATGGCAGCTGGCGCGTATGCTCGCGAAGACAGGAAATGTGCTCCTGGTGCTGGATGAGATCCAGAAGGTCCGAGGGTGGAGCGAGGTGGTGAAGCGGCTCTGGGACGAGGAGCGAGCAAGGAAAGGCCCGGTGCGTCCTCTGCTTCTTGGCTCGTCAGCCCTCCTGCTCCAACGGGGGCTCACGGAAAGCTTGAGCGGCCGCTTTTTTCTGCACCGGTTCACGCACTGGACTTGGGGGGAATGCAGGGAAGCGTTCGGTTGGACTCTGAATCAGTGGATCTATTTTGGCGGATACCCCGGAGCTGCAGCTGTCGCCGAGGACGAAACGCAGTGGAAACGTTACGTGAGCGACTCTCTGATCGAAACGGTTCTCTCCCGCGACGTGCTCCAACTCCAAACAGTCAACAAGCCTGCCTTGCTAAGGCATCTATTCGCGCTCGCGGCAACGTTTCCGTCGCAGATCCTCTCCTACACGAAGATGCTCGGACAGCTTCAGGACGCTGGAAATACTACAACCCTTGCGCACTATCTGACACTGCTAGAGAGTGCCTTTCTCGCCTCCGGGCTTGAACTATTCTCGCAGGGCAAGGTGAGAAAGCGGGGCAGCAGCCCCAAGCTGATCCTCTGGAACAACGCGCTGATCAACGCAACATCACTCCGATCCTTCAGTGAGGCACAGCGGGACGGGACGTGGTGGGGGCGCCTCGTAGAGAACGCAGCGGGCGCCCACCTACTCAACGAGCTTCAGGGGCCACAATGGAGCGTCACGTACTGGCGGGATGGCGATGCTGATGTGGATTTTGTGGTGAGCCACGGCAAAGATGTATGGGGCGTCGAGGTGAAGAGCGGGCGTGGCGGGAAACAGGGTGGGATCGAAGCATTTCGAAAAGAGTATCCCAAGGCTAAGGTATGGATCATTGGTGCCGGAGGCGTGAAGCTCGAGGAGTTCTTTGCCCGCCCGGCGCAGGATTGGTTTTCCTGAAGCTTCCGGCTCGGGGACGTGAGTGCCACGGGGGCTTGATGAGGCCCAGCAGGGGGACAGGTCCATGCCAGGCCCTCTTCTGGCAAAATCGGGCTCGGCCTTCCCTCTGTGTAAAACCCTGCAGCCCATCTGTGGATAAACGTCTACCCCCGATCGCGAAGGCAGATCTGCGTGCCATGTGTTCACATCCCAAGAGATACGCCCTGCCCACTCTTGGATTTGCCCCCTCCCCAAACGCTTCGCTGACGGCCGGCCTGGTGGCTCAAGCTTGACGGAAAAGCGCAAAGGCCGTCCAGTCGTCCATCGGATCTTACCCGCATGGATCATCCTATGAAACAAACGCTGCTCATCGCCCTGCTCCTAGCCGGGATCACCCCGCTCTGCGCCCCCTCTATCTCCCAAGCCGCTTCCACCTCCACAGCCTATCTAGGCATGGACGCCCCACCTCTCCAGGTCCGTGACTGGGTCCAAGGCGGTCCGCTAAGCCCCGGCGGCAAGGGCAACACCAATATCTATGTGGTCGAATTCTGGGCCACCTGGTGCGGGCCCTGCAAACGCTCCATCCCTCATCTCAGCGAGCTCCAGACCCGCTTCCGCTCCAGGGGGGTGCTCTTCGTCGGCGTCAGCGACGAAGCCCAGGACAAGGTCGCCCCCTTCGTCAAAGAGATGGGTGCCCGGATGAACTACGCGGTCGCCCTCGACGACAACGGCAAGACGACAGCGGCCTACATGACGGCCTTCGGCGAAACAGGTATCCCCCACGCCTTTGTGGTCGGTCGCGACCAGAAAGTCCTCTGGTCTGGCCATCCACTGGCGGGATTGGATGGTGTCTTGGATGAGATTCTGAGCGGCCGCTTCGATCTGGCCAAGTCCAAGGTCGCCTCCCAGTTTCTCAAGGAAGCCCAGAGGTATCTCACCCTCGTGACGACGGCGGGGGCCAGCCCGGAGTCGGACCGCCTGGGGCGGAAAATCGTGTCGGACGTCAAAGACCAGCCCCCGCTCCTGATGCAGTTTGCGCAAGTGATCCTCTTCGACAACCGGGTCAAGGCCAAGGACCTGAAGCTCGCCCTGGAAGCCGCACAACAGGCCATAGTGGCCACTGGACGTACGGACGCGGGCGCTCTCCAGATCTATGCCCACGCCCTGGCGCAGAACGGCCAGAGGGCGGAGGCTATCGCCGTGCTCAAGGAGGCCCTTCCCCAGGTCAAACAGCCGGCCGACCGCGAAAAACTCGAAGCCGATATGGCCGAATTTCAGAAGGGGTCGATCGGCAGCAAGTAACCCCCCTTTTTCACTTCCAAATCCCCCCTCCGAGCCTCCACTATCACCGGCCTAATTTAGTCATGAAACGCACGCATCATTGCAACGAACTTCGAGCCGATCACGCCGGTAAAACCGTCACCTTGGTCGGCTGGGTGCATTCCCGCCGCGACCTAGGCGGGCTCCTTTTCATCGACATCCGGGATCGAGAAGGCCGAACCCAGACGGTTTTCGACCCTTCGGATCTCCCCAAGGAGATCTGTGATCAGGCCGCCGCGCTGCACAGCGAGAGCGTGATCGAAGTCGCCGGACTGGTGCGTCAGCGCCCTCAGGGCACCGAGAATAGCAAAATCCCCACCGGCCAAGTGGAAGTGATGGTGAAGCAATTCACCGTGCTCAACCACGCCGACGTGCTCCCCTTCCCGGTCGACGATCCCGAGATAGCGAGCAAGGTGAACGAGGAACTGCGTCTCAAGTATCGCTATCTCGATCTGCGTCGCCCCGAGATGGCGCGCAATCTCCGACTCCGATCCAAAGTGGCCACCGCCACCCGTGTCTATCTGGACGATCAGGGATTCCTGGAAGTCGAGACTCCCACCCTCTTCAAGTCCACCCCCGAGGGTGCCCGTGAATTTCTGGTGCCCAGCCGTATTCACCCGGGCCAGTTCTACGCCCTGCCCCAGTCCCCGCAACAGTTTAAGCAAATCCTGATGGTCGCCGGGGTGGAGCGCTACTTCCAGCTGGCCCGCTGCTATCGCGATGAAGATCTGCGCGCCGATCGCCAACCTGAGTTCACCCAGGTGGATATTGAGATGAGCTTCATCGACCGCGAGGATCTCTACGCCCTAATTGAAGGCCTGCTCAAGCGCGTGTGGAAGACCGCGCTCAACATGGACATCCCCACGCCGTTCAAGCGCATCAGCTTCGAGGAAGCGTTGAACCGCTACGGTATCGACAAGCCGGATAGCCGGATCGGCATGGAGTTGAACGACCTGACCGACGACTTCCGCAGCAGCACCTTCAAGGTCTTTAGTGGCACCATTGCTGCGGGGGGAGTGGTCAAGGCGATCAATGCGAAGGGGCTGGCCTGCGCCACCCAGGGGCAGATCGAGACCATGACCGAATACGCCAAGAGCTTTGGAGCCAAGGGACTGGCCTTCATCAAGGTGGAGGGTGGCGAGTGGAAGTCGCCGATCGTGAAGTTTTTCAGCGAAGCCGAGAAGACCGCGCTCAAGAGCAAGCTGGCGATTGAGGAAGGCGATTTAATCCTCTTCGCGGCCGACCAATGGCTGAACGCTTGCGAGATTTTGGGCAAGATCCGCCTCTACTGCGCGGAAGTGCTCAAATCCCAAGGCAAGCTGACGATCGACCCCACTCGCTTTGATTTCATGTGGGTGGTGGAATTCCCGCTGCTGAGCTTCGACAAGGAGATGAATCGCTGGTATTCCAGCCATCATCCCTTCACGGCACCGGTCACCGAAGACATCCCTTTGCTGAAGACCGATCCCAAGAAGGTCCGCGGGCAGCACTACGACGTGGTGGTGAACGGTGTGGAGCTTGGAGGGGGCAGCATCCGCATCCACCAGCCGGATGTGCAGAAGACCATCTTCGAAGAGCTACTGCAGATCCCGGCCCAGGAGACCCAGGAGCGCTTTGGTTACATGCTCGAGGCCTTCCGTTACGGCGCACCGCCGCATGGCGGCATCGCGCTAGGATTCGACCGTCTGGTGGCCATCCTCTGCGGCACCACGAGCATCCGCGACGTGATCGCCTTCCCGAAAACGGCGAAGGGAACCTGCCTGATGACCGATTCTCCGGCCCCGGTTACCCCGCGCCAGCTCCGAGACCTGCATATCGATGTTCGCGCTGCGAAGAAAGAGGCCCCTCCCGCAGCCCCGGCAGTTTGAGCCGTGGGCAAACTCTGCGGAGTTCTTTTGTCGCTGGATGGGAGGGATCACGCTGCAGCAGTTCTCATTTTGGTCACAGTCGTGGGGTAGACCTCCAGGTCTGCCGGTTGCGGGGGGGCTCTGACCCCGCAACCGGCAGGTCTGAGACCCGCCCCACCTGCGGCAAAATGCGAACGGCTGATCAAGCTGGAACCGAGCCATCCGGAATGCCGAAAGCCTCGATGAGATGAGGAATTCGTGCTTTCCTCGAATTCGCCCGCCTCGAAACCAGTCGATGACTAGTGGGGACACGCTCCGGCTGTTTGGCACAAGACAGGCTTCACTGTGCGGGCTTGAAAGCGGGTCGCCGGGCTGAGTTATGAGCATTTCTGAGATTTTGATGGAAAAGGGGCTCCTGACACAGGGGCAGATCGAGGAGGCCGCCGCTCTCCAAAGGGCGGAAGGGCTCCGCTTGGATCGCGCCCTGGTCCAACTCGGGCTGATCACCGAGATGCAGCTTTTGACGGTCATGGCCGAGCAGCTTCACCTGCCTCTGGTCAAGCTGGACGACCTCAGCATCTCTCCCGAAACCCTGCGCGTCCTGCCGCCCAAAATTGTCTACCGCAAGCGGCTCGTTCCTATCTCCCAGACCAACGGGACCCTGAACGTGGCCACGAGCGATGCCTTCGATCTCTACGCCTTTGATGACATCCGCCTGATGACCGGCTTGAACGTCCAGCCGGTGCTGGCGACCCGCGACGACATCGACAAGATCATCAAGACTCACTACGGCCTCGGCGGGGATACCCTGGATGAGATGGTGTCCGACGACGACAATGGCCCCTCAAACGGGGCGGTGGAGTCGGGCGAGGACCTCCTCGAGATGGCGCAGGAGGCCAGCGTGATCAAGCTGGTAAACGAGATCATCATCGAGTCGGTCAACGAGCGTGCCAGCGACATCCATATCGAGCCCTATGAGCACGAGATGTCCATCCGCTACCGTATCGACGGCGTGCTTCATGAAGCCTCGGTGCCGCCACAGATGCACCGCTTCCAGGCGGCCATCATCAGCCGCATCAAGATTCTCGCCAACTTGAACATCGCCGAGCGGCGTGTTCCCCAGGACGGGCGTATCAAGTTCAACGTCGGCGGACGACAGATCGACGTTCGCGTCAGCGTGATCCCCATGCTGTACGGCGAAGGGGTGGTCATGCGTCTGCTCGACAAGTCGAACGTGCTCTTCACGCTGCAGCAGCTCGGCATGGATGATGCCACTTACGGCCTGTTCCGCGGGTTGATCGATCAACCCCACGGAATCATCCTGGTCACCGGACCTACCGGCTCCGGAAAGACCACCACGCTATACGCTGCGTTGAACGAGATTGTTGGCCCCGAAATCAAAGTCCTTACCGTCGAGGATCCCGTTGAATACAATTTAAATGGTGTCAACCAGATCCCGGTGGACCAGAAAGTGGGCATGACCTTTGAGAAAGGCCTGCGTGCGATCCTGCGTCACGACCCTGACGTCGTGATGATCGGGGAAATCCGCGATTTGGAGACCGCCCGTGCGGCCACCCAGGCATCGCTCACCGGCCATCTCGTGCTCTCCACCCTGCACACGAACGACTCTGCCTCAGCGCCCATGCGTCTGATCGACATGGGTGTGGAGCCCTACCTTGTCAGCAGCACGCTCATCGGATCGATGGCCCAGCGTCTGGTGCGCAAGATCTGCTCCAAGTGCAGGGACCGTTACGAACCAGATGTGTCGAAGCTCCCAAAAGACTTCACTTTGCATGCGGGCGATAAGCTGTACAAAGGCGTGGGCTGCCCACACTGCCGCAACACGGGCTACCGAGGCCGCGCCGGCCTCTACGAGTTGATGGTGATGACGGACGATATCGCCCACAAGGTGATGGAGCGAGCCCCATCCCCGGAGATCGTGGCCACTGCCAAGAAGAGCGGTCTACGGCTCTTGCGTGAGGACGGGTGGCTGAAGGTCCGCGCTGGGGTGACCACACCCGAAGAGATCACCATGTGTACCTCACACTAGTGAGATTCGCCTAAAGGCATTCGCAGAATGCGACCGCCGTCACCATGATCCAGTTTCAATACACAGCCTTGTCGGAGGCAGGCACGAAAGTGGCCGGCTCATTGGAGGCCGACAATGAAGCGGCCGCCCTGCGACTGCTGGGGGAAAAGCGCCTCTTTCCGGTGACGGTCATTGGCAAAGGCTTGGTCAGTGGCAAAGTGAAGCCACGGGTCTATCGCGTGCGGTCACGCGATCTCGGAATCATGTATGGCCAGATGGCAGACCTCCTCGGCTCCGGCGTCCCGCTCCTACGAACGCTCGATTCGCTCATCAAGTCCAGCGTCAGCGCCTCCTTGCAGGATCTTCTCAAAGAAGTCCGCACCAGCGTCGCGGAAGGAAAATCGCTGACGGACGCCTTTCGGCAGTTCCCGGAAGTGTTTCCGGTTCTGCACACCGCCATGGTCCAGGCCGGTGAGCGCGCGGCTTTTCTGGAGGATGTGTTGCGCAGTCTCGCGGGCTTCCTTGAACGTCTGGACGAGCTCAAGAGCAAGGTGACGGGAGCCCTGATCTATCCTGCCCTCCTGGCCGCATTAGGGGCCACCGTAATGCTGGGTGCCTTGATCTTCTTTGTTCCCAAATTCGAGCCACTGCTAGCAAACGCGAAGAAGCCGCTTCCGACGGAAATTCTGTTTGGCGCGAGCGTGATCGTGCGCAGTCACTGGTACTTCTTGCTGATCGGAGCAGCCGTTCTGATCGGGTTGGTGTGGGCGAATCTGAAGAGCGAGAAGGCGAGAAGGAAAATAGAAGCCTGGCAGCTCAAGATCCCCGTGGTGGGCCAGGCGCTGCGACTGGTGGCGATTACCCGCTTCTGCCGCATTCTGGGAACCATGCTGGCCAATGGAGTCCCCATGCTACAGGCGCTCAAGATCAGTAAAGATGCCACAGGATCCACCATCCTGGGGGAGAGGATCGCCGAGGCGGCGGAGGCCGTGCGCGACGGAAAGCGGCTCTCAGAGCCTTTGGGCAATGGGGGGTTCTTCCCTGAGCAAGTGCTCGCCATGATCGCGGTGGCGGAGGAGAGCAACAAGCTGGACAAGGTTCTCGTTCAGATCGCTGACACCGTGGAGCGCCGCACCAATCGCCAGGTCGACCAAGCCGTCCGTCTGGTCGAACCTGCCATCCTCTGCCTAGTAGCGGCGGGGATCGGCTGCCTGGCACTGGGTCTTCTGCTCCCCATCTTCACCATGGCAAGCCAACTCGGATCCCGTTAACAGCCTATCGGACTTACCCGCAGCGGACGCTATTCCACCTGTGAAGCTCGTTAGGGTCCGGTCCAGCCGTGAAAAAGCAAATTCCTATCAGTTCAGTAAAATACACCGTGTAATTCTCGTTGGGGATGTTATCCTCTCGGCTAGTGTCAAAGATGGTGACATCAAAACCGGCTTCCCCGGCTGCAGCGCAATTCGAGACCACACATTGGACCGTTGTGATGTCGGCTTGCGGCACCGAATCCGCCGACGCCACACAGGCTCTGGAATCGCTCTGCCAGACGTACTGGTTTCCGCTCTATGCCTACATCCGTCGGCGTGGGAAAGGGCCGGAGGACGCGCAGGATCTCACTCAGGAATTCCTGGCACGGCTGATTGAAAAGAGGTGGCTGGCGGAGGTCGAGCCGCGCATTGCCCGGTTTCGGTCCTTCCTGATCACAGCGTTGGATCGCTTCCTAATCAACGAATATGACCGCAGTCAGGCGGCCAAACGCGGCGGTGGCAAACCCTTGATATCACTGGATCAGGAGCGGGCGGAAGGCCGGTATGCGGCGGAGCCTTTCACCGATGAGACTCCGGAACGGCTCTTTGACCGTCGATGGGCTTTGGCTCTGCTGGATCAAGCGCTGACCCGCTTGCGCGCGGAAAACACCGCAGGTGGCAAGGCGCGGCTGTTTGAGCTCTTGAACCCGTTTCTTTCCCGCGAAGCGGAGTCGGAGGAATATGCCCGGATTGCTCCGCAGCTCGGATTGAGCATCAACGCGATTGGGGTTGCTGTGCATCGCCTCCGACAGCGCTACCGCGAGGTGGTGCGGGAGGGGGTTGCCAACACCCTTATGGATTCAGCGCACCTGGAGGAGGAGATGACCTATTTGTTCTCCATGCTGCGCGGACCAGAATTCTCGTAATCCTCGGCGAGATTTCCTTAGAGTGGAGGTACAGCGACGAGCCTCCTCGGGGTTGCCGTTATGCAACCGCGTCCTCGTCTTGACAGCAGAAGGGAATGACCAAACATTGCGAAAAGTGTGGATCGATACTGCCGGAGGATTTTTTTTCCGGGCATTGTCCGCGCTGTCTTGTGAACGTGTTGCTGGGATCGAGGCCGGGAGTTGCGGATCGAGGTGCGTCGGAGATGTTTCCACGCCCGTTCGGCGACTACGAACTCCTGGGGGAGATCGCGCGTGGAGGAATGGGTGTCGTCTATCGTGCTTCTGAGCCTGCACTGAAACGTGAGGTGGCCCTCAAGATGATCCTGTCCGGCCAGTTCGCCAGTCGGACGGCGGTGGATCGGTTTCGGGCTGAAGCCAACGCAGCGGCGAGTTTGCAGCATCCGAATATTGTGGCCATCCACCGCGTTGGTGAGGAGGAAGGGCAGCCCTACTTCACGATGGATCTCATTGATGGGAGCGATCTGGCCGACCTGACGCGCTCAGGACCGCTGCCTCCGAAACAGAGCGCGCGCTACATCAAAGAGGTCGCCGAAGCCATCCAGCATTCTCACGAGCGTGGCGTCCTGCATCGCGACCTGAAGCCATCGAACGTGCTCATTGACGCCTTCGGTCAACCGCGCATCACCGACTTCGGGCTGGCCAAACAATTGTCCGGTGAGTCGGGCCTCACGGCGACTGGACAGGCGTTAGGCTCACCCAATTACATGGCGCCGGAACAGGCCTTGCGGGGCCAGGGCGAGATCAGCGCTTCCAGTGACATCTACTCGCTCGGTGCCTTGCTCTACCACCTGGTGGTCGGCCGGGCTCCCTTCGCTTCGAGCACAGTTGCTGAAACGCTTCAGCAGCTGGCACACAAGGACCCGCCGTCACCCCGGGTGCTGAACCCCAGTGTTCCGGTCGACCTCGAAACGATTTCCCTGAAATGTCTCCAGAAGGAGCCCTCGCGCCGTTACTCCAGCGCCCAAGCTGTGGCCGAGGAGCTGGGCCGCTTTTTGCGAGGAGAGCCGATCCTGGCCCATCCAGTCGGGCGGGTGGAGAGGGCGTGGCGGTGGTGCGGACGGAATCGCTCATTGGCGGCAGCGCTGGCCGCGGCGGGAGTCGCTCTGGCTCTTGGATTGGGCGGAGTGCTCTGGCAGTGGCACCGAGCGGAACAAAGCGATGGTCGGACCCGGTTGCATCTCTACGCGGCGGACGTCCTGGCGGCATCACAAGCGCTGGATCGTGGCGACCTGGGCCATGGCCGACGCCTGCTTGAAGCGCATATCCCAGACACAGGCGAGGAGGACCTGCGCGGGTTCGAATGGCGCTATCTCTGGCAACGCTGTCAGGGCCAGCAGCAAGCCACGCTGGCCGGGCATACTAGGATTGTCACATGCACGGCATTCTCGCCCGATGGCAGGGTGCTCGCGACCGGAAGCCAGGATGGGACGGTGTGTCTCTGGCACTGGGCTGAATCCCGCCTGATCGCCAGCCTCAGAGTTTCTGATCGGGCGGTGTGGACCGTGGGTTTTTCGCCCGAGAGCGATTGGCTGGTGACGGGCGGATCAGATGGGAGAGTTCGAATCTGGGATGTTGCCACCCAACAGCCGATCCGTTCCATCGCAGGTCAGATGGCCGCGGTCGCTCCGACGGGTTCCGTCATGGCTGTGAATAGTGGCAGCCCGCTGTTTTGGGAGCCACCTGGCACCATCACCGTTTGGAATTACCGGGCGGGTCGACAGCTGCTCGAACTCCCAGAGCGGGGGAAGGGGGTTGCCCTTTCAGCCGATGGCAAACTGCTTGCCGAAGCGGGACCCTCATCCGGCATAAGGCTCTGGGCTATCCCATCGGCTCAACTCGTGCGCACCATCGAGACAGAAGGTCCGGTGTGGTCGCTCGCCTTCTCGCCGACTCGCAGCCATCTCCTGGCTGGGA
This sequence comes from Akkermansia muciniphila, assembly GCA_945861575.1. GTDB lineage: Bacteria > Verrucomicrobiota > Verrucomicrobiia > Limisphaerales > UBA11320 > UBA11320. The sequence goes on from CAMAVD010000061.1 coordinate 15,639, forward strand.
GCCATCGCGCCGCGTTCGTTTGGAACTTGGCCGATCCTGTCAAGCCGCTCAAAAGGGTTCATCCATTAACCGTCTGGTCCGCTGGGTTTTCTCCTGACGGGAACACGATCGTGACCGCCTGTTCCGATCGGATCGTTCGCGTGTGGGAGACGACCAGTATGAACCTGAACCGCGTCCTCTCGGGGCATGCCGATGAGGTGTGGTGTGCGACCTTTAGCGTGGACGGAAAGAGCCTTGCCACCGGAAGCAAGGACCGAACCGTGAAGATTTGGTCGACCGAGCTGGGAACCACGGACCCACCCATGCCCCACACTTTATTTGAGAAGCCGTTCTTTTCCGCGGATGGCTCACGGCTTGCGACGAATATCCGGACGAATGAGCAGGCCCATTCGATCCTTTGGCAGGTGACGTCGCGTTCTCCGCTCTCCGTTAGCCCCGGCGGCCCGGTGGTGGGTTTTCATCCGGACGACCACCAACTCTTCCGGCTCTCAGCGGACCGACGGGCGTTGGAGCTCTGGTCGCCGGAAACATCATCGGGGTTGCGAGCAACTCCACCGAAGTTCGAGCCAAGCGAGCTGCCGATTGTTCGTGTTGGATCCTCCTCCAATTTGAAGCTCATGTTCGCCATCGGAGCCGGAGGACTCGTCAGCGTGATCGACGTGTCGACGAGCCATTCGGTCAATTCCTTTCGCTGGATGGCGTCGGAGCGATCTGGAGCCGGATCCCCCAAGATCCGGTCCGCGGCGTTGACTGCGGACGGACGGCGGTTCGCGATCAGCACGGAGGAGGAAAACGCCGTGCAACTCTTCGATGTCAAGTCGGGTCGAGAGACGAAGCTCGAGGGGCACCGTGATTTTGTCAGCGGGATGTCATTCTCGCCCGATGGCCGGTTGCTGGCGAGTGCCAGCGTCGATGCGACCATCAAACTCTGGGACGTGCCCACCGGGAAGGAGTTGGCCACCTTGACTGGGCATATGGAGGAAGCCACCGACGTGGCGTTCTCGCCCGATGGCCGAACGTTCGCCTCGATGGGGCATCTTAACTGCGTCAAATTCTGGCATGTCGCCACGCGGCGTGAAGTGATGTCGCTGTCCTTTCCCAATGCCGGATATCATCTCTGCTTTTCTCCTGACGGGCGTCACCTAGCCGTGACCATCGCTTCAGGGAATCAAACGGAGTCGGTGCAGATTTTGAGCGCAGCCACTCTGAACCTCCCAGATCGGTAGTTGGTAGCTGACCTCCAGCCGTGCAGCGCAATTCGTCGCCCTCTGAGATCCTGGATTCGAAAGCACTCTGGGTGCCTCAGCATTCGGTGTCTATCCCGACTCCCCTGGCTGGAACCTCGATTCCTAGTCGAGGGGAGTCGGGGGACACCCTTTGGGGTCGTTCCCATCCCGTAGCCGCGACTCGTGCCACGCCGAAACGACTACTCACACTTTCTTTGTAATTCTCGCCGACCGTTTCTTAGGTAGTCGGTGTGAGACCCATACTTGATTCCGATGGTTTCCAGCCAAAGAAGCCGTCCGTACGATCCGTCGGGATGATCTGGCTGGCGGTGGCGCTGGGGCTGTGGGGGCCGTGTTTGTTGAGAGGCGCAGGGCTGCCCGAGCCTGACCTGGTTCTTTACGGAACGATTCGTGACGTGGCCGGGGGACTCAATGTCCGGCTAACAGCCGGATCGTTGCGCTGGACTTTCCAGCGTGGCGGCGGTGGAACCCCCATCACCGTCGTGGGGACCCTCACCAATATCAACGACCAGTTCTCCTATGTGTTGAGGGTTCCCTGCGAACGGCAGGTGGGCGGATTCGTCTCTTCCGAGAACAAGCTGACGCTGGGGAACGCCTACGATCGAGCCCAGGTTTCCGTGGAGAATCAACCAGCCACGTTCATCCAGGCCGTCCAGCAAACCCTGTCCTTGACGGCAACAGACAGGGGGCGGATCGAAAGGGTGGATCTTCAAGTATCGATCGGCGGTTCAGGGCTCCTGCCTGAGGTGTGGCAGCTGCAGTATTTTGGGCGCACGGGAATCGACCCGTTGGACGACCCGGATGGCGACGGCAGAGACAACTTGGGCGAGTTCCTCGCGGGCACGAACCCCCTGGATGCCAGCTCAGTCTTCTCCATTAAGATCGCCGCTGAGGCAGTAGGTGGTCCTCGTCTGACGTGGTTCAGCATTGCCGGGCGTGTCTACACCTTGCGCCGGTCGACGGACCTACTCGTGGGCTTCCAGGATCTGGCGGTGAACGTCCAGGCCACCCCGCCGCTGAACAGCTATCAGGACGCCACAGCCCCAGGCAGCGGCCCCTATTTTTATCGCGTGACCGCCAACCAAGCCGGGCAGTGATTTCCAAACTTATGAGCCGCCACACTTCACGCCTATTATTGACCCTGGCAATCTGTCTCGCAGGCCTGCCCGCAACCGGGCAGTGGGTGACCCAGACCCTCCCGCTCCAGCCGGGTTGGAACGCGGTCCATCTGGAGGTTCAACCCGAACTGGCGGACTGCGACACCCTCTTTGCGGGGCTCCCGATCGAAAGCGTTTGGGCCTGGACTCCGCGGCTTTCGACCGTGCAGTTCATCCAGGATCCAAACGAGCTCCTGCCTGGCCAGCCGGATTGGCTGACTCATTTGCCCCCTGATCACGCTGCGCGGGCGACCCGCAACCTCTTCTCCATCCGGGGCGGAAGGAGCTATCTCATCAAACTGAAGACGGGGGCTGTCGCAATGAATTGGACCCTGCGAGGGCGGCCCGTGATCCGGCATCCGGAGTGGGTCGCGGATTCGTTCAATCTCGTGGGCTTCGCCATCGCCCCCTCGGGCTCACCCAGTTTTCAGAGCTTTTTCTCTGGTTCGGCCGCTCACGCAAGAAAACCGGTCTATCGCTTGAACGCTTTGGGCCAGTGGGAACTCGTCTCGGATCCCGCATCGACGGCTTTGGCCAGCGGAAAAGCCTATTGGGTCTATTGCCAGGGGCAGTCCACCTTTGCGGGTCCCCTGCAGGTTGAGGTCGAGCAGTCAGACGGGTTGAACTATGGACGGATCCTCACGGAGCAGACCCTGCGAATCAAGAACACCTCCGCCTCCCCCGCTTCGTTCACCGTGCGACAGATTGTTTCCCAGTCACCTCCGAGCGGTGGGTCTCCGGTTCTGGCAGGGGCGGTCCCTCTCTCCTACTATCGGCTGAACGCGGCGGAGAATCAGTTTGGCTGGCTTCCCCTGGCCGATACGTTACAACAGTCCCCGGTCGCCCCCGGACGCGACTGGGTTTTGAGGCTGGAGGTGGTTCGGACTGCGATGGCGAGCTTCATTCCTCCCGCGGTCCACAACGGCGTTCTCTATCAGAGCCTGCTCGAGGTGTCCAATGGTGCCGGATTCCGTCAGCTCATCCCGGTCAGTGCCGAGGGTCTCCAAGACTATCCCGCCAGCGCGGCAGCAGCTCGGCCTACCCTGCAAGACGACCCTGTACCACCGTCCCATCCAAGAGCCGGCCTGTGGGTAGGTTCAGCCACCATCGGCCGCGTCAACCAGCCTTCCGGAATTAACAATCCAGAGCTGCCCGTTGCCACCGCCTCCCCCTTCCAGTTCCGTCTGATCCTGCACGTGGATGACTCCGGCAAGGTCCGATTGCTGCAGAAGGTGCTGCAGATGTTCAAGCCGGGCACCCTGAAGCCGGATCCCGTCACGCCTGGTCTGAACATCGTCGACCAGCCAGGCCGTCTGGTCCTGGTGACCGATGATTCGCTCATCTCGCGCTTCTCAGGCTCCACGCTGCGCGATGGCCAGTTGGTGGCGCGCCGGATCAGTTCTCCGGCCTTTGGCTTCGCGAAGCCGGTGCTCTTCGCCGGTATCGGGGACTTTGGCGCGGGGAAGTTTAGCGGCGACGTTCGCATCGACCACGACGATCCGCTGAATCCCTTCAAGCATCTTTACCACCCCGAGCACGACAACTTGGATGAACGCTTCGAGGACAAGGTCGCGGAAGGAACCGAATCCTTCACGGTCACTCGCCAGGTCGAGCTGGAGTTCACGGCTGAGGATCCGGACGGACTGACGACTGCCGGCTGGGGGGATAACCAACTGGGTGGCGCTTACCGCGAGACCGTGACCGGCCTGCACCGAAAGACCATTCGCGCCGATGGCGCCTTCCGACTGACCCATGCCTCCCGGATCGGAATTCTGAACGACGGTCTGTGAAATCAATTCCCGAAACGAAACACCTTCGACATCTATGAACATGACAAAAGAAACCCTCCTCCTTGGAGCCCTTTTAATGATCACCCAGTGCCCCACCGCTGTGGCCCAATCAGTCCCCCCACTCGTCAATTACCAGGGACAGCTGCTCGACCCGAGCGGAGTTCCGATCCCGACCGGGGACTACGATGTGGAGGTGCGGCTCTTCCCCGTCGAGTCCGGCGGAGTCGCGCTCTGGGGGCCGCAACGCTTTAACGGCCAGAATGGGGTGGGCCTGGGTAGCAAGGTCGCGGTGGTCCAGGGACGGTTCAATGTCGTCCTCGGGCCCAAGGACATCAACAGCGCCGACCTAGCCCAGGTGTTTGCAAAGAACGCCTCGGTCTTCATCGAGCTCAAGGTGGGGGCTGCCAATCCGATCGCCCCGCGCCAGCAGATGCTCGCTGCGCCGTTTGCGCTGCACGCGCTAACGGCTGCGGGCCTCAAGGGCGATCAAATTCTCGCTGATGGTCGTTTGGGCGTCGGCGCCTTGCCGACCGCTGGTTATCCTCTGGAAGTGAGTGGGGCTGGTTTCTTTAACACGGGAGGGAGCGGGGGGAGTCTTCTGATCCATACCCCCAGTGCTGAAACCGGGATAACGATGGGCCGCGTCAACCGAGCCGATATCAGGTTTGATGACTCGACTTTAAAATTTCTTTCTGGAGGGGGGAGATTGCCCTCAGGAATCGACCACGGAATGGCTATTGCCCTCTCTGGCAACGTGGGCATTGGCACCATCACTCCGAACTTCAAGTTGGAGGTGGTCGGATCGGCAGGAAAACCCGGCGGCGGATCCTGGAGCAACACTTCCGATGCGAGGCTCAAGAAAAACATCCAACCGCTGTCCGGCGCCCTGGACAAGCTCCTGGCATTGCGCGGCGTGAACTTCGAGTATATCGACCCCGCCGCGATCCACGAACTCGCTGGGGAACGCACCGGACTGATCGCTCAGGAGGTCGAGAAGGTGATGCCGGATTGGGTCGAGACGGGGGCCGATGGCTACAAACGGGTGACGGTGCGTGGCCTAGAGGCCTTGGTGGTGGAGGCGCTGCGGGATCTGCGCCAGGAGCAGGAGGATCAGGTCGCCAAGCTCCGGAAGGAGAAGGAGTTGGAGATCGAGGAGCTCAGACGAAGTGTTGCGGAGCTGAAAGCGCTGATAAGTCCGCGGCCGGCACAGGCGAACGGAGGCGGACGATGAAGGCGGAACTCCCTACCCGGCCGGGGTTCGCCCGAGTTTTGTCACTAGGAGAATACCTGCTTAGCCCATGAAAACTCTCGCATGCATCCTGGGTGTCGCTCTCTCTTGGTCGCTGTCTGGGCTGACGACGGTTGGTCAAGAGGCGGAGTCACTCGCGCCTTTCCCTTACCAAAACCAGATCTACAACCCCGGCCCAAACCCGGTCTCCGGATTAAGCGGTTCTCCGCAACCCAAAGGGGTTGCCCTCTTCGGCGGGAATGTAGGCGCTCCCGGATCCGCACGCACTCCCAACAACGGCAGCTTCTATCTCGTCCAATCGGGCTTCGGCCAACCCGCTGCCGAACCTCGACGTCCCGACTTCCTCATCGGCCAGGAAATGATTCCCGACCCGGCATTGCTGGTGGATCGGACCAAAGCCCCATTTGCCATCAGTCCCAAGGAGAAGGCCTTCTCGGTGAAGGATGGTTTGCTGCAAAGGACATTCGCCAACGAGGACGGTCTGGTCACGGTGACGTGGCTCCGAGCCGACAACAGCCAGGTGGAGGTCAAATACCTCATCGACCGTCTTCCGATCCGCGATCCCGTGGCGGTTTATCATACCCACAACCCCAGCCCGGACCCGGGATCTGACTTCAAGTCCAACCCGCTTCCCGCCCCGCAGACCAAAGCCCCAGTGGTGGATATCTCCGGCGCAGGCCAGACCCTCATTCATTGGAACACCACGCTGCCTGAGCTGCCCGCGGCTCCCTACTTTCTGCGGGCACCCAATGGAAGCCTGTTTGCCAAGGACAAAACCGGGATCCTCCTCATCGAGTACCGCCAAAACGGACAGTTTCTGGGCATCGAGATCGTGGCGCTTCGCTCTCACCTTGTTCTCGATGGTCCGCCGACCCCCACGCCCATGGACATCGGCGCCCAGGTGCTGCCGTTTGTGGTGGCCAGCAACCCCGCGCCGACCGTGGTGATCAAGGGCCTTGGCTCAGGCACTCCGGAGTCGCAGTTCGTCTATCAACATGCCAAGCCTTCGTCGCCGCAATCCGGCGCGCTTTTCGCCATCCGCAAAACGACCGGCCAGGAAGACATCGAGCTGTATTGGATGCGAAGGGGCCTGCAGAACGTGGTCTGGCCTTACGAGCTACGTCGATACACCGCCGACTGGCCGACCGCCCCGTCGAAGTATCAGATTTATGTCCGCGCTATCGGCAGCGTGCTGGGGCCGGATGTCACGTTTCCGGCCGGGAAAGTGGCGACACTGATGCCGTTCCAGGTTCCGACCGGCCATGCCAATCCGGTGCTGAACAATTCCTTCTCGAGCACCAAGGCCGGCTGGTCCCTCCTGAAGTACGATGAAGGTGATGCGGTTAGCTTCCAGGTGGTCCGCTCGCTGCTTCACGACGATCCGGCGGTCGCCGCACCAGCTCCCGCTCTTCAGGACTTTGCCCTGATTCCCTGGAGCATCGGCCAGGAGATCGTCGATCCCGGCCATGCCGGCCCACGCGGGGGCTACATTCACAACCCGGAAGGCACCCGCTACGATTGGGAGATCTACGACGGCGATCCCAAGGACCCGCCGGCCTTCACCACGAAGCAGATTTTCGCTGTCAACAAGGGCGTGCTGGAGGTGTGGTGGTCCACTGTGAACCAGGGAGTTCAGTGGCCCTCGTTCGTGAAGCGCTATCAGGCGTCCTGGCCAGCTGATCCCGCCAAGATCATCATCGCCAGCCTCAAGGGAGGCGGGCCTCTAGATCCGCTGAGCCGAGTCGACTACCGGATCTACTTCCAAAATAATTCGGAGCTCGTCGGCTTCAACCCGAACGACGAACACGCCCTGATTCGCGATGGCGGTGCCGGAGAGTCCGTCTTTGCCCTGCGCGACGATCTGGGATCGGCCGCCACCTCGGAGCCTTACACCTTGCTCAAGTATCGCGACCCGGCCGTCGGCCTGAAGTGGAAGTACATCGTGTACAAAGTGATCGCGGAGGAGGCTCCCTACTTCTTCAACTATCCCGGCACGGCCGGCACCCTGGTCCAGCCGCCATTTCCCGTGAGCCTCTTTCAGTCGTGTCCAGAGTCCAAGGGCGTGTCGGGGCCTTACTGGCGCGACCGCAAGCTAAGCTTCTGGGCGAAATCGGCAGGCGACGATGGCGGCCCTGCGGCTATCGTGATGCGCTATTTCTATCCGACCCAGATCGGATTCTTCTTTCCGGGTGGACAGCAGCCCGCTCCCGGCTCCTGTGTTCCCTGGCTGGACCGGCGGCCGGGAGGAACGGTCGGAATTCCCACCGACATTCGCTACAACATCAGCTGGCCCGTGGTTCCGGAGCTGCGTGTTGCCGAGACATTGGTCAAAGCCAAGTTCGGCCTTCCTGATTTCAGCCTGCAGACGAGCGCGGAGATCATCTATCAGCAGGCGGCCGCCACGGGGCGAGGCAGCAGCGTCAAGCTGATCGACCCGATACGCGAGTATCAGGTCGACCTGGGTCAGTTACCTAGCGATCTCCAGACGGCAACGGAGAAGGGCCTCAAGGTGTTTCCCACCCTGCCGCCCCACCTGCGCAACCGGCTCAGCTATGATCCCGTCAACCACAAGCTCAAGTTCAAGGGGCAGTTCGTCGAGCCGTCGGCGGGAGAATACTTCCTGCTGTTGAATGTCATCACGGCGCGCGAGAAGGCGACTCTCCTGGGCATGAGCACGGATACGGCATTCCGTGCCGCGATCAATGCGCTGAGCACAGCCACTGCAAACGTGACGGAGGTTCCGCCCGAGTCGAAGGGGTTTGAC
>CAMAVD010000062.1 GCA_945861575.1 Akkermansia muciniphila
AAGAGGCCGCGGTGTTCCCAGATTCGAAGCCTGCGAAGATTCCTGGTTGTGGACCAGTAACACCGAGTTGGGTCCCTTTGATTAATGGGCCGCTGGCTAGAGGAGCTAGGGTGCCCTGGTTGGCGACCTCGAGGCCTTCGGCTTCCCCGAACCGCAGGTAGAGAACCGGGGCCGCACCGAGCAAGCGATCGGGGAAAGCACTAGCAGCAAACTCCGGCTCCGGCCGCTCAAATCCGATGCCGTTCGTGGCTGCGGTCCACTTCGAGTCGTCGAAGACGGGTAGGGACCAAGTTTGCCCTAGAGCGTCGTTAGCGGGGATCCACAATCGTCCCTTCGATTGAGCTGAAACCAAAAGTGTCGCCGACAGGTCGGCACCCAGACCGAAGGAAATGTCGGTGATTTGCTTGGGGAAAACCGGAGAATATTCACTGGCCTTGGTTGTTCCGTTGGACTCCACGAGCGCGAGATATTCTCCATCGGCCGAAAGTTTGAAGTTGGTGTGCAACGGCGATGCCGGCGTGCGCCGGTCCTTGGCTGAAGCGAACACGAGCAGATACCCTCGAGCTGCGAGATTGGTGGCCGGGAACGTCCACTTCAACGGAGCTGTTGCACTGTCGGTTAGCCCCCAACCCTCCAAGTTGACGGGGAGGTCGGAGCGGTTAGAGATCTCGATCCAGTCCTCGAACGCCCCCTCTTCATCCTTCAGAGTGGAGCTGTTCCCGGCCATGAACTCAGAGATGACCAGGGGGCTGGCAGCGTGCACCGCGGGGACTAGGCACGCCGACAGGAGGACGACTAGTGGAAGAATACAGCAAGGCTTCATCGGAATTCTGATATTGGGAGAGGATGGTGTCTTAAGGGAGAGCCACTGGCAAGGCCGTGTTCCAATCTTGAATGCTTCGGTCCCATCGCCCCTGTCTATCCCATCCGCGATCTTGAGGACGCCCTTCAGTTCGCAAACGCCACCGCTTACGGCCTGAGCTCCTCCATCATCACCAACAAGCTCCAGGACGCACTGACTGCGGTGAGGCGAATCCAGGCGGGAACAGTCAATGTGAACGAAATCCCAGGCTACCGCTTGGAGCTCTCCCCCTTTGGAGGGGTGAAGGACAGCGGGCTGGGCATTAAGAAAGGGGTGATTGAAGCCATGAAGTTCATGAGCCATGTCAAAACCTTCTCCCTGCCCTGGTAGTTCTCCCAGCTGCTTGACAGCCGTGCCTCACCCGCTCATTTTTGAGGATCGGATACATGTATGAGCGCGACGAACACTTTGTTTAATTCACTGCAATCGTTTGATCTCGGAAACGGGCAAACCGGTCAATTCTATTCCCTACCCGCCCTGGAAAAAGCTGGGCTGGGGACCGTATCCCGCCTGCCCGTGTCCATCCGTCTGGTCCTGGAGTCTGTGCTCAGGAATTGCGATGGGAAGAAGGTCAACGAGCAAAATGTGCGTGAGCTCGCGCAGTGGCAGCCCAAAGCGAATCGCACCGAAGAGATCCCCTTCGTCGTCGCCCGCATCGTACTCCAGGATTTCACCGGGGTCCCCCTGCTGGTCGACCTCGCCGCCATGAGATCCGCTGTGGCCCGCATCGGCAAGAATCCTAAGATCATCGAGCCCCTCGTGCCCGTCGACTTGGTCGTGGACCATTCGGTCCAGGTCGATTTCGCCGGCAGCGGGGAAGCGTTGAGGAAGAACCTGGATCTGGAATTCCAGCGCAATCGCGAGCGCTATCAGTTTCTTAAATGGGGCATGCAGGCCTTCGACACCTTCAAGGTGGTACCGCCCGGCATCGGAATCGTTCACCAGGTCAATCTGGAGTACCTCGCTAAAGGGGTCCTCAGTCAGAACGGCGTGTATTATCCGGACACCCTGGTCGGCACCGACTCCCACACCACGATGATCAACGGCATCGGCATCGTAGGCTGGGGCGTTGGCGGCATCGAGGCGGAAGCCGGTATGCTCGGTCAACCCGTCTATTTCCTCACCCCCGACGTGGTGGGTGTTCACCTGACCGGTGTCCTGCGCGAAGGAGTGACCGCGACGGATTTGGCTCTCACACTAACCCAAACCCTGCGCAAAGCGAAGGTCGTGGGTAAGTTCGTCGAATTCTACGGGCCCGGAGCGGCAGCGCTCCCGCTGGTAGATCGTGCGACCATCGCCAACATGGCGCCCGAATATGGAGCCACCATGGGTTTCTTCCCGATCGATGCCGAGTGCGTGAACTACCTCCGCGCTACCGGCCGGAGCGAGGAACACTGTAAACTCTACGAGAACTACTACCGAGCTCAAGGCCTCTGGGGCATCCCGCAGAAAGGGCAGATCGCCTACTCCCAGGACCTGGAGCTGGACATCTCGACCGTCGTGCCCAGCGTGGCGGGACCCAAACGCCCCCAGGACCGTATCGAACTGCCCAAGCTCAAAAACGAGTTCGTCACCGCTTTCTCAAAGCCCGTGACCGAGAGTGGCTTCGGTAAGAAGGCGGAGGAGTTCTCCACCCTCAAGGCCACGGTAACTCAGAACGGACGGGATTCCGCCGAGATCGGCCATGGCTCCGTCGTGATCGCGGCCATCACGAGCTGCACCAACACCTCCAACCCCAGCGTCATGCTCGCCGCAGGCTTGCTCGCGAAGAAGGCGGTGGAAAAAGGGCTCAAGACCCATGCGGCAGTGAAGGCATCTCTCGCTCCGGGATCGCGAGTCGTCAGCGACTACTTGGACAAGACCGGCCTCCAACCTTATCTCGACCAACTGGGATTCAATCTCGTCGGATACGGCTGCACAACCTGCATCGGCAACTCCGGACCGCTGGCCCCCTCGATAGAAGACGCGATCACCAAGAACGATCTGGTGGCGGCCTCCGTTCTATCGGGCAATCGCAATTTCGAGGCGCGCGTCCATCAAAACATCAAGGCGAACTTCCTGATGTCCCCTCCCCTGGTGGTAGCTTTCGCCCTGGCGGGTCGGGTGGATATCGACCTCACCACCGAAGCCATCGGCACTGGCAAGGATGGCAAGCCGGTGTTCCTCAAAGACCTCTGGCCTACCTTGGCCGAAGTGCGGTCTGAGATGGAATCCGCCCTGAAGCCGGAGATTTTCCGCAGACTCTACACCGATTTCGCCGGACAGAACCCCAAATGGAACGAGATCCCCTCCTCCGTCGGCAATGTCTATGAGTGGGATCGTCAGAGCACCTATATTCAGGAGCCTCCCTTCTTCACCGATTTCTCGCTGCAGCCAGGAAGCATCGCCGAAATTCACGGTGCGCGGGCGCTGGGAGTCTTTGGCGATTCGGTGACGACCGATCACATCTCCCCAGCCGGAGCGATCAAGAAGTCGTCGCCCGCAGGAAGATACCTTCAGGAAAACGGGGTTGAGTTTGCAGACTTCAACAGCTACGGCTCACGCCGAGGTAATGACCGGATCATGACGCGTGGCACCTTTGCCAACGTGCGCATCAAGAACCTCATGCTCGGCGGCGAAGAGGGTGGCAACACGCTCTTCCAGCCGACGGGTGAGAAGCTGGCGATCTACGACGCTGCAGTCCTCCACGCCGCTTCCAAAACGCCCTTGATCGTCCTCGCAGGTCAGGAATATGGCACCGGCAGCTCGCGCGATTGGGCCGCCAAGGGCACCAATCTTCTCGGTGTGAAGGTCGTGGTGGCGCAAAGCTTCGAACGGATCCATCGTTCCAACCTCGTGGGCATGGGTGTGCTGCCGCTCCAGTTCCAGGAGGGCACCACTGCCCAAACCCTGCAGCTCGATGGTTCCGAGACCTACGACGTGATCGGCCTGGGAGCTTCGCTGAAACCCCAGCAGGATCTGATATTGAGAATCACCCGAAAGGACGGAGCGGTTGAGAACGTGACCGTGCGTTGCCGGATCGATACTCCCATCGAAATAGATTACTACCAGCACGGCGGCATTCTCCCTTTCGTCCTTCGTCAACTGATCGCCAAAGCCTAAGCGACAGGGGAAGCTGCACATTTGGGATGTGGGCGAGCCTCCTCACCAGCACAGATCAAAGACCGTGATCTCCGGGCGGCAGTTAAATCGCACGTCAAAGTAAAACGTGCCGATCCCGGCATTCACGCAGACTACCTTTTGCAGATAGGCACTATCGCCCTTGAAGTGGATATCCGTAATCTGGACACAGCGCTGGCGGACCTCGCCTCGCCCGCGCTGGAAAGTGGCAACCTTAAGCCACCGTGGTTCGATCACAGCGGCATCACCAACTCCCACAACGGGAGCCGCCAATGCTACTCGCTGCAACCAACGTCGGCGTGATACTAGAACCGATTCCGCGTCGGACGATGCCATATCTAAAGAGGTAGACAGCTCCGCGCGGAAAATGTTGCGAGGAGACTGGTTGGAGAACCTTGCCATTAGGTTTGTGTGCCTTGCGTCGACGCGCTAGGTGGCAGGCCGTTGCGACAGGTCTCCCGCCTTGGCCTCTATTCGTGCCACCCAGTCCATGGAGAGAGAGAACCGACACTCTGATCCGGCTAGGGCTTGCGCTTTGGGAGGAAACCAAGGAAGACTATCGCATCCATATGAACTTCTTGAACCGCATCCTTCTCTGTGCCGCAGCCTGGGGCGCACTCCACAGCGCGACCGCCACGGCAGCCGACTTCGCGATACGCGATGGCGATCGGGTCGTATTTCTTGGCGATAGCATCACCGAACAACGTCTCTACACGACCTATATCGAGGCCTACGCCCTGACACGTCATCCCCATTGGAAGCTCTCCTTCAGGAACGTGGGCTGGGGTGGCGACACTTCTTGGCTCCGGCAGCGAGCGCATCCCGATGAAAAGCAGCTCTTTGCTGCCGATGAAGCCAGCCAACAGAAGATGGTCGAGGATTCGGTCGGACGCGGACTGGCCCGCGATGTCCTCCCGCTCAAACCTACCTTCGTCACGGTGAAGTTCGGGATGAATGACCATTCGTATCAGCCCTTTCGCAACGATATCTTCCAGGCTTACGTCCGCAGCCAGTCCGAGATCGCGAAGGTCCTAGGGGCGCACGGGGCACGCTTGGCGTTCCTCACTCCGCAGCCGATCGAGGATAAGCGTCCCGATCCCGATAAGGACGTGCGAAACCAATCCCTGCGACGCTTCTCAGACGGTTTGAAGGACGTCGCTGCGCGCTCGAAGTCCGGGTATGTCGATCAGTTCGATCCCTTCATGGCCGTGCTGCTGCGAGAGCGAGCCTCAAACCCGGCAGGTTACATCGGCGGCGGCGACGCCGTGCATCCGGGTCCGGTGGGACAAACGCTCATGGCGTGGTCCGTGCTGAAAGGATTGGGAGCCACACCCCTCGTGGCGACTGCGACGATTGATGCAGTCAACCATAAGGTGGAGTCGACTGCGGGCTGCAAAGTGAGTCATGTGAAAGGAAGCGAGAGCGGTTTGAGTTTTGATCGATTGGACGACGCGCTGCCCATGCCGATTGACGAACGAGCCGAGGCCGCGCTCAAACTCGCACCCATATTGCAAGACTTGGACCAACTCAACTTGAAGGTCACAGGTCTAGCGGCTGGGGACTATGACGTCACCATTGACGGCACAGCCGCAGGCCGCGTGAGTTCTGAAACCTTGGCTCGGGGATGGAACTTCGCGGCGATCCAGGGACCCATTCGGCAGCAGGCTGGCGAAGTGCTGAAGCTCGTGTTCGAGAAAAACAATATCTACTTCCATCGGTGGCGCGAGGTGCAACTCTTCGGATTCCCCTCGTGGGCGCAGGGTTCGGAGGTGGAAGGAAAACGTGCCCAAGCCATGGCCGCAATCGATAAGCAGATCGCTGAATTGGAGCAGAGGATCAATCAAGCCCGGCTCCCAAAGTCCCATCACTTCGAACTCAAGCGCGCTGCGCAATAACGCAGCCGTCTACGACAGGCGAACTGCTGCGGGCTGGCGGTTAGCTCAAGCAGACACGCATCGTGAAAATAGATACACGATGCGTTTGCTTGTACCGACGCGCTCATGAGGTTGTAGGCCGTGCTCACCCCATCAAGGGATGGGCCGTAGGTTCATGCCGCGTGGATTGGAAAAGGCAAACCTGCAATGGATACTGCTGAAGCGCAGCCTGCCATGCAACGCCCTCCTGCATGCCCACTGTTCGACAACGCCCAGAGAGGAAACCTTGCCGGACTTCCGAGCGGGATGGGTCTGGAGGTGGCGGAGGCATTCCGCGTGCAATCGACTGAGGTGTTTGAAATCCCCGGCGACAAGCCCATCCTTCGAACGATTCGGTCAGGTTACGGAAAGTGGGATGCGCCAACGTTTCCGCCCCCCAGAACAAGATGTAAGGAAGTTCCTCGGTTTTCGCACCCACCGCCGGACGCTGGCCCTGCCTGACCTAAAATGTCTAGGCCACATCTCTGTTCCGTACGGAACAGAGATGTGGCTCATCCTCGTGCCACTCCTGCCTACGTGCTCTCGCACGAGGTCAGGATGTCTGAAACTCGATGTTTACGCTCTTTTCTTGAGGAACTTGAGTTAGGTGTTCAGACTATTCTTCTCCAAAACGCGGCGAATGTCACACGCTCGATCCATGTTTCCTTCTTTCACTCACTGATCAGTCCGAGCAGAAGACGCATCTCCTCATCCACCTCCTCCTGATGCCCGACGGTTTGTGCGATTTCGTGGCGCAGTAGTTCACCGTAGCGCCGACGCAAGCGCAGCACCGCCATCCGAAGCGCGCCCTCGCCCATGTTCAATCTGAAGCCAATCTGAAAGTAAGTCGGTCCATCGCGATCACCGGAGAGCAGCTCCTTCACCTCACCCTGGTAGCGCATGGCGGACAGGCGATCGACCGGGCATTGGAAGAAGAGTTCGACCTGTTGCTGCTCGACCTGAACATGCCAGGCATGGACGGTTGGAAGGCACTCGACCATCTCGGTCGCCTCAAGCCCGAACTGCCCGTCATTATCATCATCGCAGAACCCGAGCAACGCGAGTGGGCCGAGTCCGCAGGTGCGCGCGCGCTGATGGAGAAGCCCTTGGACTTGCCGCTTCTGCTTCAGACGATGCTCGAGTTCACTGGGCAGCCGCGGGAGCTTACTCCCTCCCAGAGCCCTGGGGCACGCGCCTCCATAGACCCCCATTTTACGACACCTCAGAAGCTCACTTCCACTTCTCGAAGTTGCTGAACTTTTCACCGTGCCCATTTCCTGGTTTCCAGTCGCCCTGCCCCATGGTATAGAAGCGGATGCAACTGCGTCGTATCCCTCCTGATCCAGGAGTTTCTTACCCGAAACCCACTCCCGTCGTGGTAGGGCTGCGGCTATCAGCCATTCGGTTCCTAAGCCTGATGCTGGCGTGCCTCAGCATCAGCTCCTCCTCGCGCTTAAGCGCCGAAGTGGTGCTTTCTGAGTTTCTGGCCAGCAATATCCGAAATCTTGCGGATGACGACGGGGCATTCGAGGACTGGATCGAGGTCTACAACAACGGAGCGGAAACAGTGAGCCTGGACGGTTGGTATCTGACCGACACTGCCAAGGATCTGCGAAAATGGCGTCTGCCTGCCACCAATATCAGCGGGGCCTCCTCGCTACTGATCTTCGCATCCAACAAAGACCGGCGACAACCGGGTCGCACCCTGCATACTAACTTCAAACTGACGGCCGACGGAGAGTTCTTAGCCCTCGTGAAGCCCGACGGCATCACCACAACCACTGTTTTCTCCCCCACCTATCCTCCCCAAGCTCCCGACATCTCCTACGGTTCCGGCCTAGTCACCACCAACCTTCCCTTGGTCACTTCAACCTCACCACGCCGCGTGCTGGTTCCCTCAGCGGCCAACGGAGGGACCTTGCTGGCAGATACCTGGAAAGGCAGCCCCGAGCCCTTCAACGACTCCGCTTGGATCGCCGCCACCGGGGCCGTCGGCTATTCCGGTATGGATGCAGCGTTGGTGGCGGCCGATGGACTGATCGCTCGCTACTCCTTTGATCATCCGCCTTCCGGCAAGAGCCTTCTGGACTCGAAACCCTTGGGGACACCACGCCCCGCCACCAACAACAATGCGCTCTGGCTAGCCGGAGCTTCGGACGGCGCCTCAGTGTCCGTCACGCGCTCCGGGGTGATGCAATTCATGACGACGAGCAATTCTCAGATCACCGTGTCTCCGAATGCGGACATCAATATCGCCCGCGGCAGCGTGGCCTTTTGGGTTCGCTCTTCGGGGACAACTGGGACTGGATCCCAAGGGGCTGTCCTTTTGGAGCGTCGCACCAGCACCGCTGGTTTTTCTCTGTATCAACTCGACAACGGCACGCTGCGATTCTTTGCGAATGCCGCCGCGTCGCGGCCTCAAAACGCATTTGTCAGCGTGGGTGGCATCAGTGACGATCGCTGGCATCACGTCACCCTAGCCTTCGACCAGTCTTCAAACGCCGTGGTGTCGCTTTACATTGATGGCATCCTCTCCGGCTCCAACCGGAATACCAACAGCTGGGCCTGGCCCAACAGCTCGGTCCTGAGCGTCGGCCGTCCTCTCGACGCCGCTTCCGCGTTCCGCAAGTTCAACGGCCATTTGGATGATCTACGCCTCTACAATCGGATTCTTACTCCAGAGGAAGTCGTGCAAGTGTACCAGGGCGACGGGGGGATTTCTGCAGCGGAAATCGCCCTGGATCTCACCGAATCGCTACGTCAGCAGAATACCTCAGCGTTCGTGCGCATCCCCTTCGTAATGGAGAATCCTGCGCTGATTACAGCTCTATCGCTCCGGATGCGCTACGACGATGGCTATGCGGCCTGGCTGAATGGTCGACGGGTAGGAAGCGCCAACGCGCCTGAGGCCCCCGCCTGGGATTCCTCGGCAACGGCTGAGCACTCGGCTGGGCAAACCGATACCCTTCTGCTATCGGCAGCGCCCGGCACCCTGCGTCAGGGAAACAATATCCTTTCTATCCAGGCGCTGAACAGTTCGCTGAACGATGCCACCTTCCTGATCGCCGCAGAACTGGTCGGATTCGCCGTGCTGCAGGAAAGCGCATCCTCCCTCTACTTTACGCAGCCGACGCCCGGGAAGGCCAATGGCGCAGGCTCCAAGCAGCCGGGGCCAGCCATCCTGGACGTGCAACATCGTCCTTCCGTCCCTCGCGAGAACGAGGATCTTGTAGTGACCGCCCGCATCTCCGCCGCGTTTAGTCCGCTCTCTAACGTCATCCTCCGGTATCAGGTCCAATTTAACCCTGTGGTGGCGGTCACGATGCTGGACAATGGCCTGCACGGAGACGGAGCTGCGGGGGACGGAGTCTTCGGTGCCAGTGTCCCTGCAAGCGTTTCCACCCATGGACAGATGATCCGCTATTTCGTCAGCGCCAGCGATCTGGGAGGCAGTCAGTCGCGCTGGCCGCTCTTCAACAGCCCCCTTGATTCGCCGGAGTATCTTGGCACGGTGGTCAGTCCGGAAACCGTTCAGAGCCAGTTGCCCGTTTTCCATCTCTTCGTTTCCCCTCAGAATCTTCCTCTGATTGACGGCGAAACCGGCGGACGTCTCTCGGTCTTTCACGATGGGGAATTCTACGACAATGTCTACATGGAGCTCCGCGGCAACACCAGCGCTGGCATGCCCAAGAAGTCCCATCGCCTTGAATTTCATCGGCAGCATCCCCTGCGCCATCCCGGTCCAGGCAAGTTCGTTCGGAAAACCTCCTTCATTGCGGAGCATCTGGATCCGGCCTATGTGAGACAAGGGCTCAGTTTCTGGCTGCTGAACGAGACCGGCACACCCGCACCTTTCTATTATCCTGCACGTCTCGAGCTCAACGGAGCCTTCTATCAATTGGCTTCGCACACCGACGTCCTCGGGGAGGATCAGCTGGAGAGAATGGGCTATGATCCGAATGGGGCTCTCTACAAGGCGGTCGGAACCATCTCCGCTGATATGGCCAGCTCGGGAGGAGTTGAAAAGAAAACGCGAACCTTCGAGGGCAACGCCGACTACGTTGCAATGGCCAATGGTATCAGCGAATCCCGCCCGCTGGGGGTGCGTCGCACCAACGCCTTCGAAACTCTCGATATCCCCAATGTCATCAACTATCTCGCTTGCGCACGCTGGGTGCAGGAGGCGGACGATGTCTGGGCGAACATGACTCTGTATCGAGACTCCGATGGCGACAAACTCTGGAGGGTGATTCCGTTCGACATGAATCTGTCCTGGGGCGCGCTCTACTATGGTGACAACTCCAGTTTGAATGCGGGCGTGGTAGCGCTCGACGACACCAATAAAAGCCATCCCCTCTACGGTGGCCAGGCCATCATCGCTGCGAGCGGCGGCAATTGGAATCGTCTCTACGATGTGATCATCAGCGTGCCGGAAACCCGCCAGATGCTCCTCCGGCGCATGCGAACGATCATGGACAACTATATCCAACCTCCCTCAACCCATCCGCTGCTGCGAAAGTTCGAGGCGAGGATCTACGCCATGACGAACGCCATGTGGGCGGAAGCGTTCATCGATCGCGCGAAGTGGGGGTGGCCGGATTTGAGCGGGCCCTATGGGCTGGGACCCAATCAATGGCTGACCAATGCCACTCAGGAGCTGGTGGAGAAGTTTATCCAACCCCGACGCACCCACTGGTACGTCACTCACAGCGCCACCAATCTCAACCGACCGATCGGCGCTCAACCTACCGCTGCCCGCAACGCCGGGATCCCCGACGAGCAGGCGGCCAACGCAACGCTCGACTTCGGAACTCTGGATCCGAATCCCAGCTCCGGCGACCCAGCGGGAGAATACCTCAGCCTCATCAACTCCAACCCATTCGCCGTCGATGTCTCGGACTGGCGGGTGTCAGGAGCCATACGCTTCCAGTTCAAGGGAGGGACCGTGATCCCCTCGAATAGCACACTGTATGTAGCGCGGGATCTCAACGCCTTCCGTGCCCGGCAAACCAGCCCACGCGGGGGCCAGGGACTCTTTGTAGTGGGACCCTATGACGGGCAGCTGTCAGCCCGAGGTGAGACCCTGGTTCTAACCGATGATCGAGGTAGAAGCGTGACGACCAACAGCTATATCGGAAACCCAACGGCCGCCCAGCGCGCCCTCCGGGTCACCGAAGTGATGTACCATCCTTCCGTCCCTCCGACGGGGAGCCCGTTCCGATCGGCGGACTTCGAGTATATCGAACTGCGCAACATCGATGCGCAGCCGCTGGACCTGAACGGCGTCCATTTCACCAATGGGCTGACGTTCGCGTTCAGCGGCAGCGCTGTGACGAGCTTGTCCCCTGGCGAACGGGTGCTCGTGGTACACAGTCGTGCCGCCTTTGTATCGCGCCATGGTAGCCAACCCCGTATCGCGGGCGAGTTTACAGGTAGCCTCGACAACAACGGCGAGCGGATCGTGCTCCACGACGGAGCGGGCGAGGTAGTGGTCGACTTCCAATTCCGTAGGGAGTGGCTCCCCCTCACCGACGGGCCGGGCTACTCGCTGGCCATCCAGGACGACACCCTCCCCTACTCCGACTGGTCTCTTTCTAGCTCCTGGCGATTGAGCGGGTCGGCACTCGGATCCCCAGGAAGCGGCGACGGTGCCCTCAATACCGTGGCACCGGTCCTTATCAATGAGATCATCCCCTACCCCGTGAGCGGCAGAAAGGAGCAGGTAGAGCTCTATAACCCCACGGATAAACCGGTCAGCCTAAGCGGATGGCACCTCAGCGATGACTTCCTTGAGCCACGCAAATACCGATTCCCGAATGGGACGGTGATCGCCTCGAAGGGCTATCACGTCCTGTCTTCGGACGATTTTGAAGCGTCCCCGGGCGTTCCCGGTGCATTCGCCTTCGATAACTCGGGCGACCATGTCTATCTCTTTTCGGGAGATGCCAATGGCGAATTGACGGGCTATCAGCATGGCTTCGCCTTTGGCGCCACGGCCAGGGGCTGGTCCCTCGGACGCCATCTCAACAGCCTCGGCGAAGAAGCCCTGGTGCCGCAGGCAACCGCGACCATGGGCGCAGCGAACAGTGGACCGCTCCTGAGTCCTGTGGTGATCTCAGAGATCCACTACCATCCAGCCCCTCAGGCTCCCAGCGAAAGCCCATTAAACCGGCAGTTCGTCGAGCTGCGCAATGTAGGACAGAGCACTGCCTTTCTATTCGATCTCGGCACCCTGACCAATACGTGGCGACTCAGAGGAGATGTCGACTTTGACTTCCCCACCAATGTTTCAGTGCTGCCGGGTGGAATCCTCCTACTCGTGGGCTTCGATCCGGCAATCGATGTCGCTACCCGCCAACAGTTCACTCAGGAGTTCGGCCTACCTCCAGGGGTCAGGATGTTTGGACCCTTCAGGGGAAACCTGTCCAACAAGTCGGGCAAGGTGCGCCTCAGTCAACCGGTAGTCGGTGGCGACGGAGTCGTCGATCATGCAGGGATGGATGAGGTGAATTACGGGGACGAGGCACCGTGGCCAATCGGGGCCGACGGAAGAGGGGCTTCCCTCCATCGGCGCACCCCTGCCGTCTTTGGCAATGATCCGCTTGCATGGGCTGACGGGATACCGACGCCCGGAGCGCCCCAGGCGGTGGGCTCGCTACCACAAATCACACTCCAGCCTTCGAGCCGTGCTCTCCTCGCACAGACGGAAGCCCAGTTGATAGCGTCCGCGTCGTCGACGGGACCTCTGGTCTATCAATGGCTTCGTGACGGCGAGGCCGTGCCTGGAGGTCGATCCGCGTTGCTATCTCTGCCCTACCTTCTCCCGCAGGACAGTGGAGACTATGTCCTGGCTGTGGTCGGTGCCACCGGCACGGTGTTTAGTCAGTCCGCCAAGCTAGAGGCGTTGCTCCCCGCGTTCTTCAACGGGCAGCCCCAAGGCCGCTTCGTGCTGGCCGGAACCAATGTAACCTTCGCGGCGACGGTTGTAGGCACAGGCTCAGTGCGATACCAATGGCGGAAGGACGGACAAGCCATTCCAGGTGCGATCGAAACCAGCCTACGCCTGTCCGGAGTTCAGCCCTTCGACAACGGGGTCTATGATGTGGTCGTGACCGACGACCTAGGCACGGTGGCCAGTGCTCGAGCCGCCTTGGTAGTTTCGATCAAGCCCTCCTTCCTGCTGCCGCCGCAGGCAATCACGGTGGTGCAAGGGCAGACGGCTGTAATCTTCGCGACCGTAAACGGCACCACGCCCCTGACCTATCGCTGGACCCGGAACGACCGGGCCTTTACCAACATCACTGTGTTTGAAAACACGGGTGTGATCCGAATTCCGAATGCGCATCCGACCAATAGCGCGACCTTCGCCCTGACCGTAACCAATCTAGGTGGGGCAACGGTGCTTAGCCCAAAGATCCAACTCACCATTCTGGCAGATTCCGACCGGGATGGGATGGCGGACATCTACGAAACGGCCAATGGATTCAACCCAAATGAAGCGTCCGACGCTGAGTCGGATGCCGATGGTGATGGCATGAGCAATCGTGCGGAATCCGTGGCAGGCACTTCCCCCGAGGATCCAGCGAGCTTTCTGGGGTTGAGTATTGGGGCAAGAGACCCTGGAATCATTCTAAGCTTCTTCGCCATCTCCAATCGATCCTACACTCTGCAGCAACGCGGAAGCCTAGGGGCAACGGTCTGGCAGAAGGCGGCAGACATCTCGACCCGCACCAACAACCGGGTAGTAGAGTTTCGCCAAACCAACGGCCTGCCGGACGCCCGCCTCTATCGCGTGGTCGTGCCGGCGCAGCCTTAGCCAACGGCACGCGCTCATCAAGAAAACCCTGCAGCAAGACCAGCGGTTCTCATTCTAGCAAGGAACTCCTGTCCCCCACACGGCTCATCGCTTGCCGAGGCCTGGGATCCCTCCAGGATCCTTCCACTAAAACAGAGAACCGGTGGTGTCGTCCCGGCGGTCCTCAACCGACCGGCTATGGGCTGTGATCCCTTCGGGATCGGGAACGGGATCGGACAGTGGACAGTGGACAGTGGAGCTTCGAGCCGCAAAGGCTTCTTCGGCCCCGAACCCAGAGGGTTCGAAGCGGGTAGCCCCGGGTTGACCGAAGGGACACCCGGGGTTGTCGCCCATCAAACATCACGACCCCTGGAGGGGTCGCACGGGAGCGGAGCGGATCAGAAGGTGTCCACTCCCAGAAAGAGGCACTCCAATTTTCAAACGGAGCAATCCTGGCAGAAAGAGACCAGTCGGCCGTTTAAACCTAGAAAGGAGAATGGAGCGGCGTCGAGATGCGCAACAGCTTGGATGGGCATGGCTTGCGTCGAATCGAGGCGTATCCGAAAGGTGATACGGCGAGATTGGACAAAAGTCATGCCCGCCAAGATCTTGCGTCAGATCGATGCCGGGCCATTCTCCTTTTTAGGTTGAAGTGGATTCTTTGAATGCCCGGCAGCCTGATCCGTCAGGGTCTCGTCGCAACAAAAGTTCCAACATAACCCAACGCTCCGCCCATGCCTAAGCCTTCCAAAGCCCAAATCGAAATTTGCATTGATTCAGTAGAATCCGCCGTCGCAGCCCAGCAAGGGGGGGCTCACCGGGTAGAACTCTGCCAAAATCTATTCGAAGGAGGGACCACACCCAGCTGCGGGCTGATCATGGCGGTGGCAAAAGAACTCCAGATTCCCTTGTTTGTCATCATTCGGCCGCGGGGCGCAGATTTCTGCTACTCGGAGGCTGAGTTCGGTGTGATGTGTGCAGATATTGTCATCGCGCGCGAGTTTGGAGCGCAGGGGATTGTGACCGGGGTTTTGAAGCCAAACGGCACCATCGATCGAAAGCGGATGAAGGAACTCATCGATATCGCCCGACCACTGCCGGTGACATTCCACCGGGCATTCGACGTCACCCGAGACCCGGCCCAGGCACTCGAAACCCTGATCGAGCTGGGAGTCGAGCGCGTCTTGACCTCTGGGCAAGAGCGGACAGTGCTGGAAGGTTCGGAAACCCTGGTGTCGCTGATCCGGCAGGCAGGGGACCGAATCATCGTGATGCCAGGCGGGGGAATTACCGATCGGAACTTCGCCCGAATCCGGTCTTTGACCGGTGCCCGGGAGTATCATCTCTCGGCGAGCGGGCCGGTAGAAAGTTCGATGAAGCATCGAAATAGCCGGGTTCCCATGGGGCGAGATCTCCGCCCTCCCGAGTTTGGCTGGTCGAGAACCGACGCCGGAAAAGTCAGCCAAGTGGTCCGGTTGGGAAAATAAGCCACGACAGCAGCGTTGACCGGAACCGGCAGACTCAGTCATCTTACAAAAACATGCGATTCAGAACGCTCCTTGTCGCGTCGGCTGCCGGGTTGGCCCTGACGGGCTCCGCTCAAATCAAGTCAACCAATCTACCCATCGTCCGTATTTCGGTGGAAGATGTGGTGACCCAGGCCCTGCAAAACAATTTCGCAATCGCGATCCAGCGTCAATCTCGTTACAACGCGGACCTGACGGTGTATGGCAGCTATGGAGTCTATGATCCGACCTATAGCTTGACCTTCAACCATTCCTCTTCGACCCGCGAAGGCCAATTCAACCAATTCGGTTTTCAGAGCCCAAACTCTCAGAACTCACAGGATTCGGTCCAAAACGCCATTTCAGGCTACGCGCCTTGGGGCCTCACCTACGAGGCTGGAGTGTCATTCGATCATCGCTCAGGCTCGGCTGGCGGCGGGAGCTTCGATCAATATGGATCCAGCCTTGGTTTTAGCAGGCTGAGCCAGCCTTTGCTCCGGGACTTCTGGATTGATTCGAGGCGCGCCACCATCCGTATCGCGAAGCTAGATCGCAACATCTCGGACTTGGATTTCGAAACCCGGGTTCGCTCGATTATCAGCCAGGTTCAGCGAGCCTACTATGATCTCGTCAAGGCGGACGAGGATATCAAAGTAGCACTCTCCTCCCATGAGCTTGCGGCCCAACTGGCCCGCGACATTCATCGTAAGGTGGAAGTGGGCGAGATGGCTCCTTTGGAGAGTAAGCAGGCGGAGTCACAGGCGCAAACCCAATTGGCAACCTACTACCAGCAACTGCACAACCGCAACACGATCGAGAATCAGATCAAGAATCTGACGACACAAAAGTATCAGAAACAGTACGAGGTTCGACTTGAGCCAGCGGAAAAGCTCCTCGCGATAGAACGCAGGCCGGTGGATCTTCAAGAAAGCTGGAAGAACGGCCTGAGCAAGCGGCCCGACTATCGTGCAGCCTTCTTCAGCGTGGAGAAACAGCGTGTCAACTCCGCCTTCACAAAAAACCAGCTTTTCCCGACGCTAAACCTGACGGGAGGCTATAGCCGATCTGGACTAGACAGCAGCGTTTTTGATGTCGGTGGAAATCGTGTCTCTGGATCGGACCTGGGCGGAGCCTTCAATGACATCCGGCGCAACAGCCAGCCCAGCCATTCGTACGGTGTTGTTCTCTCCTCCCCGCTGACGCTCCGAAGGGAGCGCACCGACCGAAAGAAGGCCAAAGTGACTCACGAGCAATCGATCCTGCAGTTGCAGGAACTAGAGCAGCAGATCCTCGTCGACATCGACGACACCATCAGCCTGATCAAGTCCAGTTATCTCCGGGTGCAAACCACGCGGGCTGCCCGCGAGTTTGCGGAGGAAGCGTTAAATGCGGAGCAGAAGAAGCTCGAAAAGGGGGTGTCCACGCCATCCGAAGTGCTGCGTCGGCAAGACGACGTTACCCGGTCCCGTTCCGAGGAGCTGAAGTCGTTGCTCGACTACAACAAGGCCTTGATCGATCTGGATTTGAACGATGGCACCATCCTAGAGCGGAACAAGGTTCAGCTCGAGGGCGCGAAGTAGGATCTCGCCTCAGGCTCAAAATCCTGTAGAGCCATCTCGGTTTCCACGGAACTTAGGGGAAGATACTTCCCGATAGCCGAAGCGCAAACATTGCCTGCCGAGTCGCGGATCTCGGCGCGCGTTTCGAACAGGCGATTCCGCCGGTTTGCTGTCACTTCTCCGGTTACGAGCGTTTCATCCCCAACCTTTACTGGCCGGTTGAAACGAACGGTGATCTCCGCACTATAGGCTGGCCGCTTGGTAGCAGCAATGATAGCCCAGGCCATAATCTCATCGAGAGCAGTGGTCAAAATCCCTCCATGAACGGCATGGGCGAAGCCCGCGTGGATCGGCTGCGGCACAAACCGCGCGCGAAGAACGCTCCCATCGGTCTCCATCTTGAGAGCAAGCCCGGCAGGGTTTTCCAGACCGCAGGCAAAACACTTTTTGGTGTTCGGCAGCGGCGACAAAAGGGGACTCGGGGTATCCATATAAAAAAACACTCACTGACATCCCTTTCAGTGAGGCGTTTAGGGCTGGTATTATACCAGAGCTGATTGGGGGTGACAATAAAGCGAGAGCTCGAGGAGTCAAAGGAAAACTCAGTTCCGTACCGCCGCGCAGACCATCTCCAGCGTGCGACGAAGGCCATCATCCCCACCGAGACTCCCTTCATGAAACGGAGTGCGGGGGATCGGCTGCCAGGCTTGATCCAACTCGCGCGGCTCGAGCCCAGCCTTCCTCTTTATCTGGGTATCCGTCCTGGCCAGCCGCCAGCCGCCCTGCGTATCCGGGGGAGGAAAGTATTCTGCGGCGCACATGCTGAAAACCGGAGACGTGGCCAAAAGGCAGAGCGCCGCGACGCTGAGGACAAGACGTCGCAGTTGAGTGGTTTGGAGGAGGTGCATAGGCGAAGTCTGCGTGCCCCAAGACGCCGGTCAAGACACAAGGGAGCGCAGGGAGCGAATGTGCGATGGGAAGTGGCGGTCATCAGCTGCGCTTGACTCCCGCGTCCAGGTTCACAAGACTGCGCCCGTCCCTATCATTCAATCTATGAAGAAACTATTCGCATTGGCCGCGGCCCTGCTGACGATGTCGCAGGGGGCGGGGGCTGCCGACTCTGGCTGGATCGACCTCTTCGACGGAAAGTCGCTGACGGGGTGGAAAGCCAACGAGAATCCCGAGACCTTCAACGTCAAGGATGGTCTGCTTGTCGTGAAGGGATTGAAAGGGCATCTCTACTACATTGGTTCGGTGAAAAAGCACGACTTCACCGATTTCGAATTCGAGGCTGAGATCAACACCAAGCCAAAAGCCAACTCCGGCGTGTATTTTCATACAGTGTGGCAGGCTGGAGACTGGCCAAGCACCGGCTACGAGATCCAGGTCAACAATTCCCACGGCGACCCGAAGCGCACGGCGGGGCTCTACGCGATTGATGACAATTTTGACGCCCCGGCCAAGGACGGTGAGTGGTTCACTCTCAATATCAAAGTCCAAGGCAAGCGCATCATCACCAAGGTGAACGGCAAGGTTATCAAGGATTACACCGAACCCACCAATCCTCCACGTCCGAAAGGCATGGAGAAACGCTTGCTTGGCCATGGCACTTTCGCCATTCAAGGCCACGACCCTGGGAGCGAAGTTCACTATCGGAAGATCCGCGTCAAGCCTCTTCCCTGATTCATTTGAAAAGTTCATCCCGCGGAGCGAGGCGCTTCGCGGGATTTTTCTTTTTGTTGCTTGTCAGCCAGCCGGTCACCGGCTTGGATTTGTCCCGCTCCGGCAGCGATACTCATGCAGCCACACCACCCTAAGCACTATTGCGGCGTCTTCGGCATTTACGGCCACCCCAACTCTGCGGAATTGACCTATTACGGTCTCTACGCCTTGCAACATCGCGGCCAGGAGAGCGCGGGGATCGTCTCGTCCGATGGCCGCGAGTTCCGGATCCATAAGGGGATGGGATTGGTGTCCCAAATTTTCACCGGGGACACCCTCCAACACCTGCCAGGAACGGCCGCTGTAGGTCACACCCGCTATTCGACCACCGGCTCCTCCCATCTGAGGAACGCTCAGCCCCTGACGGTTGATTGCGCCCGCGGCCAGATCGCGATCGCTCACAATGGCAATCTGACCAATGCGGCGCGACTCCGCGAAGAACTGGAAGCCAAAGGCTCCATCTTCCAGACCACCGTCGACAGCGAGATCATTCTTCACCTGCTCGCCCAGCCTACCGGGGCGAATCTGCTGGAAAGCCTCACACACACCCTCCACCGCATCGAAGGGGCCTATTCCCTGGTTCTCCTGACCGAGAACGAGCTGGTCGGAGCCCGAGATCCCTTCGGCTTCCGACCGCTCTGCATTGGAAAAGTAGACGACGCCTACGTGCTGGCGAGCGAGACCTGCGCCCTAGACCTCATCCATGCGAAGTTCATTCGCGACGTCGAGCCGGGCGAGATCGTCATCATCAATCAAAAGGGGCTGCACAGCATCAAGGCCTTCCCTGAGCATAAGGAAAGGGCCTTCTGCATTTTCGAATACGTCTACTTCGCACGGCCCGACAGCGTCATCAACAGCCGAACCGTGTACCAGGTGCGCGTCGAGATGGGCCGTCGCCTCGCCCGCGAGAGCGGGGTGGATGCCGACATTGTGGTGCCGGTCCCGGACAGCGGCAACTACGCGGCTCTCGGATATTCCATGGAGGCAGGCATACCCTATGAAATGGCCTTCATCAGGAATCACTACGTAGGGCGCAGCTTCCTTCAGCCCTCGCAGCTCATTCGCGACTTCAACGTCCGTGTGAAGCTCAATCTCATCCCCGAGTTGGTGAAGGGAAAGCGGGTGATCATTGTCGACGACTCGATCGTGCGCGGAACGACCTGCAAGGCGCGGGTGAATACGCTCAAGGAAGCGGGTGCGAAAGAAGTGCACGTGCGGGTGAGCTGCCCACCACACATGAATCCCTGCGTCTACGGGATCGACTTTCCAGATCGGAAGAAGCTGATGGCGGCGAATTACAGCGTGGATGAGATTCGCAAGTATCTGAACGCGGATTCGCTGGCCTATTTGTCGGTGGAGGGGATGGTGGGTTCCACCCGTCACCCCAGCTCCAGCTTTTGCATGGCCTGCTACGACGGCAAGTATCCGGTTCCCTACGACTCCAACACAGACAAAGAGGTCATCGAGCGGCGTCGAAAGCGTTGCGAGAGCCTCGGGGAGTCCCTGGAGAAGGAAAGCCGCCAGATCAAGCTCCTCTAGGAATCCAAGCTTGAGGTTGAAACCCGCTTGGGCTTTGCCTAGTTTGGGGCAGCTGATCGCACGGAAGCCTGTCGGCGTGGCCGCTTAGGATGCCCTCGCCATCGCTCCCTGCGCGACGCTACCATTATATGAATGCCCGCTCGACCACCACCTGGATCGCCCTGCTCGCCGCAGCCCTCCTACTCCCAGGATGCCAGCCCGCAGGAAACCAATCCGGAGGAGAGATAGTGGTTGGCGAATATGCCTCTCTGACCGGCAAAGAGGCGACCTTTGGAATCTCATCCCACGAGGGTACCCTGCTGGCCATCACCGAGCTCAATGCGGCTGGCGGTCTTCTTGGGAAGAAACTTAGGCTTCAGACCGAAGACACCCAGTCCAAAGCCGGCGAGTCCGCCACCGTGGTAAACAAGCTAATCGCCCGGGACGGAGCCATCGCCATCTTGGGCGAGGTCGCCAGCTCCCGCTCGCTGGAGGCAGCCCCTATTTGCCAGCAGGCCGGCATCCCGATGATCTCCCCCAGCTCTACAAATCCCAAGGTCACCGAGACCGGCGACTTTATTTTCCGGGTCTGCTTCATCGATCCGTTTCAGGGAACGGTGATGGCTAACTTCGCCCGGAAAACCCTCAAGGCAAAGCGGGTCGCTATCTTCACCGACGTGAAGAGCGACTACAGCAAGGGACTGGCAAAGTTTTTCAAGGAAGGATTCCTCAAGGAAGCAGGATATGAGATCGCAGTGGAGCTGGACTTCAATGGCGGCGACAAGGATTTCAAGGCCCAACTCACCGCCATCAAGGGCGCAAAGCCTGATGCGGTGTTCGCACCCTGCTACTACACCGACGCCGCGCTCATTTGCATCCAGGCCCGACAGCTCGCCCTCAACGTCCCGTTCTTTGGAGGCGATGGCTGGGAATCGGACCTGCTCATGAAGATCGGCGGCGAGTCGGTAGAGGGCCACTACTTCTCAACGCACTATTCTCCGGATGCCGACGGCGGCAAAGGGAAGGAGTTCGTGGAAGCCTACAAGAAAGCCTACAACGGGAAGCTCCCCGACGCCATGGCAGCTCTGGGCTACGATTCGGCCATGATCCTTGCGGACGCCGTGAAGCGCGGCGGGAGCACCGAGCCGCAAAAGCTCCGCGCAGCCCTCGCTGACACTCAGAACTACGACGCGGTCACCGGACGCATCACCATCAATCCGTCCCGCGACGCCACCAAGTCGGCCGTCATTCTCCAGGTGAAGGATGGCAAATTCAAATTCATCGAGACCATCACTCCGTAACGCTGCGAACGTGTGAGTCAGCTTCTCCAGCAAACGATTAACGGCCTTGCCCTGGGCTCGATCTACGCTCTCATCGCGCTGGGTTACACAATGGTCTATGGGGTGCTCCGCTTCATTAACTTCGCGCATAGCGACGTTCTGATGCTGGGAGCGTTCGCCGCCTATTTCCTGACACCAAGGGTGGAGGCGCTGCTGGGTCCTCAATCCATTCCTGGTGCAATCTTGGTCGTAGTGGCTTCAGCCGTCATCTGTGCTGGAATCGGAATGTTGATCGAGCTTTTGGCATATCGGCCTCTTCGGAACCGACCCAAGTTGACCGTGCTGATCACCGCGATCGGGGTTTCCCTGCTGATCGAATACACCTGCCAGCACCGCCATGTGCTCGGAGCTGAAACGCGCCGGTTCCCCACCCTGTTTCCTTCCAGCGATTTTCACTGGCAAGGTTTGACCATCAATTCCAACGACATCGTGGTACTGTCGGTAACTCTTTTTCTTCTAGCAGGGCTCTGGTTCGTTGTGCAGAGGACAAAAACAGGCACCGCGATGAGGGCCGTGGCATTTAACCACCACGCGGCAGCGCTGATGGGAATCAATATCAATCGAGTGATCTCGTTCACCTTCGGCCTGGGCTCTGCGCTGGCGGCCGTGGCAGGGATCCTCTACGCGCTCAAGGCACCGGGCATTGAGCCGCTTATGGGAGTGCAACCTGGGATTCGCGCCTTCATTGCTGCGGTGCTGGGTGGCATCGGAAATCTGCCTGGGGCTGCCTTGGGAGGATTGGTGCTCGGCGCGTTGGAAACGTTCGCCGGGGGGATTCCCGGCGTCTCGAACTATCGCGATGGCATTGCCTTCGCGATTCTGATCCTCATCCTGATGTTCCGTCCGGCGGGCCTTCTAGGCAAGCTGCAGCCTGAGAAAGTATGATGTCGTTGGGTGCCAAACGCTTTCTTCTAGCTGCGATCCTGATCGCAGCCACCGTCTCCGCCTTCTCTGCACACTTCAACCGATACTTCCTCGGCATCAGCATCGACGTCGCCATCAACATCATCTTGGCGGTCAGCTTAAACCTGATCAACGGCCACACGGGGCAGTTTAGCCTCGGCCACGCTGGATTCATGGCCGTAGGGGGATACGGCGCAGCCCTGTGTACGCTTCATCTCAGCCCGCTCGTCCCTGCTCCACTCCAACCGCTGGTCTTCGCCGGGGCACTTCTTGTCGGCGGAGTGGCGGCCTCGTTGCTTGGACTTGTGGTTGGCATCCCCTCACTGCGGCTTCGTGGAGACTATCTGGCAGTGGTCACTCTCGGCTTCGGAGAGATCATTCGGGTGATCTTGCAAAACATGGAAGTCGTCGGCGCGGCGAGCGGCCTCAAGGGCATCGCGAAAATGACCACGCTGGGTTGGACCTTTGGATTGGCGGCCGTAACGGTCTATGTCGTAGCGGCGGCTGTCAACTCGACTTACGGACGAGGATTTATAGCGGTGCACGACGATGAAGTGGCGGCTAGCGCCATGGGAATCAACCCCACCCGATACAAGGTGATCGCTTTCATCATAGGTGCCTTCTTCGCCGGCGTGGCGGGCGGACTCTACGCTCACCACAAACAATTTCTTAGCCCCACCGGATTCGACTTTATGAAGTCGATCGACATTGTGGTGATGGTGATTCTTGGAGGCATGGGCCGGACCGCCGGTGTGATCGCTGCCGCCGTCATTCTCACCCTGCTCCCAGAGTATCTCCGAGGATTCGCCGATATCCGGATGATTCTGTACTCTTTGTTGATCATCGGTCTGATGATGGCACGCCCGCAGGGGCTCTTCACCCTTAGCCCGAAGAAGGCGACCTCCGCATGAGCAGCGAAACGTTGCTCCACATGAATCAGGTCACCATCCGCTTCGGGGGGTTGACGGCCGTGTCGGAGCTCGACCTGACGATACGGCCCGGGGAATTGGTGGGCCTGATCGGGCCGAACGGTGCAGGCAAGACCACCGTCTTCAATCTGATCACGGGCGTCTACCAACCCACCGAAGGGCACATCCGGGTTCAAGATCGTCCGTCTGCCGGCTTGAAGCCTTTCCAGATCACCGCCAATGGAATCGCCCGCACCTTTCAGAACATCCGCCTCTTCAAATCGCTGACCGTTCTCGATAATGTGCGAACGGCATTAGGGATGCATCAAGTGG
>CAMAVD010000063.1 GCA_945861575.1 Akkermansia muciniphila
GAGGTTTTTGGACGCTGCGAGCAACCTCAGTCCAGTGATGGCCAGCTCACGAGCCACGATCACGACGACCATCCAGGCCGGGATGTGATGCGAGCCAACAAAAGCGATGAACGCCGAGCAGGTGAGAATTTTATCCGACAGCGGGTCCATCAGGATGCCGAAGTTGGTGATCAAGTTGCGGCTGCGGGCGATGGCACCGTCCAGCCAGTCCGTGATGCTGGCCGTCACGAACACCACCAAGGCTGCGGTCTTGCTGAAGGGGAACTCCGCCAGAAAGGCGATCAAGAAGACCCCGGTCAGCGCAAACCGAGACAGGGTGAGCTTGTTGGGGAGATTCATCGCGTGACGGGTCGTCTTAGATCGGCCGAGCAATCAGATCGTAGTCGGTGTGCCCCACGATCTTCACCGTGGCAAATGTCCCCGGCTTCACGTCCCCTTTTACATAGACCCGCCCGTCAATGTCGGGCGCGTCCGCCTCTCCGCGTGCCACCCAGTAGCGTCCGCGAAGCTTGCCTACATTCTCATCGGTTTCACGAATGAGTCCGTGTTCCCAGGAGCTCACCTGAGCCTGTTGGAGGGCTTTCGCTGTGGCTTCGCCTTCCACCAAGACCCGGAGCGTCTTGCCGACAAATGCCTGTCCCACTCCCCTCGCTACGGCGTGCTGGGCAGCCATGGACTTCTCCCGACGTCTTTGTTTGACCTTGTCCGTCACCTGCTGCTCCATGGCTCCCGCCCGCGTGCTGTCTTCCTTGGAGTAGGTGAACACTCCCAATCTCTCAAAGCGCGTGCGTTTGATGAAATCGAGCAGATGTTGGAAATAGGCTTCGGTTTCTCCGGGGAAGCCCACGATGAAGGTGGTGCGCAGCGCCACCCCGGGGATCCCTTTGCGGATTCGCGCGATGAGCTCCTCGATGTAGGCGCTGGAGGTCTCACGCCGCATTCGCTCGAGCATTGCATCGTGGATGTGTTGGAGCGGGATGTCGATGTAACGGGCGACCTTCGGGCACTCGGCGATGGTTTGAATGAGCTCGTCTGTCCAGTGGGCTGGATGGGTGTAGAGCAGTCGGATCCAGAACTCGCCGGGTAAGGCGTTCAGCTCGCGAATCAAGGTGCAGAGGGTGGTGGCGTCTGCCGCTAAGGTGCGGGTCGCGGCGCTGAACTTCTCGGGTGACGAGATGGCCCGGCTATGGTTCGGGCGCAGATCCAGCCCGTAGTAGGTGGAATCCTGGGAAATCAGATTCAGTTCCTTGACGCCTTCGGAGAGAAGCTGCTTGGCCTCACGGACCACATCCGATTGTGGGCGACTTCGATGCGATCCCCGCATCCGGGGAATGATGCAGAAGCTGCACGGGTGATTGCACCCTTCGGCGATTTTGAGATAAGCGAAGTGGCGGGGGGTGAGCCGAAAGCGCGGTGTGGCGTAGTCGGGGATGTAGGTTGGACGGACGTTCACCTCCACCAGCGCAGCGCTCGGAGCAGCGGCCGGGGCTGTGGTCTTTGTCTTCCCAAAAGCGGCGGTTCCTCTAACAGCTACCCCAGGGGAGTGATCGTGGCCGTGTTGCGGAAGCGTGCGCTCGAGTTCGGAAATCCTGGATTTGACGGCGCCCTTGCCCGTCGCTTTGCGGGCTTTGGATCCGGCTGCCTGGGTGCTGAGTTTGGACTGCCTGGCTTCTACGGCTCGTCGCACGATATCGGCCGCGCCAGCGACTTGGTCGATGCCCATAAAGGCATCCACCTCGGGCAGGAGCTTGGGAAGTTCCTCCCTAAAGCGCTGGGGCATGCAACCCGACACAATCAAGCCTTGTCCGGGTCGAAGTTGATCGCGCTCCTGGGCGGATTCGATGATCGCATCCACACTCTCCTCCTGGGCTGAATCGATGAACGAGCAGGTGTTGACGATCATGGCGTCCGCTTGGGCCGGATCGTTGGTGATCTCGATACCGCTCTTGAGGAGCGCCCCGAGCATGATTTCGGCATCGACCAAATTCTTGGCACAGCCCAGGGAGATCAACCCTACGCGCAACGGTATCGACTGACTTTTTGATTTCATCCGGAGGCGAGGAAGCTAACGGAGCGTCTGGCCTGGCGCAACCCTGCGAATGGGGCATTTCGGCGGTCGGTTTTGCTGTCGTCCATCCCACTCCGCCTGCTTTTGAGGGCCCCCCCCCATTCGGGACGTGCTGTAAGATTGTGATGCTTTTCGGTCAAGAAGGCGGACCGTGTCACTCCAGCGCAGGGTTCCCGCCGTCGTATTGTTTCCTGGAACACCCTCGATTGTTGCGGTGGCTTCATGCGGTTGTCACATGCCCTGCTTAAAACGGCATGCGCACCGACTGCCCCACCAAAGGAGGTCGGTGTGCTAACGAACGAAGAACCCAATATCCCAATGAACAAACCTATCTCAAAAGTCGAAAGGAGAGGATGGTCCTCTTCGAGCGCTGCAGCGCTGCTACTATGCGCGGGCAGTCTCCTCCAGCCATCGCAACGTCTCGAGGCACAGTATGCCTACACCGGACCGAGCACTTCCATCGAGCCCTACTACAAACCATCCCCACAGGCGACCGCTAAGGGTTACCAGGTGGAGCTACGCTCTCTGCTGACCGTGGCAGATCCGGTTTATCCCAGCGTCAATGGCTATAAGATGATCGGTATCCCCGATGGCTTGGGTGCCTTTGATAATGGGGATGGAACCTTCACCGTGCTTATGAATCATGAGATTTTTGGAGGCTCGCTCGCGGGGGGGCGGGGGGTCGTTTCGTTTACGACCAACGCGTTGTCAGGGGTGATTACCTCCGTTACCAACGGTGTCGCTTCCGGCGTGCCTCGCGCCTATGGTGGCACAGGGGCAACGGTGTCGGAGTGGATCTTTAAGAAGAGCGATCTTTCGGTGGTTTCCGGGCAGGATCTCATCAAGCATGTCATGCTTTGGGATCGAGGGCAGGGAGCGTTTCGGCCCTTCGACGTTGCCGCCGATTTTCATGTGAGTCGACTCTGTGCTGGCGACCTCCCCTTGCAGACCGCGTTTTACAACCCGTCCAGCGGCAAGGGAACTCAGACCCGGATCTACATGAACGGCGAGGAATTCTCCTTCGGACGCGCCTTTGCTCATATAGCGAGTGGGCCAGAGAAGGGAACAAGTTATGAACTTCCTTACCTCGGCTATTTCTCTTGGGAGAATTCGGTGGCGTGCCCGACCCCCCAGGACTTAACCATCGTCATGGGATTGGACGATGGCGGACTTGATAACAGCCAGATGTATGTCTACGTCGGCACCAAGCAGGATACCGGCCTGGACATTGAGAAGGCGGGTTTGCACAACGGCAGCCTGTATGCGGTCCGCGTCGAAGAGGACGGAGTTCTGGTTGCGAACGAGTCCAATGACAAGATCATTGGATTGACGAAGCCTGTTAGCTCTGCGCGTTTTAGCCTCTTCAAGCTGGACAATGCGGCGAATCTCACGATTCCGCAGCTGGAGAGTCTGAGTGTCTCCAACACGACAGCCTTCTTCCGGGTAGAGGACGGCAACTGGGATCCCACCCACCCGAATGATTTCTACTGCGTCACGACCGGGCGGGCCGCTGGAGCGGCGGTGACTCATGCCTCTCGCCTGTGGCGCTTGCGTTTCGACGATCTTGGAAACCCCACGGCCGGAGGAACGATTGAGCGGATGCTCGAAGGGCCAGTCAGCGCAACAGGTGCAGAATCGGGGGCACTTCCTGTTATGATGGACAATATGGAAGTCACCAAAGCGGGCAAAATCCTGATTCAGGAAGATCCAGGTGGCAATAATCGCCTTGCTCGCGTTTGGCTTTTTGACCCACAAACCAAGGATCTCACGGATATTGCCCAAGCCGATCGAAAGTTCGCGACGACAGGCGCTAGCCGATTCCTCACGATCGATGAGGAATCCTCCGGCATCCTGGATGCCTCCGAGATCCTGGGACCTGGTTGGTTCCTCTGGGACATTCAGGTGCATCGCAGCATTCCTGGTGAGCTCGTGGAGCATGGTCAATTGGTGGCGATGCATATCTCTCAAATGCCGCTCACCACAGCTAGCACCTCGGTCGAGCCCTATTTCAAGCCTTCCTACGAGGCGGCTGCAGCAGGTGGTTACCATGTCACCGTCCAGTCTCTCGTCACGGTGGCTGACCCACAGCAGCCGGATATCGGTGGTTACAAGATGGTTGGTCTGCCGGACGGCATGGGTGCTTACGACAACGGCGACGGTACGTTCACTCTGCTGGTCAATCACGAGGCCCGTGGGGGAGATCTCCCGGGAGGCCGCGGCACCGAAAGCTACGTGACCAACAGTGTTTCTGTCGTCTCCACCAACTCTCAGAACGAGGTCATTACTAACCTCAGCCGTGTGGTCGTGACAAACTCTGCGGCGGGCTTGGGGATCACACGCGCTTACGGCGGGAAAGGGGCCTTCATCTCCGAGTGGGTGTTTGCGAAGTCCAATCTGGTGGCTTTGTCCGGTAAAGACCTCATCAAGAGCAATGGAGTCCATGTCTGGGATCGCACCACCTACCAGCATCGTTTGTTCGACCCGACCTCCGACTACCACTTCTCTCGTTTCTGTTCGGCGGATCTGCCTGCAGTTGAGGCGTTCTATAATCCCTATACCGGAAAGGGGACAACCGACCGTATTTTCCTGAACGGGGAGGAAGATGGAGCTCCGCGCGCTTTGGGTGGTCGTGCGTTCGCCCATATCGTGACAGGGCCTGAGAAGGGCAATAGCTACGAGCTGCCTTACCTCGGTTTGTTTGCCTGGGAGAATGCTGTTGCGAGTCCCTTCGCGCAGGACAAGACGATTGTCATGGGATTGGATGACAGCGATCTCACGAACAGCCAGGTCTATGTCAGCATCGGCCTCAAGGGCACGACGGGATCTCTGATCCAGAAGGCGGGACTTCATCCAGCCGTCACCTATGTCGTTCGGGTGGAGGATCAAGGCAGCTATGTGCCATTCGAGACCAATGACAAGGCGGTCGGATCGAAGGCTTGGCGCACGAAGGTGGACTTCAAACTACATCGCATCGGTGACGTTTCAACGCTCAACGAGGCCGAGATGGACT
The DNA here is from genome assembly GCA_945861575.1 of Akkermansia muciniphila. Taxonomy (GTDB): domain Bacteria; phylum Verrucomicrobiota; class Verrucomicrobiia; order Limisphaerales; family UBA11320; genus UBA11320. Next base: position 5,079 of record CAMAVD010000063.1, read on the forward strand.
TCGCCGGGTTGAACGGTGGAACAAGCTTCGCGCGTGTCGAGGATGGAGCCTGGGATCCCAACCGTCCGAGCGACTTCTACTTCGTCACCACCGGTCGCGCCTCGGGTGCCAATGTCGCTGTGGCGTCTCGTCTTTGGCGGCTCTGTTTCAATGACGTTGCCCGACCCGAGGACGGTGGCTTCATCGAGCTCGTTCTGGATGGGCCGAGCGGTACGGGGTTGGCTAACTCCAACGAGCAGGTGGTCATGCTGGATAATCTCACGATCTTGAAGGATAGCCGAATCCTGCTTCAGGAAGATCCAGGCAACAACGACAGGCTTGCGAGGATCTGGATCTTTGATCCGGTGCTCGGTTCCCTCACGGACCTGGCCGCCGGCGATCGCAAGTTCTTCTCGACCGGTGGATCCGCCTTCCTGACCCGTGACGAGGAATCCTCCGGTATCATCGACATGGAGGAAATCCTTGGACCTGGTTGGATGCTGTTCGCGAGCCAGGTTCATGCCCGCATTGCGGGTGAGCTGATCGAGCATGGTCAGTTGAACGCCATGTATCTGCAAGCGGTGGCCGCGTATCCCTCCCTGCGAGTTCCCCCAAAGAGCCAGAACATCACGGTGGGGAGTCCGCTTGTCCTAGGCAGCGTGGCCCAGGGCACCGGCCCGTTCTCCTATCAATGGTTTGTGAATGGTCAAGCGGTCCCGGGAGCCAATGGTCCCGCGCTGACTCTCTACAGCCTGCCGCTGAACCAAGCAGGAGCGGTCTACACGGTCGCTGTCACCGGGCCAGATGGCACCGTCACCAGCGCTCCGGCGACCGTCAAGGTCAACCCCGCCAGTCCTCAACTCACCAATCCTGCGCTGTTCATGGGCATGGTGTTCCAAGGAACGGTGGGCGGTCAGTACCGCGTCGAGTACGCCAATTCGGCGACCGCGCCCAGTTGGCAGTCCTTAACCAATCTGACTCTGCCTTCGTCCCCGTATCTGTTCATTGACACAACGGCCCGCGCAGGCGCTCCTCAGAGATACTACCGTTTGGTCGTGCCCTGAGTCTGAAAGAACTGGAACGGGGGGCATCACAGCCCCGCCGCCAGCAGGCGAAGCTCAAGAAGCCGGAGGGACAACCTCCGGCTTCTTTCCATTTTACGGCCTCTTTACGTGAGCGTCGCACGATCGACCCACGGTATCTGTAAGCAATCGGTATGGATATGATTGGCCGAGACCGTAGCGTGTTCTGTTCGGAGGGATTCCTGGTTCTGCGAACGTGCCTGTTACGGGGTATCGTGTGCAGCCTTCTATTCTCACTCAGCACTCAGGTTCAGGCACGGTTCTTTCGTGTCGGGCTTATCCCCAATGGCCCAGTTTACAGCTGTAGCACGTGCCATGATTCTGGGGGTGGGGGACCCAGAAATTCCTTTGGCTATGCTGTGGAGGAGGTCGCGATCGGCAGCCGGCCCTTCTGGGACGCCGCTTTGGCGGCGCTGGACTCGGATCTGGATGGTTTCAGCAACGGGGAGGAGCTGGGAGATCCTGATGGAGATGGCTTAGTTGACCCGATGCTCGCCGTATCCAATCCCGGCGATCCGCTCAGCTTTCCTGTGACGCCTCCGAGTCTGCGATGGGTGGCAAAACCCAAAAAAGACATATTTTGGGTCGGTGAGATCATCTCTGTAGAGGTGGAGGCATCCGATGATGAGGGGGTTCAACTGGTCCTGTTTGAATGGAGTCGGCCGGGGCAGGGGGACGTCTCCGCGTTTACGGTTGTAGACAGACAGCCGCCGTATCGTAGCGGATGGAGCCTTCCGCACGGGGCTTGGCGCCTGACCGTTTCTGCTTTGGATAGTGTGGGTGCCGCGAGTTACCTGCCTGCATACGACGTGAGCGTCAGGGTGCCGGATCCCTTGGTGATCGAGCTACTTCCGGCCCCTTTGGCAGGTAACGGTGCGCGTAGAATTTTGTGGCGAGGTGGCAAAGGGCCCTTTCAGGTACAGAGAGCTCGGCGACTGGCCTCTGCTGTTCCGGCTTGGGAGTCGTTAAGCACGACCCCAGCTTCCGAGTACCTCTGGACGCCCGACCTGGAAATTAGCTTTTTCCGAATCCTCGATCTCGGCCAAGTATCGCCGTGATAGGCTTCAGTTGGCCACCCTGCAAGACGGAAGATTCTCTCTGCCGTTTGGTTGGGAAAACAACCCCGATGGTGGATCACCACCACCTTCTTCACCCTGCTAAAGGATCCGGAAGGGGTCGCAATCCAGGCGATTTATGAACGGCCTGTGGATGGGTGATGTGTTGAAAGTGGTGGCTGGGGGCGGAATTGAACCGCCGACACTGCGATTTTCAGTCGCATGCTCTACCAACTGAGCTACCCAGCCGCCGTGAGGAGGGGTAAATAAAAGGCCCTGGAGCACTTTTAGCAAGGCCGTTTTTTAGTTCGTTGGTGGTTTGTCTCTGGAGTAGCGGACAGCTCTCTCGAGGGGGGAGTGTCTGCCAGTTCCTGAGAGGCCGCCGCAGAAGCACCTTTTGTTTGCACCGCCAAGGTTCAGAGTTAGATTGTTTGTCAGAATATGGGTGCGTGATTACAGACCCATGTCGTTGTCTGCAATAGCGATACCTTGAACTCTGTTGTCCACAATGAAGGATCTGAGCCATTACAATCCGCTCCCTCGTGGCGGTTATTCCGCCAAGAATATCATCAAGCCTGTCGCCTTCCTCTGCCTAAACACCGGGGCGGAAAAGGTCACGATTATGGGCGACTTCAATGACTGGCATCCGGAGTCGCATCCCATGAAGCGCATGTTCGATGGCGCTTGGCGCGTCGAAGTGCCCATGAATCACGGCCATCATCACTATCTTTTCTGCGTCGATGGTGTCCCCACCCTCGATCCCAGAGCGCAAGGCACGGCCCGCAATGAGCGGGGCGAGAAGGTCTCCTTGGTTTCCGTGAGTTAGCAGCGATCAACCCCTCCGTAGAGGCCTTGGTGGTGGTCAATTTTGCGGGTAGGTGCTCTGGTTCTGACGCTCAGGTTGGTTCGATTCGTAGAGAGCCCCTTCCTTTGAAGTCTGCCTAAGTCAAAGGGCTGCAGTGCTTTTGATCCAGCTCTCGCTTAAGGGTGAACCTCCATCGCCTGAAAATACGACTCTTCTAAAACGGACACTAAAGTTTCCCTGGGGGTGCTGCCGATAGACTGGGAGTCGCGTTGGCGACATTGGCGGCTGGCGGCCTAGGATGAACGGTCAGCAGGGAGAGTGGGCGGAGCCCATAGCAAAATCCGCCCGACGGCAGGGATGCCGTTTAGGGCCCCTGCAAGGGGACCCAGTGCAAGGAAGTGTCTTATGGTAATCAACACGAACGTTTCTTCGTTGCGGGCTTCTCGTCTCTTGTCGGAATCCTCCTCAATGCTCGCGAAGTCTCTCGCGCGTTTGTCTTCTGGATCCAAGATTGTTTCTCCTGAGGACGACGCGGCTGGTTTGGCGGTGTCTATGCGTTTTGACGCGCAGATCAGCCGGACCCAGGCTGCGAAGAACAATGTCTCTAATGCCATCTCGTTCAGCCAAACCCAGGACGGGTTTCTGGGCAAGGTGGCCAAAGCACTCGACCGTATGAGTGAATTGGCGATCCTCTCCCAGGACGTCACCAAGAGCGATTCGGACCGCACGCTCTACAACAACGAGTTCACCACCCTCGGCGCCTACATCACCAATGTGGCGACCAAGGACTTCAACGGGGTCAGTCTCTTCACCAGTTCCGCGCTGAGCGTCACCATCGACTCCGAGGGTGCTACGTTCAGTATGAGCGGGTTGAATCTAGGGGCGAGCACCTACACCACGGCGACGGGTTCGAATGTCAGCACCGTTGGCGGCGCGGCCACTGCGCTGACCAACGTTAAGGCTGCCATTAACACGCTAGCCTCGGATCGTGCGTCGGCGGGTGCCAGCTTGTCACGTTTGCAATACACCAGCGAGCAGTTGGCCGTGCTGCGCGACAACCTCTCAGCAGCCAACAGTCGTATCAAGGACGTGGACGTGGCGGAAGAGAGCACTGCCTATGCGAAATACAACATTCTGGTGCAGTCGGGCACGGCGATGTTGGCGCAGGCCAATTCGGTGCCGCAAGCGGCTCTTCGACTCCTATCCTAAGTGACGTTGAGTCAGGTGTTTGAAATCTGACCACCGTGCAACGACACACCCCGGGAGGCTTTTGGCCCCCCGGGGCTTTTGCTTCGAAGAGCTTGAGGCTGCCTCCCTGGCCTCCACGTCTGGGAGTGGAAGGGGTCAAGTGGGCGGGGGGTTGTGCCGATGGACGACGAGGTAGAGGCATTTTATGGAACTAGGACTTTCTGGCCTGGCATCAGGTTTCGACTGGCGGTCCATGGTGGACCAACTCACGGAGATTGATCGTGCTCCGCAGCGAAATCTGCGTACGGAGCAAAACGCGATCGCTGCTCGTAACAACGCCTACGGCATCCTCCAGTCGCAGCTCACGAATCTGAACGCCAAAGCGAAAGCGCTCAGCGAAGCCACTCTCTTTGACAGCCGGGCCACGGCGAGCACGGATGAGGACATCGCAACCGCAAGCGCGACGACCAACTCGGCGATCGGAACCTACAGCTTTAACATTCTCCAGCTTGCCAGCAGCTCTGTACAAAGGGGCACAAGCGATTCGGGCAGTCCTCTGAGCAGCACGGATGACGTTTCCGGCGTCACCCTCAGCTCCGCCGGTTTCGCCGGTACGGTGACCGCCGGCACCTTCACGCTCAACGGAAAGCGGGTGGAAGTGGCGACGAGCGATTCCCTTCAGCAGGTGTTTGATAAGATCAGCACGGCGACCGGTGGAACCGTTTCGGCAACCTACTCCAGCGCCGACGACAAGATCAGCTTGGTGGGTGCAAGTGGGACCAAGGTTCTTCTTGGGAGCGCGAACGATACCAGCAACTTCCTAACCGTCGCGCGTCTAAAAAACAACGACTCGGACACCGTGGTCAGCAGCGGAAAACTAGGCGCTGTCCGGCTGACTTCAGCGCTCAATGCGGCCAATTTAAAAACCCTGGTTTCGGACGGAGGGAGTGGAGCCGGGAAGTTCAAGGTGAACGGGGTCGAGTTCAGTTTTAACGCCTCGACCAACACCATGGTCGATATGCTGAGCGCCATTAATAACTCCACCGCAGGTGTTACCGCCAGCTATGATTCCCTGAACGACCGTTTCATTTTCACCAACAAAACGACAGGCGATCTTGGTGTAGCGCTAGAGGATGTCACAGGGAATTTTCTTTCCGCCACTGGGGTCTCGGGAGGTACTCTCACCCGGGGTAAGGATCTTCAGTACAACTTAAACGGCGGGCTGGAGGTCCTGAGCAGTCAATCCAACACTATTGACGAGGCGAGTTCAGGTCTCACCGGGTTGACGGTAAAGGCCCTGGCCCTGGGGACGACCTCTGTCGAAGTCACGGCGGACACCACCAAGGTCAAGCAGGCGATCAAGGATTTCGTCGAAGACTTCAACAAGAGCCAGTCAACCATCGACACCTACACGGCCAGCACGACGGATAAGAATGGCAAGGTGACCGCTGGGGTTCTTGCAGGCGATCGCGACGCGTTCAACATCGCGACCGCGCTTCGTTCCCTGGCCAATAGCAAGGTGTCCGGGATCACCGGTACCTTTGATTTCCTTTCCGATCTTGGCTACACGTCCAATGGGACCGACGACAAGCTTTCTCTCTCGAGCGAGTCCACACTGGATGCAGCTCTCGCGGGTGACCTCAGCGCGGTCAAAAGTTTCTTCACCGCCTCCACAACTGGCTTCGCCTCCAAGCTGCACACTTATCTTAAGGATACCGCCGAGGACGACGGTACATTGGATGACAAGCTGAAGCTTTTAAGCGAGCAGTCCACGGGGATCGATGAGCAGGTGGCAGCACATGAACGAATCGTTCAGGCGACGCGCAGCGCCATGATCGACCGCTTTGTGACCATGGAGACAGCGCAGGCACGCATCAATCAGCAGCTTCAGCTCATCAATCAAAAGTTTGGAGTGTCATGATGTCGTTTATCCAGAGGATGGTTAGCATTGTCGCCTTGATCGGCTGCACCGTGCCGTTGCGCCTGCCTGCCGGCGAATGCCCGGTGGTGCGCTGGGTCCAGCGTCGGCTGGAGCGTCCGGTAGGGGCTGGCTTTGTCCCCAGCAACGTCTATCGATCCTCCCAGACCCTTCCTGCTGACCTTCGGCGCGTCGCGGTCCTTCCCTTGGTGATTCCCAGCTCGAGTGAGCAGATGCTTCACGCGCAGGAGACGCTTGGCTCCGCAGTGGGCGACGCGCTGAGCCGCTCCATGGCGTTTGAGGTGGTTCTGATTGAGCCTGAGGCTCTGCGCCGCCTCACTGGACGCTCTGATTGGCGAGCTCAGGAGCCACTGCCCAGAGCCTTGCTCGACTATCTTAGGCAACAGAAGGACTGCCAGGCCGTGATTTTTGCCGAGCTTAGCCAGTTTCAGGCCTACGGAGCCCTGCAGATCGGGTGGAAACTTAAACTGGTGGATTCCAGAGAGGCAGGCGTGTATTGGGCTGCCGACCAGATTTTCGACGCAGGCGCTACGTCGGTGGCCGTCGCCGCGAAGCGCTTTGCCCAGGATCACGATTCTGAGTCAAGCCGGGGAGCAGGCTCTCAGCTCATCCTGTCCTCACCGCGCCGCTTTGGGGCTTACACCCTCAGCGCTCTCTTCGCAACACTGCCGTCCCGGTAAGACGGCGTTCGCGAACACAGAGTGTTGAGTTTCTCCCCATCGAGACAGGCAGCTCCTGCCTCCTCGCGGTGGAACTTGCCGCATCGCTTCCTCTGGGTCGGAAAAATACTCCACCACCGTCGCTTTAGTTTTTTTGGCCGCTTCCGATAGAAGGAATGTAGAGCCTCGGGGCATTAGCGTCCTGGACTTTGCAGGATCGAGGTTGAATGACTATGCAGATCAACACCCAGTCGGTTCGGACGAGTGCCAGCCAGGCCGTGTCCGGCGAGACCGCCAAGCTGACAAAGGCTGCGGAGGGGACGGTGGCATCCTTCGCGGCGGCTAGCACCCTAGACTCAGCCCTACGAGCCACTTCGGACATCCGGCAGGCGGAGATCGAGAGAGCGACACGTTTAGTCGAGACCTCAGGCTATCCCCCACCGGAACTCATCGACCGGCTGTCCCGGCTTCTCGCCGATGAGTTCAGCAAGACGCATGGTGACGGTTTGAATTCCTAAGTCCTTTCGTCATTTCACCAACGCATGATCCCTGGGAATCCCTGGCAGTCGTATCGTCAGGTTGCCACGAAGACTGCCCCGCCCGGGACCCTTGTCCTGATGCTCTACGATGGCGCGCTTCGTTTTCTCAACCTCGCCCTCGGCGGCTTCGATCTTGAGGACCCGCTCGAGTACAATATGGCCATCAACAATAATCTGTTGCGGGCTCAGGACATCATCAACGAGCTCAATCTAAGTTTGAACATGACGGGCGGTGGGGAGTTTGCTCACACCATGCGTTCGCTCTACACCTACTTCGACTCCCGGCTCCAGGAGAGCAACGCCTACAAGAAGCCCGAGGGGATTCGGGAGGTCGTGCTGCGATTGACGGTCCTCCGGGATGCCTGGTCGGAGATGCTTGCGAAGCAAGGACAGACGTCAGACTTGCCGCCCCAAGAGGGACAGCCGTTTCCGAGTCTGGAGGCTCGTGGATGATCCCAAATCCCGATACCAAGGCGGTGTTCCCCAGGCACCCGGCCGGTCTTGAGGTGCTCCTAGAGCGTTGGCGCTCCCTGACGGAGGAGGAGCATGAGACCATCGAGCAGGCCCGCTGGGACGCACTCGAGGCCCTGCACGAGACCAAGAAACAGCTTTTTCAGGAAATGGACCGGATCCCTGGAATCCCGCGTCCTGTGGTTGAGCCCGTTGCCGGATTAATCCGGGACCTGCAAAGACGGGAGAAAGCCAACATTGCTTTGCTTGGCGAGAGGCTCCGCAATCTCAGGGAGGAGATGGAGAACTTGGGCCACTCCTCGAACGCACTCCGTTCGGTGCGGTCCGCCTATCGCCCGGTCGGACAGACCTTGTGGCAGTCCTACTCCTGACCCTCTAGACCAAGTTGACCCTTTCCAATGACTCCGACAACAACACTCAAGCCTCGGGTCTTGGTCGTGGACGACGAGGAGGTCATCCGCCTAGTGCTGCAGGAATCCCTTTCGAGCGAGGGTTATCATGTCGTTGCTGCGGCCGACGCAGTAGAGGCCCTTGAGGTGGCTGCCAAGGAGTCATTTTCGGTTATCCTGAGCGACAATCACATGCCTCGCATGCAAGGCTTGGAGTTCCTTGCCCGTGTGCGGGACTTCCAGCCTCTTGCCTCCCGCATCCTGATCACGGGAGTGGTGGACTTGGAGACGGTTTTGTCCGCGATTAATCGGGGCGAGCTCTATCGATTCGTCATCAAGCCTTGGGTCCGCGAGGAGCTGATGGCCACTGTGCGCAACGCGGTTCAGCGGCACGATCTTCTGCTAGAGAATCAAAAGTTGCTGTTCGAAACCCGCCAGCTAAACACAAGTCTTTCCCGGGTCAATGCAGAGCTCGAGAGCCAGGTCCGACGCGAGCTAGAACAAAATCGCAATCTGGATGAGCTCAACAAGGCCTTGTCCACGAATCTGCAACGGTCGGTGTCCCTGTGCCTTCACACGCTAGAAACCTTCTACCCGACGCTGGGATCCCGAGCCCGTCAGGTCGCCGAGATTTGCCGAAAGATGGCGGATGCAGTGGAGCTATCTGTCGCCGATCGTACTACGTTGGAGATCGCAGCTCAGCTTCATGATATTGGTCTTCTGGGCACGCCTCGCGAGTTGATCAAACGTTGGCATCGCCATTCGGCATCTCTCAACGATGTGGAGCTGGGTCTTATCCGGCATCACCCCCTGCTGGGTGAGGAGATGGTTCAGTTCATCCATCAGCTGGGGCAGGTGGGCAAAGTAATCCGTGCCCATCATGAAAACTATGATGGCAGCGGGTATCCGGACCGTTTGAAGGGGGACGAGATTCCCTGGCTAAGCCGGTTGCTTGCCGTTGCCTTGGCTTATGTGGAGGCTCAGAAACCGGGTGACGAAGCACTCCTGGCGGTCAAGCGGCTCGCTGGCACTCGGTTGGATCCTGAAGCGGTTCGGCTCTTCCACCGCTGTTTTTCGGGGCAAATGGTCAGTCGTGGGCAACGAGAGGTCATGTTAAGCGAGTTGGCTCCCGGAATGACCCTGGCCCGAGCTGTTTACGCGGCCAACGGACTTCTCCTCATTCCTGAAGGGCAGAGCCTCAGCCGCCTTTATATCGACAAACTTGTCAGTCATCACCGTGTCAACTCGATCAAGCAGACCCTCCAGGTCTACTGCTAAACCGAGTTACATGGGCGTCCGGATCCCGCAGGCTCGCATCACGCACCATCCTCGCAGCGCCTCGAACGTAACAAACCCGGCGCTCACCAGTAGGAGAATCGACAGCCATCGAATGGATTGCCATGCGTAAAGGCCTGCCAGCAGCAGGCCCAAGGCCGTGATCCCCCTGGCCACCCTTCCTGCTCCGGTAATGTTTGGTTTAAAGAATGTTTTCATGGTTCGCTGACCCGCATCCGGGTTTGCTGACGCGAAGCATAGCTGCGCCATTGCCATAGATCAATGGGCACAGGTTGGAGTGAATCGGAGCCCGATGGAGACTTACTCGGTGACAACCTTGAGGTCGCCCGTTTTGGAGTCGTAGCTAAACTTCATGCCTTTGGGCGGGTTCGGTATCGAGGGCAGGACACCCGCTTTCACCAAGTCTAGCAGCTCTTTTGGTAGTTTTCCTTCCTGCGCCTGATACGATTGGATGGCCTGCTGCAGACCGGTCGTGGAGATTTTGCTTCCTGCTGTGTTTTTCGCCTTAACAACCGCGCCTAGATAATCCGTTGGAGCCGTAAGTGGGTTGCCTCCACTGGTGGAGCTGATAGGCGTCTCCGCAGGTTTTTTTTCACCGCAGCCCGTGAGGAGTAGGCACGAGAGGGCGATTAGAATCGGGAAAAGAAGCGCGGCAGAGTGCATGGGAGGTAAGGTGCTTCAATAGGCGGAGTTTTGCCAATGCCGTTTTTGTTCTTGCACAGCCCACGCCCTCCGCCTCTTTGTTGGACGGATTATGGCTACTGTAAATCCGTTTCCTGCGTTGCGACCCAAAGCTGACCTTGCCTCGCAGGTCTGTGAACTTCCCTACGACGTGATGTCCTCCGAGGAAGCCCGCGAGATGGCTCGCGGAAACCCGCTCAGTTTTCTCCGCGTCAGCAAGCCGGAGATCGACCTGAGCCCTGGAATCGATCTCTACTCGGCGGAAGTCTACGCCAAAGGGCGTGAGAACTTCGCTCGGCTCATTCAGCAGGGCACCTTGTTGCAGGACTCCAAGCCATGCCTCTACCTTTACCGCCAGATTATGGGGACGCATAGCCAAGTCGGGATTGTGGCGTCTGCGAGCTGCGAGGACTATCTTCAAAATATCATCAAGAAGCACGAGTTTACCCGTCCGGATAAGGAGGATGATCGTGTGCGTCATATCGAGGCTTTGGACTCGCAGACCGGCCCCGTGTTTCTGACCTATCGAGCTTCGCCCGTCATCGATGCCTTGGTGGCCAAGAAGCTCGAGGAAGCCCCCGGCGTCGATTTTGTGGCAAAGGATGGTGTTCGGCACACTTCCTGGACCATCGCGGACGAAGCCAGCCTTGGGGCCCTCCGGGAGGCGTTCAGCGCTGTGCCGTCGCTCTATATCGCGGATGGACATCATCGGAGTGCCGCCGCGGGGCGCGTTTACCAGTCACGCAAAGGGGGCGGACAGAGCGGGGGGTTCCTGGTGGTGATTTTCCCGCACAACCAGATGCAGATCCTTCCCTACAATCGAGTGCTAAAGGATCTCAACGGCATGACGCCGGCCGTGCTCCTGGAAAAGCTGGATGCAGTGTTCATCCTTGGGCCGTCCGGGGCAGGGGCCCGTCCGACCCGTCGCCATGAGTTGGGTCTTTACCTGGAGGGCGGATGGCGCAGATTGCACTTCAGGCCGTCGTTCGCAGCGACGCAGGACCCTATCGAGAAGCTGGATGTCACGCTCTTGCAAAAGTATGTCCTGGCACCGCTCTTTGGGATTGATGACCCCCGCACCAGCAAGCGTATCAACTTTGTTGGTGGAATTCGCGGAACGGGTGAGCTGGAGAGATTGGTGGGCAGTGGGGAGTATGCCTGTGCATTTGCAATGTATCCCACGGGGATCGAGGAATTGATGGCCATTGCGGACGCCGGAGGAATCATGCCGCCAAAAAGCACCTGGTTCGAGCCAAAGCTTCGCGACGCGATGTTCTGCCATCAGATCTAAGCCATCCTGGCTCTTACTCGGTTTCATATTCCGTGGCGTTTTTGGTGTTGCTCGCACCGATGGGAGGCGTAGTGTGCGAGTCCAGAACCAAGACGAAAGACCTATGTATTTCGGCGTTGACTACTATCCGGAGCATTGGGTCTATCCCCATGCTGGCACTCGTGAACGTCCTGAAGACCGGTGGCAGGAGGATGTCTCCCTCATGATGGAAGCCGGCGTAAACGTCGTGCGCATGGGAGAGTTTGCCTGGGGACTTTATGAGCCTGAGGAGGGGCGCTTCGACTTCGCATGGATGCGTCGCATGATGGACCTTCTCGGGGAGGCTGGCATCAAGGTGGTGCTGGGAACCCCGACGGCCGCCCCTCCCCTGTGGGCGGCGCGGCGCTATCCACACATCCTTCCCGTGGACAGTTCCGGCCTCTCCCGCTCGGAGGGGACCCGCCGCGCTGTCTGCCTCAACAGCGGTAAATACCGCGAACTCTCCGCTCGGATCGTGGAGGAGCTCGCTCGAAATTTGGGCCGACATCCACAGCTAATCTCGTGGCAGGTGGACAATGGTTTAGGGGGGCATGGCACCGAGTTTAGCTTCAATGAAGAGACCCGGCGGGAGTGGATTGAGTGGCTTCGCATGAAGTACGAGACCCTCGATCGGTTGAACGAGATGCATGGGAATCGTTTCTGGTCTCAGATGGTCTACGACTGGGACGAGTTGCCGATGCCACGGCGCGCGCCAACCGTCCACAACCCCGCACTCCTCATGGACTGGATGCGTTTTAGCAGCGACAGCATCGTTGCGTACGCGCGGCTGCAAATCGACATTCTGAAGAGGGCGACACCGGAGGTTCCGGTGACTCACAACCTCCGGGCAATGACCCGGGATTTTGATCACTTCGACATGGCGGAGACACTGGACTTTGTGTCGGTCGATTCGGACGCCACCGTGCGGTCCAGGTCCTCGGACAACGCCTGCTACATCGATATGATGCGGTCGCTCAAAAAGACCGGAATACGCGCTCCTGGAGGGGCTGGGAGCGGCTTTTGGGTCATCGAGCACAAGGCTGGCAACGTCAACTGGACGGAGGTCAACAGCTTGGTGAGGCCTGGGGTAGTGAGGCTCTTTTCACATCAGTGGGTTTCGCGTGGAGCCGATGGCTTACTCTACTTCATGTGGCGGCAGCCGCGCATTGGATCGGAGAAGTTTTACGGCGGAGTGCTGACCCATGACGGACGCGCCGATGGGCGTGTTTACGCGGAGTTTAAGCAGATCGGCAAAGAGATGGAGAAGCTCGCGCCAATCCTGCAGGGATCGCGCGTCAAGGCTGAGGTTGGTATTCTGGTGACTCCCGAAAATGATTGGAACATGCGGCACCTGCCACAGCCCACCAGCCATTTCAATCAGAGAGAGCACCTGCTGCTCTACTACAACGCACTCCATGGTCGGAATATTCCAGTGGACTTCGTTCGCCCCACAGAGGATCTCACTGGTTATAAACTTCTCATCGCTCCCTCGCTCCAGCTTTTGGGAGGAGGCGAGGCGGACCGACTGAAGCTATTCGTGATGAACGGGGGCACGCTGGTGGGGACCTGCAATACCGGGCTGGTAGATGAGCATCACATGGCTCCCGACAGTGGATATCCTCACGACCTGACCGATGTGTTCGGGTTGGAAGTCATGGAGTTTGATCCCTTGCCACTCAGCGAGGAAAATCATTTGGCCGTCAAAGGCGGATTCATCGCGACCCAGCTGCACACAGCGCGGCTCTGGTGCGATGTGATTAAGCCGTTGAGTTGCCAAGTTCTCGCCACCTTCGCAAAGGACTTTTACGCAGGCTCACCTGCCCTGACCGTTAACCAGTTTGGGGCGGGGCGGGCGGTCTATGTGGGCACCGTCGGCACGGCGCACTTTTACCATGATCTGATCAACTATCTGCGGAACCTCTGTGGGGTGCATCCGCTCATCAAAGTGCCGGAGAACATCGAGGTCAGCGCGCGTGAAAAAGATGGCACCCGTGTCTACTTTCTCTTGAATCATCAGAGCACGGCGATTCGGCTGAATTTCTACAAACCCGTGCACGATTTTCTCAGCGACAGGACACTCTCGGGCGGATTTGACCTACCAGGCTATGGTGTCTTGATCCTCGATGAGTCGATCGCGAGAGTAGGAATCGGGCATCTAGGTTGAGGTATGCTTCGAAGACCCTATAGCGTCCAGCCTGCAAAGGGGCCGCCCAAGGTTTCAGCACGGCAGCGGGTGCTGGCCCAGTGGAGGGGAGTAAACACAGCGCCGCGCGAAGTGGAGTTACGTTCCTTTGGTCGATCGGTTGGCTCTGTTCTTCCAGCCGTAATGCAGGGGTTGCGAATGGACAAAAGGGCAGGAGAGGCCCAGCTCATGCAGATTTGGAATGCATGCATTGACCCTGCAATCACGGCGCACGCGCAGCCCACCGGCATTGTGAAGGGTACACTGTTCGTGACTGTGGACAACAACGTCTGGCTTTCGGAGATTGTGCGATGGCGGCGTGCAGAGATCCTCAAACGCATCCAGTCTGCAGTAGGGCAGGAGGTTGTGCAGAAGATTAGTTTTAGGGTGGGATAGAAGCGGTGAAAGGGGCTCAAATGCTGGCTTTTTTCGTAGGTTGCGCAGGATGGATGCACATGCAGTTATAAGATTTTTCCAAAATTCTATTGCGCCTCCTGGGGCTTTTGCTATTTTCCGCGCTCCGTTTCGACCGGTCCTCCGGTAAAACGTGTTGCAGTCGAACCGATAACCGTCGCTCTCCAGGGGCTCGGGAATGATGGCTCGACAATCCCGAGAACAACCTCGGCAAAACTGAATTTATGCCAGTAAAGTCATTTAGGCCTTTAACGCCTTCGACGCGATACATTACCATCGCGTCGTACGACGACATTACGAAGACCCGGCCCGAGAAGAGCCTGGTGCAGATCAAGAAAAAGTCTGGGGGTCGGAATACCCACGGACGCGTGACTGCCCGCGGTATTGGTGGCGGTCATCGCCAGAAGATCCGCCAGGTCGACTTCAAGCGCAACAAGCATGGGGTTTCCGCCACCGTAGCGGCTATCGAGTATGATCCGATGAGGACGGCTCGCTTGGCCTTGCTTGAATACGCCGACGGCGAGAAACGCTATATCCTCGCGCCGAATGGCCTCATGGTGGGGGCCAAGGTGGTGAGTGGTCCTACAGCGCCGCCTGACCTCGGAAATTGCATTCCCCTTAAATCCGTCCCGGTGGGTATCGAAATCCACAACATCGAATTGACACCAGGACGTGGGGGGCAAATTGTGCGCGCAGCTGGTGGCGCGGCGACCTTAATGTCGCGGGGTGACGGCTACGCTCTGATTCGGCTGCCTTCTGGGGAGGTTCGTCGGGTTATTGAAGTTTGCTATGCGACCGTTGGACAGGTCAGTAACCTGGATCATTCCAAGGTGGTTCTGGGTAAAGCGGGTCGCAGTCGTCATCGGGGCAAGCGCCCGGTTAACCGTGGTGTGAGCCGTAACCCAGTCGACCATCCTAACGGTGGGGGTGCTGGTAAGTCTAAGAGTGGTGGCGGCCGTCAGCATCTCTCCTCTCCTTGGGGTGTGCTTTCGAAGGGATTTCGAACTCGCGATCGCCGCAAGTACTCCAACCGATTCATTGTGGTTCGCCGCGATGGTCGTCCGATGAAGCTCAAGTAACGCGATACTTTTATGGGACGCTCAATTAAGAAAGGCCCGTTTGTTGACCAACACCTTGTGGATAAAATCCAAAAGGCTAAGGCAAGCAACTCAAAGGCTCCGATCAAGACTTGGTCACGCCGTTCGATGATCACCCCCGATTTCGTGGGGTTGACGTTCAACGTGCACAACGGCAAGGTTTTCAATCCTGTCTTTGTTACGGAAAACATGGTGGGTCATCGGCTGGGCGAATTTTCCCTCACCCGCACGTTCAAGAAACATGGAGCCCATACCGCGAAGGCGGAGGCCAAGTAGGAATTACTATGGAAGTCCTTTCAATCACCAAAAACGTGCGCATGTCCGCACAGAAGATGCGCGAGGTCGTGCGGCAGATCCAGGGTCTTCCTGCCCTGCAGGCAAAAGCAGTTTTGGCTTTTGTTTCCCGCAAGTCCGCCAGGGTTGTCGCTAAGACGTTGAACTCTGCAATTGCCAACGCTGAGAACAACAACGGGCTGCGCGCTGAAAATCTTACTGTGCTTGAGGCTGTTGCCTGCACTGGGTTTACTATGAAGCGCTTCATTCCAAAAGCGCGAGGCTCTGCAGGTCCTATCCTTAAGAGGACTTGCCACGTTCGGATCGTTCTCTCAGACTTGAAATAACACTATGGGCCAAAAGACTAACCCAATCGGTCTTCGCATCGCCGTCAACAAAGACTGGCGCTCCAAGTGGTATGCCGATAAAAAAGACTTCGGACGCCTCTTGGTGGAAGACCAGCAGATTCGCGCCATTCTGAAGAAGCGCTTAGAGGGTGCTTCGGTTCCGAAAATTCTTATTGAGCGCGCGGCGAATCGCTGCCGCCTGACGATTCTTACGGCTCGCCCTGGTGTTGTTATCGGGCGGAAGGGATCTGAGATCGATAAGTTGAAAGAGGAATTGGGCAAGCTCACCGGCAAGGAAATTTACGTTGATATCGCCGAAGTTAAGCAGCCGGAGATCGATGCTCAACTCGTTGCTGAGAATGTAGCCCTTCAACTCGAACGTCGGGTTTCCTTCCGTCGCGCCATGAAGAAAGCAGTCCAGCTCGCCATGGATATGGGTGCTGAGGGCATCAAGATCCGGTGTGGAGGGCGTTTGGGAGGGGCGGAAATCGCTCGTGTGGAAAAATACCACGAAGGCAGCGTGCCGCTGCATACCCTGCGGGCTAATATTGACTATGGCTTTGCGGAAGCGAAGACCATGTATGGAGTTCTCGGTGTAAAGTGCTGGGTTTGCAAGAAGGAAGAGAAGGAGAAGAAGGATCCATTGTCCACTCCGAGGAGCAATGATCCTCTGGACGCCCCATCAAGGTCTTAAGTCCGGGGTTAACAACGCCAATTTTTAGGAATCGCATATGCCCTTATTGCCAGCAAGAGTCAAGTATCGCAAGATGCACCGTGGGAGCCGTTCTGGAACGGCATATCGGGGTGCAACCGTGGCTTTCGGTGAGTATGGTTTGCAAGCTGTAGAGCGCTGCTGGTTGGACACGAAGCAGATCGAAGCAGCGCGTGTTGCCATCGCGCGCAACATGAAGCGCCGTGGGAAGGTCTGGATTCGGATTTTCCCTCAGAAGTCCTACACAAAGAAACCACTCGAAACTCGAATGGGTAAGGGAAAAGGCCCACTAGAATCTTGGGTTGCTGTCATACGCCCAGCCAACGTCCTTTTTGAGGTTGATGGTGTGCCTGAGAAACTCGCTCGGGAGTCTCTCCGCCTGGCGGCAACAAAACTGCCGATTCGCACCAAATTTATCTCGCGGCATCACGTCGCATAACGGATCGATCATGAAATTCAGCGAACTCAAAGATCAGACCCAGGCGGAACTTGCCGGAAAGTCCCGCGACTTGCGCCAGCAGTTGTTTAAGCTGCAGCTGCAGAGGGCTGCTAGCCAGTTGGAGAACACCGCACAGGTGAGAAATCTCCGCCGCGATATTGCCCGCGTCGAAACCAGAATGTCGGAGCTCCGGAAGCCAAACGCCTGACCTGAACTATGGAACAAACGAAAAAACCGACGGGGCACCGCAAAGAGCGCGTGGGTGAAGTGGTCTCTAACAAGATGACCAAAACCATCGTGGTACGTGTGGAACGCCGCTTCCCTCACCCCAAGTTTAAGAAGGTGATTACGCGCTATAAGAAGTTCTACGCTCATGATGAGAAGAGCGAAGCGAAGCCCGGCGACCAGGTCCGCATTCAAGAGAGTCGACCGCTCTCGCGCCTGAAGCGCTGGAGTCTGGTCGAGGTCGTCGCTAAGAATACACAGGCGGCCGTGGCCGCGGTCTAAGGATTTCCATTTTATGCTCCAGATTCGCTCCATTCTAGACGTGGCCGACAATAGCGGCGCTAAACGCGCGGCGACCATTGGCGTGCTTGGCAAGAACCAACGCTACGCCCGTATAGGCGATATCATTAAGGCCCACATCAAAGAAGCCACCCCTGACGGTACCGTGAAAAAGGGCGAAGTAGTGAACGCTGTCGTTGTTCGCACCCGGAAGGCAGTCCGCCGATCTGACGGTTCCTACGTGCGCTTCGAGTCAAATGCGATCGTTATTATTGATAAAGACAACAACCCGCGCGGCACCCGCATCTTCGGACCGGTGGCCCGCGAACTGCGAGAGAAGCGGTTCATGAAGATCATTTCTCTCGCGCCAGAGGTAATTTGAGTTATGGCAAAGCGTCATGTTAAACGTGGAGACGAGGTAGTGGTCATTGCCGGCGCTGAGCGCGGCAAGCGCGGTAAAATTATCCGCGTGCTTACTAAGAATGATCGGGTGGTCATCGAAGGACTCCAAATGATTAAGCGCCATATGCGCAAGAGCCAGCGCCACCCCCAGGGTGCCATTATTGAACGCGAGGGAACCATTCATATTTCGAATGTGATGCTCGCCTCCAATTACGACGAACGCGCCGCCAAACGCGGTGCTTCCAAAGTAGCCTGATCCTGAATTTATCTGAGAAGCGGACATGAAACCCAGATTGCTAGTCAAGTATACGGACGAGGTTCGCCCGGCTCTGCAAAAGAGCCGTGCCTACAAAAACATTCACCAGATTCCTCGTATTGAGAAAATTGTGGT
>CAMAVD010000064.1 GCA_945861575.1 Akkermansia muciniphila
TCTCAAGATCTATCAATGTCCCATGACCTCCAAAGCCTTTGAAGGGGCGCCCAAGTCGGCGCAGTGGATTCAGCTGCTAGGGCCGCTCGCGAATCCCTACATGGGACGCGCCATGCAGGACTGCGGAACGGAGGTGCATCCGTGATCCAGTCGTTGATCCAGGCCTCGCTGCGCAACCGATTCCTGGTGGCCTGCGCCACCCTGATCCTCATCGGCTATGGAATGCGCTGCCTCTACCAGACGCCGGTAGATGCAATCCCCGACCTCAGTGAGAATCAAGTGATCGTCTTTGCGGACTGGTCAGGGCGCAGCCCTCAGGAGGTGGAAGACCAAGTGACTTATCCACTCTCAGTGAATCTGCAAGGTTTGGCCGGGGTTAAATCTGTCCGCGCAAACTCCATGTTCGGATTCAGCCTCATCACCGTCATTTTTGAGGACCGCATCGACAACTACTTCGCCCGCTCTCGGGTGTTGGAACGGCTCAACTATCTTGGGGATATCCTCCCAACTGGAGTGGTGCCGAAGCTCGGCCCAGACGCCACCGGACTGGGGTGGATCTATCAATACTATCTCGAGGTCGATCCGTCACTATCTCCTGAGAAAGGCTATGATCTCGGGCAGCTTCGTGCGCTTCAGGACTGGTTCGTGCGCTACCAACTGAACAGCGTGCCCGGGGTTGCGGAAGTCGGAAGTGTGGGCGGGTTTGTGCGGCAATATCAGATCGAGGTCTCCTCGCTTCGAATGCGCGAGCGCAAAATTATGCTGCAAGAGGTGATGAAGGCCGTTGAGGACAGCAATCTGAATGTGGGTGGAAAGGTGATCGAGGAGAATGGCATGGAGTTTGTGGTGCGCGGGGTAGGACTCGTGCAATCGCTGGCCGACCTGGATAACATTGTCCTGGCCGAGCGCGAGGGGGTGCCTGTGTATCTGCGAGATGTTGCCACCACGCAGATCGGCGGAGATTTCCGTCGCGGCACCCTGGATGTGGGAGGCCACGAGGTTGTGGGAGGCATCGTGGTGATGCGGAACGGCGAGAATGCCATGGAGGTGATCGGAAGGGTGAAGGACAAGATCAAGGCCATTGCGGCAAGCCTTCCGCCGGGAGTTAGCATCCGTCCGTTTTACGACCGAAGCGAGCTCATCGAACGAACCCTCCAAACCCTGAAGCGTGCATTGACCGAGGAGATCCTGCTGGTGACCCTGGCCCATATCGTCTTCCTCTTTCATTTCCGAAGCATCCTGATCGTCACCTTCCCGCTGCCGGTCTCCATCCTGATCTCGTTTATTCTCATGCGTCAGTTTGGAGTTTCATCGAACATCATGTCGCTCTCCGGCATTGCCATTGCGATCGGAGTGCTCGTGGACGCTGCCATCGTCATGACGGAGAATGTCATTCGCCACTGCGAGGAGGCGGACGCGGAGTTGGCGAAGAAACGGGCCGAGGGTACGGCTCCGGCAGACGCCCAGCTTCAGCCCTCGGACTACCTCCGGCTTACCCTCGAGGCATCCCAGCAGGTGGGTCGGCCGATCTTCTTCGCGATGGTGATCATCATTCTAGCTTTTGTGCCGGTGTTCGCGCTTACAGGCCAGGAAGGGAGGCTCTTTCACCCGCTCGCGTTCACCAAGACGTTCGCGATGATCGGCTCCACCTTGCTGGCAGTAACCGTGGTGCCTGTGCTCTGTGCCTGGCTGGTGCGCGGCCCCTTTCACCCGGAAGATCGCAATTGGATCATGCGTGTTCTTCTGGCGCTCTACGATCCGATCCTCGACTGGGCGCTGCGCTGGCGGAAGACGGTGCTGAGTGGTGCGGCAGTGCTGCTTGCCTGCGCACTCACCCTAGCACTCGGACTTCCCCAGGCCTGGACTGAGCGATTGCAGACCGCTGGATGGCTGCGGCTGGCATCTGCAACCCAGGGAATGGGGAGCGAATTCATGCCTGCCTTGAACGAAGGCAGCCTCTTGTTCATGCCTGTGTTGCTCCCGAGCACCTCGCTGACGGAGGTCAAACGCATCATGGCCTGGCAGGACCGCACCATCGCAGCCCTAACCAACGAGGTCGCTTCCGTGGCTGGTAAACTCGGCCGGGCAGAGACGGCGACCGACCCCGCACCGGTCGAGATGATCGAGACCACCATCATGCTCCATCCGGAATCTCGGTGGAGATCTGGAATGACTCGCCAAAAGCTCATTGCTGAGCTCACAGAACGACTCACGGTGGTTCCGGGATATGTGCCTGGGTTTCTTCAGCCGATCGAAAATCGAATCCTGATGATCAGCACGGGTATCCGCGCCCAGCTGGGAATCAAAATCCTGGGTGATAATCTGGATGAATTGCAGCGGCAGGCTTTGCGGGTCGACGACGTGGTGCGGACGATTCCAGGGGCCGTGGGCGTGGCCGCCTCCCGGGTCCAGGGCAAACCGTACCTTCAGTTCGAGCTCGATCGGAACGCCATGGCGCGCTTCGGCCTGCGAGCCCGTGACGTTTTGGAAGTCGTGGAATCGGGGATCGGTGGTCGAACCGTCTCCACCACTCTGGAGGGGCGACAGCGCTTCCCCATCCAGGTTCGACTCGAGAGAGGCGAGCGCCAGGACATCGAGCGGTTGGGCGAGATCCTGGTCGGAACCCCGTCCGGCCGGCAGATTCCCCTGGGTCAGTTGACTCAGATTCGCCGCGTCGAGGGCCCTAGCGAAATCGCCAGCGAGAACGGCAGGCTTCGGGTCTACGTGCAGGCGAATGTCCAGGATCGTGACCTTGGAAGTTTCGTTCAGGAGGTTCGCGACCGGGTGGAACGCGAGATCAAGCCCGGGCTTCCCAAGGGGTTTACCGTGGAGTACAGCGGGCAATATGAGCATCAAATCAGCGCCCAGCGCACCCTTCGCCTCGTGGTTCCCACCGTCCTCCTGATCATTTTCGTACTTCTCTTTGTGATCTATGGAGATGCTCGCGAGGCCGCCCATGTGATTCTCGCCGTCCCTTTTGCACTGACAGGCGGGGTCTTCCTGCAATGGTGGCTCGGGTATCCCTTCAGCGTCGCCGTCTGGGTGGGTTACATCGCCCTCTTTGGAACGGCCATCCAGACGGGCGTGGTGATGGTGGTCTACCTCGAAGAGCGCTTGCACAAGAAACAGCGGGAGAGAGGGGCCGAATTCAATCGCGAAGATCTGATTCAGGCCGTTAAGGACGGAGCGCGACTACGGCTTCGACCCAAGGTGATGACCGTTGCAACCATCGTCGCCAGCCTGCTGCCCATTATGTGGAGCACACAGACTGGGGCCGAGGTGATGAAGCCACTGGCCACCCCCGTCATTGGAGGCATGCTCAGCAGTCTGATCCACATCTTGATCGTTACTCCGGTGATCTTCGCCTGGCTGCGCGAGCTTGAGTTGAAGAGATCCAAGCCCGTAGAGTAGCTCTATGGCGTTTCGGCTCAATGACCCTCAGTCATCGTCAGGTGGAGTCCCCGAAGAAGACCCACTCAAGAAGGCCGGGCTACTCCTGAAGACAGGCGCGCCGGCTCAACGACAGAAAGCGCTGCGCTTCCTGATACGCCAGCGTGCCGAGACCATTCTTTCCGACTGCCTCCGGCACCCCGACATGCTGACCGTAGGACTCGCTATCGAGGGTCTGTGGGAGTGTTGGCTCAACGAGAAGGGGCGGAGTGCGCGTCGCCGGATGGATGCAGGCGTTAGTTCGATGGAACTCCATGATTTCGAACGAGCAGAAGCCGCCTTCCTTGGTTTAATGGCCGACTTCCCGGACTGGGCCGAAGCCATCAATAAACAGGCTACACTGCAATATCTGCGAGGCCAATCGGCTGTGGGCCTCACGCTCTGTCAAACGGTGGTTCGCATGAAACCGCATCATTTCGGCGCGTGGAACGGACTTGCGCTGTGCGCCGCTCAGCTCGACAAATGGGGTCTGGTGCGCGATGCAGCTAAAGCGGGTCTCAACCTTCTTCCTAGCTCGGAGGCAAACCAACATCTCCTCGCGCTGGCCGAGGGGCATCTCGCGGAGGAATGAGCAATACTGGAGCCGTAATTTTTGGTCAAAAAGACTTTCCCGCTCCTCGGGATCGCATCTCGGCCTTTAAGAAAGCGGGTGCGAGGCCTTCCACCGTCATTGTGACACGTGATACCAAGGCTCAAGACACCGCGACACTCATCCCATCAAAGCCTGATGGGGGTTTCGTCACATGGCTGTTTTATGTTCGCCACAAATGCCAAAACGAAGGGACTGTCGAGCGAATACTTTTTGCCCGGCAGTTTTTTTCACAGCCTCCAAAAACACCCCATTTTTCGGGGGTTTTTAGGGTTGTGAATAACTGGTGAAGAACTCCCAAAACATATTTCTAGTCACTCCCATGTTCCTGTTCTAAAACCCCTGCACGCCGAAAGCATGATGCAAAAGCCTCTCGCGGCGTTCGGTTCGGGACAAGTGGACTAATAACTGGTGCTAGTTGGTTTAATATCAATACTTTATGGACATTTCGAACTCGTGTGAGACTGAGGGAAATTCGGGTTCGCTTCCAAAAGAGGCTGGGTTATTAGGCCGGACATTGAAATCAGCAGGTGTTGGATTCCAACGAAGTCTGTGAGGAGTGAATAATCTGTTCGACGCAACCCTTAAAAACACAAATTTGCTGAACATGGAAAATGATGCCGGGCGGGTCTGGATCACCGCCCAACAGGCCCTGCGTTCTTTACTGAACCAGGACATCTACAATCTCTGGTTCGCTCCGATCAAAGTGGCGAGCATGGATCAGCAGAGTATGGTGCTCGAAGTTCCTAACGACTTTTGTGAAGTCTGGCTTAAGGACAACTATGCCGGCCTGCTGCGGGACGCTGTCAGCCAGGCCTCAGGGATGCAGCTTCAGATCCAGTTCAAGGCTACCAACGCGAACATGAGCGCTCCGGTCCTCCCGGATCCCGCACTCAATCTAGCGCCAAAGAGCTCTGCCTCGACCGCATCCACCAGTGCCTCCACCCGATCATCCGCCCTGGTTGAGAACAGCTTCAATCCGCGCAACACTTTCGAGAACTTCGTCGTTGGCGACAATAACACCTTTGCCCACGCGGCGGCCATGGCCGTCGCACAAACGCCTGGGAAGACTTACAATCCGCTCTTCCTGTACGGCGGGACGGGCTTGGGCAAGACCCATCTGCTGCATGCGATCGGTTTGCATGTCAGCGAGCGTAAGAAAAACGCGCGTGTCACCTATGTGTCGGCGGAACGTTTTACCAACGAGTTCATTGACGCGATTCAGAACGGGCAGTTGGTCAAGTTTCGCAAACGATATCGTCAGAGTGAAGTGCTTCTGATCGACGACATTCAGTTTCTCGCAGGCAAGGAGCGTATCCAGGAGGAGTTCTTCCATACCTTCAATGCGCTCCACGAGGAGCACCATCAGATCGTACTGACTTGCGACCGCCCGGCAAATGAGATCCAAGGGCTGGAGCAGCGTCTGGTCTCCCGCTTCGAATGGGGTCTGGTGACAGATATGCAACCGCCCGACGTGGAAACCCGGATGGCGATTCTGCGAAAAAAGGAAGGAATGCTTGGGGTGCAACTCCCCGCCGAGATCTTGCAATTCATCGCCGAGCGCATCCGTTCGAACATCCGGCGCCTGGAAGGGGCTTTCATCCGGGTTTCTTCGTTCTGCTCTCTGACGCGTAAGCCCCTGACGATTGCGGTGGTCGAGGAGCTTCTCAGGGACGTGCTGCATGAGGAAAACAAAACCTCTGTCACCATCGAGGTCATTCAGAAGGTTGTCGCTGATCACTACGACATCCGGGTGTCCGACCTGACCGGGAAGCGTCGGCCCGGCAATATCGCCTTCCCGCGCCAGATCGCCATGTATCTGGCGAGGCAACTGACGGACAGCTCCCTGAACACCATCGGAGAGGCCTTCGGTGGTCGAGACCACGGCACGGTGCTGCATGCTGTCCGGCAGGTATGCGATAGAATGTCCATCGAACCGAGCGTGCGCCAAGCGGTCAGCTATATCGAAAGCCAGCTGCTTCGCTCCGGCAGCCGTTCCAACCATCCAGTCCCTAACCGCAGCACCAAGCCGGCCGCAGTCCCGGCTGCGGCTCGCGGCGAAGGCTGAGCCTGCCCCCCCCGTGCCGACCATCGAGGTCAAAGGGCTCACCAAATCGTTCCGGACCTATAAGAAGGCACCGGGGTTCAGGGGCGCGCTACGGGGACTCTTCCATCGTCGCTACGAACAATCGGTTGCGGTAAAGGAAATCAGCTTCTCGGTCGAGGAAGGCGAGCTGGTCGGCTTTCTCGGCCCGAATGGTGCCGGCAAAACCACCACGCTGAAGATGCTCTCAGGTTTGCTCCACCCTTCGGGAGGATCCGCCTCGGTCCTCGGCTATGTCCCGTGG
The DNA here is from genome assembly GCA_945861575.1 of Akkermansia muciniphila. Taxonomy (GTDB): domain Bacteria; phylum Verrucomicrobiota; class Verrucomicrobiia; order Limisphaerales; family UBA11320; genus UBA11320. Next base: position 6,388 of record CAMAVD010000064.1, read on the forward strand.
CAGCGCGCCAACGGCTACCGCAGGCAGTTTTCCCTGCTTCTCGGACAAAAAAATCAGCTCTGGTGGGACCTCCCCGCCCGCGAGTCGCTGGACCTGAACGCGCGTATCTATGGAATCCCCGAAGCGCACTTCCTGAGGACCGTCGACGAGTTGACGGAGATGCTCATGGTTCGCCACAAACTGGATGTGATGGTGCGTGAGCTTTCGCTCGGGGAGCGAATGAAAATGGAACTCATAGCGGCTCTCCTGCATCAGCCCAAGGTTCTCTTTCTCGACGAACCCACCATCGGGCTCGACGTGGTGTCACAAAAAACCGTTCGGGAGTTCCTAAAGCTTCACAACCAGACCCGCAAAACGACGATTCTCCTCACCAGCCATTACATGGCGGACATCCAGGAACTCTGCCAGAGGGTCGTGATCATCGACCAGGGCTCGATCTTCTTTGATGGGCGACTGGAAGAGATCGTCGATCGCTTCGCGGACTCCAAGGTGGTCACGATCCAATGCCCCGAGGCACTCACCACGCCCGAAGGTCCACTCCTGGAGCATGGCGAGATTATGGAGCGAACAGAAGGGATGCTGAAATTGAAAGTGCGGCGCGAGAAAGTAATCCCAGCCTGCAAGAGCCTGCTCGAGCATCTCAAGGTCACGGACATCGATATCCAGGAAACCCCGATCGAAGACGTGATCCGCCAGCTCTTTCAGCACCACTAGCTTTCAAGATCCGTCACCCTGCTCCACCCACCGCACGCCGCTGTCCTCCCGGCTCCGGCAGGGCTTGCGCACATAACTCCCGCTCAGGGAGGCCGACGTGGAGACGGAAAGCGCCCGGGACGTCTCAATACTGACGGGTCGACTCGTTCTCGTGGACGGGCTGTGGGATCTGATCACACGAAAGCACCACCGTAAAACGCACATCACCCGCAGACTCGCTTTTCACAATCACTTTCCAGGAAGCGGTGTCCCCCACCTTCAAGACGGGCAGCGTCTCCAGGGTCAACTCTCGACCCTCTCCCCTCACCGCAGTGGATCCGGAGCCCGAAACAAATCGTTGGGTCTCCTCGAGAGTGCCCACCAGCTTGACCTGGGTCAGTCCGACGGATCCTTGGTTAAGGACGCGGATCTCATAGGTTTCCTCTTGTCCCACTTCGATCGGATCGACCTGATCTACCACCTCGAGCAAAACGGCGGGCACACCAACCACCCGACTCTCACACAAGGCCTCCACCACTCCGGCCGACTTGCCGCCGGCGTTGGAGGAGAAATGCAAAGTACCCGGCTCGGGCAGCACGAGCGTGGCGCAACGCTGGACGCCCGCACCGGGCGCGAGGTCGGGAATTTCCCAGACCAAGACGCCGTCCCGAACCGTCCCGCCATCCCCTGAGGGGATCAAGGTCGCCCCAGGAGGAACTGCCAGCTGCAATAAAGCCAAACTCTCGTGTCCATCGCCCGTATTACGAAGGTTCAGACAAACCTTGGCCGGCCGACGGAGGAGGACCTCGGCAGGCGCGTCGCAGGACAGCGCCAGGGCGGGACGTGGCTGAACCCCTAGGTCCTCCACCCAGAAATTGCTGCAAGGCTTGGGGCACACCAGACGGTAGCGTCGCGACGCCGAGGTGAAAAACATCTCATAGGCTTCGATGGGAGCTTTGCCCGCCCAGAGGACATTGCGCAGAAGGACGGCCTTGTCTCCGCGGCGAGTGGACATAGCCGGCATGCGAGTGCCCACAGGAATCCTCAACTCGTGGATGGGTGCCTCAGCCGCCGCGGCCAGCAAGTCCGACAGGCTGCCCAGATAGCCAGACTGGCGAGCAATGAATTCCACGTCCGCTCGCAAGGCCTCAGAACGCAAGGTTTTGCGCAGATCCTCTGGGGTCTGAAGTGGGTCGGCAAAACGGGTAGCGGGATTCCCCAAGATCGTCGCTCGATGCTCCTCAGCGTAAACCGCCGTGACGCAGGTCGTCAGAAGAATCAGCAGCACGCGGGTCAGAATCTGTTGCTCTCGAGTCATAAGGAACACGCCATTCATCAGGCCACAATCCGATCATCGGCAGGGCTTACACAGAATCACCTGAAACCAGCCGCTTTCGCAAATGTTTTGAATGAATGACCGCCACTTCCAATCGCACCCCACAGCGGACCGCCACTTAAAATCACCCCCCGCTCGGCTATCCTTCATTGACTCCCGCCCCGCATGAGCGAAACTCAGTAATCTCGTAATCCTATGCGTTGCTACTCTCTAGTCCTGCTTCTCTCGCTGCTCTTTGGTAGCTCGCGGCTTCTGGGAGACAGCGTGGTGGTCTTCAACGAGGTGATGTACCACCCCCCAGCCGATAAGGCGAATCTCGAATGGGTGGAGATTCAGAACCAGCACAGCGTGGACGTGGATCTCTCAGGATGGTCCCTCGACGGGGATATCCATTTTCAGTTCCCCCCCGGAACCTTGATTCCAGGAGGAGGCTATCGGGTTATTGCCAGCAATCCCACCGCGCTTGCCTTGAGCTCAGGAGCTCCCTCGATCCTCGGCCCCTTCGCCGGACGCCTCTCCAACGCAAGCGATCGACTCATTCTGCGAAACAACAATGGCCGAATCATGGATGACCTGCGCTACGGCAGCGACGGCGACTGGCCGCTGGGCCCCGACCGTGCTGGCCCATCGCTCGCACGCCGCAAGGTCAATCTCGCCACTTCAAATCCGGCGAACTGGCGAGCAAGCCTGGAAAACGGCGGAACCCCGGGCAGGCGCAACTTTTCCGAACCTATCCCAGAATATCGCTCTCAGCCCTTGATGGAACTCTCCACCCAATGGCGGTTCGACGACAGCGGCGCAGAGCTGGGCACGGCGTGGAAGGACCCGCGTTTCGACGACAGCCGCTGGAGCTTGGGCGAGGGCCCCTTCATGGCCGGCATCGTCTCCCTGCCCTCCCCTCCCCGAACACTCTTGGCAACGGGACGTCGCACCTACTTCTTTCGCAGCCATTTCAACTTCGCTGGAAATCCGTCCCTTCAGCAACTCAGCTTGGAACCTTTGGTAGATGCCGGTGCCGTCATCTATCTCAACGGAACGGAGATCGCGCGATACAATCTGCCCAACGGCCGGATCGACGCTTTCACTCCAGCGCTGTCCGAATTCGGAATTTCAGACGCACTGCCCCGTCTCTTGATCCCCGCTCATGCCTTGATCGTTGGCGACAATTCCATCGCCGTAGAAGTTCATCAGGGCACTAGATCCAGCGGTTATATGGGCACGATACTCGCCTCCGCACCCAACGCTTACTGGCCGTTCTCCGAGACGAGCGGCGATAGCCAGGACCGGGCTCCAAGGCTCGGCCCCCAAGACGGATTCTTCCAGGGAGTCCACCCTACCAATCGCGTCCAGGCCGGTCCCCGACCGACGGATCTCGTCGGCGGGAGGCCGCTGAGCGGATTCACGACCAACAACAATGCCACGCGCTTTGCAGGAAATCAGGATGGGGGCAATGACGTCTTTCTTGTTCCCGACTCTGAAGCCCTAAACTTTCCAACGAATCGCTCCTTCTCCATCGAGTGCTGGGTGAATGCACCTTCCGTCCAGGAAGGGGGCGCAGGACTGTGGGCCCATGGCACTGGCGGAGGTGGGGAGCAGTATGTTCTCGATGTGGTCAATGGAAAGTATCGCTTCTCCAGCGGGTCTGGGACCTTTCCAAATCGCCCTACAACCCTGACCTCCTCGGTGGGGCCGGATGCCACTTGGCAGCATCTGGTCGCGGTCATGGATCCACCCACTGGTGTGATGAAACTCTTCGTGAACGGGATCGAACGCGGCTCGACGAATGCGCCTCCCAGCCTCATCGCCAGCGCTCACGATCTAAGCATTGGCTCCCGCCAGTTGGCGGCGGGAAACTATGACCTCAATTTCAACGGACGCATCGATGAAGTGTCCGTCTATCCAAGGTTGCTATCCTCAGAGGAGATCCAGCAGCACTTAGAGTCAGCCTTTGGAACCGTTGAGCCCGAGCTCGTGGACCTGGACGACGCCGCTTTCGCGCTCAGGGTTTCAACCCTCGAACGTCTCGAAAGGGACCCCTCCGACCTGACCATCGTCTTCAACGAGCAAGGTCCTCTCTCCGCCTCACCCTTCTGGCTGGAACTGATGAATCTGTCCGCAGTGCCCATAGATTTTTCCGGGTATGCGATCGTGAATCTTCTGAGGTTCCCGCCAGAGCGCTATCCCTTAACGACCACCACCCTCGCCCCATTCTCCCGTCTTCTCCTTTCGCGGGACGAGCTGGGCTTCGAACCCGGAAGCGGCGACCGACTCGCGCTCTACAATGCGCAGCAGCAAGTCCTCGACGTCGTGCGGGTGGAGTCCAGGGGACGAGCACGCTTCCCCGATGGCAGAGGACCTTGGATGGCTCCCAACCCCTCCACCCCAGGCGAACCGAACCGATTGAGCCTCCGAGAGGAACTGGTCATCAACGAGATCTTCTACCATCCAAAGCAGCTCGCCGCTGTTCCCGCAACCTTCACCAACCAGCTCGTCATGCCCTTCACCAAGACGTGGCGCTGGCGGGGAGATGGGCAGGATCTTGGCACTCTCTGGCGGGCTGCAAGCTTTGATGATCAGGGCTGGAACGAGTCGTCCGCCCCCTTCGCCGCCCCGAACAACCTACCCCTTCCGATCCCCAGGGGCACCCCCCTCAACCTCACCAATCTCCAAGGGGCCCGCATCGTCACCTACTACTTCAGGACGACCTTCCCAATCGAAGGAGATACTTCAGGCTTTATTTTGCATCTCCGGGGACTGCTGGATGACGGGGCGGTCTTCTATCTCAACGGCGAGGAACTGCTTCGCTGGAACATGCCCTCCACAAACATTCTGGCAGGGACATTCGCCTCAAGCAATGTAGTCACAGTGACAGCAGGAGCACCCATTCCCCTGCCCTCTGCGGCTCTGCGCCAAGGTCTCAACACACTTGCGGTGGAGGTTCACCAAGTGAACTTGGCCTCAACGGATGCCGCCATGGCAGTCGAACTAAGCCTGCGGAAGGAGCTGACACCCAGTGTGCCGGCACGTATCCCAACGACCTCGTTTGTTGAGATCTACAATCGATCCTCCAAGACAGTTCTCATGGAGGGCTGGCGACTGACACAAGGCGTCGATTTCATCTTCCCAGCCGGAAAGAGTCTCTCCCCAGGCGGCTTTCTAGTGATCGCGGAGAACCCGACCGTTCTGCAAGGGCTTCATCCCGGCATCGATGTCCTAGGCCCCTACTCAGGGCGACTGGCGCATGGGGGAGATCGGGTGCAACTCCTGGATCCGACCGGGAATCCGGCGGATGACGTCTCCTATTTCGACAAAGGACGCTGGCCGGAGTACGCCGACGGTGGCGGGTCGAGCCTGGAGCTACGAGATGCCAGAGCCAACACTGCGCAGGCGGAGGCCTGGGCGGCGAGCGACGAATCCTATCAGACCGACTGGGAGACCTTCCGCTGGCGAGGTATCGCCCAGTTTGCCCAACCCGGTGAGCCCACGGACTGGCGGGAGCTTGCGCTTTGTCTCTTGGAAGGTGCCGGTGAGGTGCTGCTGGATGATGTCAGTCTAATCGAAACACCAGCAGGCACTCCCAAGCAGTTGATTCAAAACAGCGGCTTTGACGCGGGCAGCCCGGCTCACTGGCGCTTCCTGGGCAATCATAGTCAAAGCCGGGTGGAGCCCGAAGCTGCGAACCCATCCAACTACGTGCTTCACTTGAAAAGCTCAGGTCCGGGTGAATACCAAGGCAACCAGATCGAAACCACCTTTGTCGGCTCGTCCTCCATCGCGAACGGGAAGGAATACGAGATCTCCTTTCGAGCACGCTGGCTGGCAGGAGCAAGCCGCCTGAACACCCGGCTCTACTTTAACCGACTGGCCCGTTCCTTTCCTTTGGTTCGAACGGAACGCGGAGGCACTCCAGGCCGGATGAATTCTCGGGCGATTGCAAATCTGGGCCCCACCTTCGCCGACCTCACTCAGTTCCCCGTAGTTCCTGCAGCAGGAGAACCGGTCAAGATTCAGGTGCGGCCGGAGGATCCCGATGGCCTCCAAGCCGTCACCCTCCGCTATGCTCTGGGAGGGTCGAATGCGTGGACAAGCCTGAAGATGGAGGCACAGGGAGACGGCAGGGCAGCGGCCGGGATTCCCGGACTGCCCGCAGGGACACTGGTCCAGTATTACGTCGAGGGACAGGACCTGACAGGCGCACGGGCGACCTTCCCGGCGCGGGGAGCAGACTCGCGTGCACTCTATCGGGTTCGCGAGGATGGAGTGAGCCCACCCGAGCTGCACCGCTTCCGAATCCTCATGACACCCCAGGATGCCAGCTTCCTTCACACCGGCACCAACACCCTCAGCAACGAGCTTCTCGGCGCCACCGTGATCTACAACGACCAAGAAATCTACCCCGACGTCGGCGTGCGTCTCAAAGGAAGTTTTGTGGGCAGGAACGTCGCACGGGTGGGCTTCCACCTTGCCTTCCAGCCGGATCAACCCTTCCGTGGGGTTCACAAGTCAGTCTCAGTCGATCGATCGCAGCACGCCGAGATCGGCGGTGTTTACGAACTCATGAGCAAACACATCGCCGCCCATGCCTCGGGGATCCCCGACATGCAGGACGACATCGCCTACTGCCTCGCGCCCCTTCCTTCCTACAACACGATTTGCACCCTGCGACTCACTGGCTTCGATCCCGACTGGCTGGACGCGCAGTTCGATAAAGGTGCGGACGGATCGCTCTTCGAAGTCGAGGTTCTTCGCTGGAACTTGGCCACAATCGACGGAAAGCCGGAAAGCCCAAAGCTGGTCGGAAACGAAGGGGGGGGAACCGGCTACGCCAATCTAGAAGTCACCGACTATGGGGACGACCCCGAGAGCTATCGCTGGTTTCTCTTGCTGGTAAATAATCGGGATGCGGACGACTACTCTCGCGGAATAGCTTGGTGCAAGGCACTAAGTGCCCCTCCCTCCTTGTTTGAATCCCGCATTGCAGAGGCGGTGGATGTCGATCAATTCCTGCGTGTGATGGCCTTCCAATCGCTGGTCGGTCCGGGCGACGCCTATTACACTGGGGGCAACATCCACAATTTCAGAGTTTACTCCCGCCCCTCCGATGGCCGCATGCTTTACATGCCATGGGACTGGGATTCGTGTTTCCAGATCGACGCATCCGGATCGCTCTTCGGTTCGGGAAACATCGCCCGCCTGATCGAGAAACCGGATCGCCGACGGCGCTATCTAAACCATCTCTTCGACATCGTCAGCAGCACCTTCAACCCAGGCTACATGCATTACTGGGCCAAGCACTATGGTAAGCTCGCGCGCCAAGACCTCAGCCCTGTGCAGAGCTATATCGCGACACGCTCCGCCTTTGTGCTCAGCCAACTCCCGACCAAAACCCCCTTCGCCATCACCTCAAATGGCGGAACCAATTTTGAAACCAATCTTCCCGAGATCAATTTGACCGGGACTGCTCCCATCTCGGTGGAAAGCATCGAGGTCAACGGGATCTCGTATCCGATCCTCTGGACCAATAACACGGTGTGGCGGCTCAGCCTGCCCCTGTCTGCCGGTATCAACGGTTTCTCGATTGCAGGCCGCGACCGCCAGGGACTTCTCGTGAGCAACGCCCTCGACACGGTCACGATCACCAATCGCGGGCCAGGCACGCTTTTGCCCGTGGTGGTGAATGAATGGATGGCAGACAATGCGGGTCCCTTTGGAGTCGCGGATCCGGCGGACGAGCTCTACCAGGATTGGTTCGAACTCTACAATCCCAACCCCGTCGCGGTAAACCTGACCGGCTACACCCTCACAGACGACCTCGCTCAGCCCGCCAAGTCACGAATTCCCGAGGGGGTGATGATCGAAGCCAAAGGCTTTTTGCTCGTCTGGGCAGACAACCAACCCCAGCAAACAGGCAAGTTGGGGACTCCACGCGACCTGCATGTCGGGTTTCAGCTGAGTGCCCAGGGGGAAGCGATCGGCCTGTTCTCTCCGGACGGAGTCCGTCAGCACACAGTTCGGTTCGGTGCTCAGGCACAGAATGTGAGCGAGGGCCTCTACCCCGATGGGAAGACAGACGGGATTGCGCGCCTGACCCTGTGGACCCCGCGAGCCTCGAACCAGTCGCCCGCTGAGGGAGCGCCGAGAATCCTGGATGTTCAAAGGTCCGAGCGCGGCATAGCAACTCTTACTTTCTCATGCTTTCCACAACGGACCTACCGGATCGAGGCCACTGACGATATCGCTACCCACGTCTGGAGAACCTTGGTTGATCTAAAAGCCAATGGACGCGTCCAATCCTGGGAGGATCCGCTCGCGGACAGTGGGCAGCGCTTCTATCGGGTCCTGCTCAAGTAGTTTAATCAAAGTTCGGGTTGAACAGGCCGCAGGGTCTGATACTAAACTGCAGTCAGCCGCAAATGTATGGCCAAGTCGAAGCCCAAACGATCAGCCCGCCACACCGGTGACGCTGCCCCAGCAAAACCCGCCCCGGCGGCCCGGGGAAGTCGATACGCCGCAACACTCGCTGTCGCGTGCGCTCTGGGTCTGGCAGGCCTGCTCTTTCTGTGGCGAGGAGATCAGGGCAAGTCTCCCGCTTCCAACACCGGATCGATTCCGGCTCTCACTCCTTCCAATCCGTCGCCCTCCGCCGTCTCCGCGCCGCCCGCTTCGCTCTCAACCGTCGATCTGCCCACCTCGGCGGTCAAATCCGCCATCATGGTGACTGTGGAGTTAGACTTCGGGGGAGAGGTTCCATCCATCGCTGAGGGGCTCAAGGAGGTAGAACGTCGCCATGAACCTGCGGACGGGGTTGGCAGAGTCTTCTCGATCTTGGATGCCTACGGTGAGCCGACGGAAGACGGGAAAAAGCTTCACATTTCGATGCATGTCAGCATGGAAAAATTGGGCATCGGATCCCTCATTTTCAAACGGACAGGCAAGACCCTCTGGATCAGTAAGATCGTACAGGCCGCAGACGGGTCGACCCACTCCGAGCCTGACGGCCTGACCCTCTTGTTCGACAACGGAGCGGGTCGACTACTGACCGTGGATGGCTCGACAGGCCCGGCGTCGATCATGCAGGCGAACGTGAAGGAGGCAGGACTCCCGGTAGAGCACCTCTGGCCCGAGGACGCCCAGCGTGAGATCACTTTCTTTTACAGCGCCTGCGGATGCCCGGTGAAAGTGATGTGTCGTCGGCAAGGAGGGCGAATCGTGAGAACTAGCAATACCCCTGTGATCTTTCCGGACGATGCCGCCGTCGTAACCATCATCCACCGCTTGATGGCCTGGTGAAGAAGGGCAGACGGGTTCCGGAAGCGCTGCCCACGAGCCATCGGGCCGTTCAGCAGTTCTCATTTTCTCGCAACTTCCAGTAGGCACAGCCCCCCACTTTCTGTTACTTCAGAGGAATGAACAAGAACATGAAGTTTACCCGCCGCCGTTTTCTTGCCACATCCATTACTTCCCTGACAGCCCTGACGTTCGTTCCGCGACACGTTCTGGGCGGCGCTGGATTTACCCCACCCAGTGAAATCCTCACGCGCGCAGTCATCGGCACCGGCGGGATGGGGATGGGCCATGTCACATCCATCAACACCGCCTGCAAATTGCTCGCAGTGTGCGATGTCGACGAAAAGCATTTGCAGAATGCGCTCAAAGCCGGCGGACCCGATGTTAAAGGTTACAAAGACTTCCGCGAAGTTCTGGAACGGAAAGACATCGACATCGTCCATGTCCCGACGCCGCCCCATTGGCACGCTCTGATCTCCATTGCTGCCGCCAAGGCGGGCAAGGACATCTGGTGCGAGAAGCCACTCTCGCGAACCATCGCGGAAGGGGAGGCGGTGAAAGCAGCCGTGGCCAAGTACAAGCGCATTTTCCGGCTGAACACCTGGTTCCGGTTCGACGGTCGGCTCTATGGGATGGAAGTTCCGGTCAAGCCCATCAAGAAGCTGATACTCGCGGGAGTCTTTGGCTGGCCGCTGAAAATCACCCTCGGTGCCAAGACCGGCTTCGATTGGAAGCAGAACGCTTGGTGTGGTCGCACCGACCTGACCCCGCAGCCGGTTCCCGCAGGCTTCGATTACAATCTCTGGCTCGGACCCGCACCGCTCAAGCCCTATCACCCGCACCGCGTTCATGGGACGTTCCGCGGCTACTGGGACTACGATGGCGGCGGTCTAGGCGACATGGGCCAGCATTATCTGGATCCCGTCCAGTATCTACTCGGCAAGGATGAGGAAAGCCCAATCCATGTCGAAGCAGACTCCGGCCCACAAGATTCAGACGCGGTCCTTCCCTGGCGTCGAGTTTCGCTCCGTTATGCAGACGGGTGCGAGATCGTTCTCGACGGAGAGAACAAGGACGATTCACCCTTCCTATCTGGGCCGCGTGGCACCCTCACCAAGGCCCTTGAGTCCTCCATTCCCAACCTCATCGACAAGGTCGCCGATCTTCCAAATCCGCCACCGCAACTCACGGACTTCGTGCAAGCGGTTAAAACACGTCAGAAATTTGCTCTGAATGAGATCAACGGTCATCGCTCCTGCACACTGATCAATCTGGCGAAGATCGCCGTGCAAACCGGACGCCCGCTGCGGTTCAATCCCAAGAAACAGAGGTTCATCGATGACGCGCGGGCCAATGCACTCGTCGAGCAGCCGATGCGGTCTCCATGGAAGATTAAAGTCTAAGGCACCACGTCAACGCGAAAGAGGCGCTGCAGACCAGAAAGCGGCACATCAATCGATGTCGCAGTCGCCCCGGGGGCAGATCCAATCTCCCCCCAGGGGGCGAATGCTGCGTCAATGCTCGCCGCGGACGAAATTCTATAGGTTTTTCCTACCACGCTCGGCCAGGAAAGTTTGGCCGTCGACTGACCGGAGACGTAGACCACGGATGCCCGAATGTTTTCGGGAACCTCGCCCCCACCCCCAGCCCCGGCATCAATCCAGGAATTCGCGGCAATATCCCAGTTGAACAGGCCGGCTGACACGTCAATCCCCAGCGAATTGGCTTGGAAATACTCCGTCTTCACAGCGGCAAAGTTGAGCGTCACATACTCAGTAAAACGGTCCTCGGCACCAGTTCCCCCCGTGGAAATGCTGGTAACGATGCAATCGGTCATGGTGATCTGGATATACTTCTGTCCAACGTAGCCCGCCTTTCGACACGTCAGCTTGCAAGAGGGAATGCGCGTACCCAATGCGAGAGTCTTCATCAAGGGCGGCGTCGCCTTATCAAGCCATTTAACAAAGGAGAGATCCTGGAAAGAAGGCCTCCCGGCTCCGCTACCGCCTCCCTGGTAAGTCGTGCTCGATTGTGACATTCCCCACCCCCATGCCAGCACGTCGATGGCGCCCCTGGGCTTGAATTCCCTATCCTGGGTTTCGCCCTTTATCTTATCGCCGCATTCCATGAAGAGATCCACCGCCCCACACGAGGCACAGCCCACAACCAGCGCCGTCAGCCAGAACAGACCATGTATCAGCCTCGGGATCATTTGCATCGCGCAGAAATATCAGAGGTGAATAGCCCGTCACTCAGCGGTACCGTTTGCAATATCGTAGGTGAAACTGCCGGCTGAAACGGCCACCCCCTTGTCATTCGTTAGGAAATACTCGACTTTCACCTTCGCGAAATTGAGCGTCACATTTTCTGTGTGACGAGCTTCGCTACTCGTCCCGCCCGTGGACAGACTGGTGACTAGGCAGTCGGTCATGGTGATCTCGATATACTTCTGGGGCGTGGCTCCCGCCTTACGGCACGTCAGCGTACAGGTAGGAATATGAGTGCCAATGGCGAGATGAGACATCAGGGCAGGCGTTGCTTTGTCGAAATATTTGGTGAAGGAAAGATCCTGAAATGACGGCTTTCCCGTTCCAGCACCGCCTCCGACGTGGGTTGTGCCTGACTGGGACATACCCCAACTCCACGCGAGAACATCGATAGCTGCCTTGGCCGCAAACTCGCTATCCTTGGTTTCGCCTTTGATCTTGTCGCCGCATTCTATGAAGATATCGAGCGCCCCGTGGACGCGAAACGTCAGAATGATCAACACGAGGCAGACTAACCAACGACCCGGCTTCGGAGCATGTTTCATGACAAGGTGAACTAGAGTTAGGTTACGGCTTTGGACGTTGTAGTCTAGCCTAACTTTGGCGCATTCGGAGAGTTTTATCAATGAGAAAACCATCAGCACATCGACGCCCGTGCAGAATACTGAGCTCCGTCTGGTGCATCGGGTCGTGCGCTTTCCGGATTTCAGAACGCTTCACCGTCCACTGACTACTTCTTCCTTTTGCTCGTCCTCGCCCGCTGCACGGTAGGGCTGGCGACAAACATTCGTTGACCTCTGGGCAGCCCGCGCAGCTTCGCCTCCAGCGTCTTGGCCTCGGTGATTTCCGAGAAGGTAATGACCACTCCGTCGATCCGATCGTCCAAAGTACGGTAGGGCATGATGCGAACGGTGAACCACCGGCCTCCCTGCGCGCAAATCGGCTTCTCAACCGCGGCCCGTTTCCGCAGGACCTCGCGCGCGTCGTCCGCCAGCTCCGGGTAGCTCAGACTCGAAGCCAGGTCGGTGATAGGCCGACCCTCATCGCTGGGAATGAGCTTGATGATCTTGGTCGCCTGCGGGGTGAAGCGCCTCACCCTGAGATCATTGTCCAGAAACAGGGTCGCGATGTCCGTGCTGTTGAGCAGGTTCTTCATGTCATTGCTGGTCCGCGCGAAGTCGTCCACCTTGGACTGCAACTCGGTGTTGACGGTCTGAAGCTCCTCGTTCAGCGATTGCATCTCCTCTCTCGAAGTGGTGAGTTCCTCGTTGGTGGAGCGGAGTTCCTCCTGCGAGGTCTGCATCTCTTCGTGCGTGGCCCGCGCCTCGGCCCGGGCGCGCAGGAGTTCCTGCTCCAGATCCGCCGTCCGCAAATTGCGGACGTGCGTTGGCGGCACTTTGCCCGATGCCTTGATTGGCCCAGGAGCGGGCACATCGGTGAACACGATCATTATCAATCCCTGGAGCGCCTCAGGTTCCTCCAGTCGCCGGATGGTCACATCCACGAACTGCGAACCGCCATTGGTACCGACCTTGAGCCCGTGCAGACTCACGATTTCTCGTTTCCTAATCGCCTTCTGGAAGGCGTCGGCCACTTCGTAGCGCAGCCCTTCGCGCACCATAGCGAAGAGATTCCAGTTGGCCTTGCCGGCAGCAGGTTCCAGATATTTGCCGGTGTGTCCACTGATGTAAAGGATGTCCCCCTTGTCATTGACGATCACCGCGGGCGGCGCGTAATGATGCAAAATCAACTGATCTGCCAAGGCCTGGAGGCTTGCGGTCGGCTTGGCATCCAGGCGTGTCTCCGGCTCGGTGGACCCGCTGGCACTGAAGGATGTGGGAAACTCGATTGGCTCGGCACCCTGGGGGGATTCCGACTTCCGGTAGATCCGCGATTTGCCGCTGATCAAGGTGAAGAGTTCGGTGTAATTGCCGATCGTCTCCGCGCTTCCGAGACACAGGATGCCGCCGGGGCTGAGGCTGTAGTGAAACAGCGGAATTAGCTTCTTCTGCACCTCCGCGGTCAGATAGATCAGGAGATTTCGGCAGCTCAGAATATCCAGCTTGGTGAAAGGCGGGTCCATGATGAGATTCTGAGGAGCAAAGATCACCATCTCGCGAATCTCTTTGCGCACCCGACAGCCATGTTCATCCCTGGTAAAGAACCTTCTCATCTGCTCCGGCGAAACATCCGCGCAGATGTTCTCGGGATAGAGACCCTGCCGGGCTTTCTCGACCGCGTCCCGGTCAAGATCAGTGGCGAAGACCTGCAGCCTGACTCTCTTCCGGGGCCTCGCTTCCTCCATTGCCTCCTTGAACACCATCGCTAGAGAATAGGCTTCCTCGCCGCTCGAGCAGCCGGGTACCCAGGCCCGTAGGACATGGCCGTCCGGTCGGCTGGCGATCAGCTCGGGAAGAACCTTGGTGCGCAGCTGCTCCCAGGCATCGGGGTCGCGAAAGAAGTTCGTCACTCCGATGAGCAACTCCTTGAAGAGCAGATCCAGTTCCTGCGAGTTCTCCTGCAAGTAGCGGACGTAACCCGCCATTGTGCCGATCTGGTGAATGCCCATGCGGCGCTCGATCCGGCGGTAGAGTGTGTTCCGCTTGTAGTGGGTAAAACAACAAATCGAGGTCTTGCGGTCCACCAGATGATCGGTATCCTCCCCGCCAAGGCGCGAGAAGTTTACCAGATACCCGAGCATTTCGAAGCATGGACTGCGATGGCCATCGGATACAAAGCAGACCCGACCAAACTGCCAGATTCACTGAAGGAGCGCGATTTGACGCCCCGACAGAGAAAGCGTTTGAGCAAGTTCGTTTTCAGCGGCAAATGGGGACAACCATCATCGTTCGGCCTAAATCGCGGGGCGTGACTGCACCCAGCGAGACTTTCAGGTCGCCGAGGACGTCGTCGAAGTCAGGATTGCCGCCTCATCGGCTATGCGCCCGCTTCTGGCTGCTGCGCTCCGAGGGTTGCTGGGATTGACGCGGCGCGGAAACCAGCCACTTCCATTACCGCTCATTTGCCAAGCATCTTGGCCACGATGAAAATGAGAACGGCTCCAGCCAGTCCTCCTCCAAGCAGGATATACATCAGGGAGAAACCTGCGGCGGCGAACAGGGGTTCGATAATAAGTGCGATCATATTTGAATAGGGTGTGGGAGGGATTTCCGACCCTGGAGCTACCGAGAAGCAGCCCCAGGGGCGAGTTTTCAACTACACAGTAAGTCCCGCTCGCTTGCGCTCCAGGTAGGTTCGGTCCTTGTCTGGGATGCCCGCTGCGGCAAACGCTTGATCGACCCGCTGCCACGCATCACGCGTTGCGTGCTTTGGCCAGTAAGGGGGTCACGGTTTGCGTCCGTGCCTTTCAGGTTGCCCGCTCGTTTCGTAGTTTGGTTGATCATAGTGTCCGTTACTTTCTTGGTTTGGGTTGAGTGTGGCGGCCAGTCACAGTTGACAGCCTGCCGGAGGTTTGCAGTAGACGCAGAGCGGAGACGACTCCATTGCGACTCTTGACACCGGGTCGGATTCCTCGGCGCTGTGTCCCCTGCTTTTTGACCGCTTTACCCGAGTATTTTGGTATTCATATTCGTTTGGTACTACGATCGTCGAAAGAAACCCTGCGGCCAGGACGGGCCCCCGGCCGCAGGATGTGTTGGAACAGATCAATGACCGACGCCCTCGAAGGTTTTGTCCTGACACACGACAGGTTTTGTGCCTCGCTCTGCCTTAGGCGCGGAGGCTTCACTCGAGGTGCAGATATCGTGCGCCCCGGCTTTCGTGAAGATGTCCTTGGCCCGGGTGATCTCCTCCGAGTTGTCGGTGTGGACCGAGAGCAGGATATTGCCTTCCTTGACCTTGCCCTCGTAGCGCTTTGCTTCCAGTTCCGGAATGCCGAGGCCGATCAAGCCGCCGGCGATGCCCCCTGCTGCCGCCCCGATTGCTGCGCCGCTGAGCGCCGCCAGGATAGGTCCTGCCGCGATGAAAGGACCCACACCGGGAATCGCCAGTGCGCCGATGCCGACAATCCAACCCAGCGCCCCACCAACCACGCCACCCGTGCCGGCCCCAGCGACAGCGCCTTCGGGAGCCTTGGTGTTCTTCTCATGCGCGAAATCACGTGACGTGCCCTTGTCCGGGAATAGCACGGAGATGTCGTTGTTAGAGAAGTTGGCGGACTTCAGATGATCGACGATGCGATCGGCTTGTTCACGGGTGGTCGCGATGCAGAATACAGATTTCTTTGACATGATGATTTGATTACTTGGTTTTGATGTTTTGGTTACCGTCTCAGGAGAGTGTCGGGCAAGTGCCTCACTTCACCTCCAGCTGATTGTCTACGTTTTCCACGCGTGCGATGGTGTTAGCGATCTCCCCGATCATGCGCTTTTCCTCGACGGTGTTGACGGGGCCGCGCAAGGTGAACATCCCCTTCTTCGTGATGATCTTTACGTTCTTGGCGTTCACCGACATTTCCTGCCCGGCCAGAATGCCTTTACGAATCTGTGCCGTGGTGTCCGTATCAGCCCGACTGTTGCCCTGATCGAACGGCGTCAACGTCTGGTCATTTCTGTCACGCACATTCCGCGCTGTGTTGTCCGGATTGCTCACGGCGTTGGTGGTGAAGTATGGTTCAACCTTGTAGGCCCGATACACGCTGTCCGAATATACAGGCTGATTGAAGTCCGGCCATTCGCTGGCTTTGAAGTGCGGCGCTCTGCTGAGCAGTTCCTTGGTGGTGTCGAGTTCCAGCGCATCACGAAGCACGTTGAAGCGAAGGGCGGTGGGGGGCACGGCGCTTAATTCGTCCCCCATCCCGAGGAAGCCACCCGACGCAACGATGAAGGCCACGAGACGACCCGATTGCACATCCACCAGCATGTTATCCACCTTGCCGAGTGTCTCGTCCTGGTGATTCTTCACCGGGATACCAATGAGTTTGGTCGCCTTTTGCATATACCTCAGACGCGACACAGGAATCATGGACTGACGCTCTCTGGCCATCCGATTTCTCTCCCATACTTCATCCGTTGA
>CAMAVD010000065.1 GCA_945861575.1 Akkermansia muciniphila
ACGGAGTCATAGCTGTAAACATCCCCGGCGCGGGGTTCTCCGTTCACATAGACCATGCTGTGACCCGCAGCGTGCAGAAGCAGCACCTGGTTAGAGGGGGCGAGGTAGGAAAGATAGGCGTATCCGCCCCGAAGAGCAGGACCGCTGAAGGATCCATCCGCACCCGCGTTCAGCGCGCTCCAGGTTTGGTTACTGCCAGACGCCCATTGCACCGACTGTCCAATCTGGGGAGGTCGCCAAGAACCCCGCACGACGGCCGCCTCGATAGGATCCTCTCTGAAGGCGGACCGCGCGGGCCTGCCACCAGAAGGCAGAACCAATGCCTGCGTGAGAACGATCGAAGTCGGGAGTGGCGGGACCAGCGTCGCTGATTGGAGCGGAATCTGAGCCCAACACAGACAGAACGTGATGTAAGCGACTGACCATGGAAAACGTGAGACGGACATGATTGGGAAACTAGTAGGGACCCGACCGCTGAGGCAACGCCTTTCGGCGATCACAAATAGGTTCGACTCGGTCACACTGCCCTCACAGCGCGATCCTCTGTTGATCCGCACGTCACCTTTCCCTTGGATGCGCTGGCAATCCGAGTCGACGGCGGCCTTCGTCGGTCAGTTGATTCGAGCTCCAAGGGGGATCCCAGGTCTGCTCGACCAGCACCCTCCCCACACCGGGCACCTTCATCAAACGCTGGATCACCGGCATGGATGTCGTGGGGTGAACCGAGATGGATCCCTGAGCAAAGTAGCCCGCCAAAGGACGCCCACGATGCGGCATCGTCATGACGACCGTGACAACGTCCCCTCGAACACGAAGATCATATACCAGCCCCAGGTCCACGATATTGATGTCGGCGGTATAGAGCTGAGCATCTTTGCAGTCACGGAGCGCCTTCCAGAGAACCGTTTTATCAACCCGCCCCGCTCCTCTTTCACCCTCACGCGCCAGCGAACCCTGCGATTCCTTCGCAGCTGCGGCGGGAGCACGTTCCAGCCCCGTCGCGGACAAGGGATGCGCCAGACTCTGATACAATTTTTCCCAACGACCGAATCCCTCCGCTTCCTCGAAGGGCAACATCACATACGCATTCTTCTGGTGAAGAACCGCACCTGCAGGCACCTGCTTCACTGGGAGTGGATACCGACTCCACAGCTGGCCATGCCAGCGATAGTTCAAGGTCGGCGCGCCTGTATGGCGCAGAGCAGGCAATCCCTCGGCGCGATGCTCCAGGAACAGGGCGATGAAGGCATCTTTGCTTTGACGATTCAGCAGCCCCACACCCCACAGGTCCCCCTGCTGGGCAGACTCCACCTCGCCGGAGCGGAACCGGCCGTCTTGCCCCATCCACACCTTCTCATTGAAGGAATTCCCCGAAAAAACCCATTCGTCGTCCCGCATCGCCTGAGCCTCGAAGTCGCGCACCGCCCTCATCGAACCCAGCTTATGAAACCAGGGTAATCCCATGTAGAATCGATACTCGACGGCAATGTTTAAGCGGCTGGGGGAGAAGATCGGATGGACAGGCGAGCGGGGAAATCCCCAACGGCGCACGAGAGTGCAGATAGGGCCACGTATCACCTCATACTCGGGACAGCTTTCCCAGAGCGAGATACGGAGCTTCTGAAAGTTCCCGGCATCGACATAGTCATGAGCCCAATCGATGCCGGGCGGCTCCCCGTGTCCTTCTCCCCCTGAGAACAGTTCGAGGCCATGCTCCCGTTTCAGCACCAATCGCTCGAGTTGACCGGTCTGACGCGAGAGCCGCGCCTTAAAATGCTCGTTCTCGATATTCAGTCCGACCCCCTCCCCTTGCGCGCTCAGGTCGCTCGGATAGGCGGGCAGTTCAGCGTTCGGGTTCCCATAAAAGAGCAGATACGTCACCGACTCGCGAGGCGCGGCCTGGGCCATGAACAGTACGCGGCAGTAGCGCCGCGCACCTCGCCGCTTTTCACCAAAGGCTTGGCTGGGAACCTCCTGAAGCTCCCCGTCCTTGATGCGAGCAACCCTGAGCTCACGCAGGAGGGAGACGGAGTGGGAGGCGGCCGCCGAAACCAGCAGTTCCATCGGCTCCGCAGGTCGATCGATCCCCTGAGACTCCTGAACGCGGATCGCTTGATACTGGCCCCACCCCGCCGCCCACTGACGCCACGCTTGAGGCAGCGAACTCACTGGCCGAGCATCTAGGGACGACCCGATGGGCTCGCCTGGGTCCTCGGTGTCGGATTGCGTTTGGACAACCGTATCCCTCAACGAGTGCGTGAGCGCCCGCGCTAAGTCAAAATCCTTACGCTTCCACGCCCCTTCCAGCAGCTTCAACTTCTCTTCGAACCTATCGTTGCGATCCCAATACGCAGTGGCAGCGTCGACCGTCGACGCTGTCTCATTCGCTAAGGGGGGAGGCGCCTGAGCTGGCTGTGCGGAACTCGGGCGCTCCAGCGTAACGAGCAAACCGATCCACACGATCCTCATGAAAAGTGCGCGCCGTCTCACTCCGTGCAAACAGAATCCTGTTCTCATAGTCAGCATGCGTCCGTTCATTTTCTTCAGGCGTGATCTTCAGAATGGATTGAATGGACCTCGGGCGTCCTCGAGTCGACGTGCGGGCCTGAGCAGGAAGGAGTCAAATCAGCACAACCACTCGGATCCCCACAAGAACAACCAACCACCTCAGCTCTGGTCCTCATCCCAACCGGAACAGCTCAGGGATCGGCTCACCGCGCGGCAAGATCAGATTCGGCCGTCCCGAGAAGTCCGGAATACTGATCTGAGGCGCATCGATTCCCAGGTGTCGGTAAAGGGTGGCGAGGAAATCCCCTGGATTGCAAATGCGTTCCACCACATCCTCTCCGCGCCGGTCGGTGGCCCCGATGACCCCTCCTGTCTGAATACCCCCGCCGGCCCAGAGCTGGGAGAAAGCCCGCGGCCAGTGATCTCGTCCAGGCTGGACCGTTCCAGCCGCCCCGCTCGCGACACCCCCTCCGCTACTCGCCACACGTTCAATGCGCGGGGTACGACCAAACTCACCCGTCACCACGACCAGCACGCGCTTGTCGAGCCCTCGAGAGTAGACGTCCTCAATCAGCGCCGTGACCGCTTGATCAAAATAGGGAAGTCGAAACTGTAGAGCATCGAAGACATGATGATTGACCGCATGATCATCCCAGTTGGCCACCCGTCCGCACAACGGACCATCGAAGGTCGTCGTGATGATCTCAACCCCGGCCTCCACCAGTCGACGGGCCATGAGACATTGCTGCCCCCATTGATGCCGACCGTAGCGATCGCGGATGCTGTCAGGCTCGCGGCTCAAATCGAAGGCATCGCGGGCGGCAGGACTGGTGAGAAGGCTGAGCGCCTGCGCCTCGAACTGATCGATTGCGCTCATCGTGCCGGATTGATCCACAGCGCGATCGATCAGGTCGAGCCGCTGTCGGAGTTTGAGACGGTCTCGGATCCTTCCAGCCTGGGATGGATCACTCAGCCCCACGTTCGGCACTTCGAAATGCGGATCATTCGGATCACCTGTCACCATGAAAGGCCCGAACGACGGGTTCACATACGCCGAACCGGCGATGGTGAAGTTGTCGTAGCGGATAACGGGGTTCACCCCAACATAGTTCGGAAGCGAACGAGAGCGATCCGCGCGAAGGTAGTTGGCCACAGTCATCCAGTCGGGAAAGACCGGCTTTTCCTTATCCTGGGGATCCGGGTCACCCGTAAGCATCTGGAGGGATCCGGCGGGATGCCCGCCCCCCGTGTGCGACATCGATCGGAGCAGCGTGAACTTGTCCGCCATCTTGGCGTGTCGGGGAAGCAATTCGCAGAGATGCGTGCCAGGAACATTGGTCGGAACCGTCCCGAAGATCCCGCGAAACTCACTGGGAGCCTCGGGTTTGGGATCGTAGGTTTCCAAGTGGGAAGCGCCCCCTCGTAGCCAGACAAGGATGACGGCGGTCTTAGGCTGTCCAGCCGTCCCCGCTGCACGAGCGCGCAGTTGCAGCAAGGTCGCCAGGGGCAGCGAGGCGAAACCGGATAACCCGATACGCAGGAACTCCCGGCGTTTCAATGGCCCCGGGCAAGGCTTGCGATCTTGAATGAAGGAGGAACTCGGCATGTGTGGTTGCTTCTCTCTCTAAAGGCGCGGCGCAGGTGGCTTGACTGGGGGAAGGAAGGTCAGCACCCCCTTCGCTTTGGTCTTACGCTTAAACACCTTGTCGGCCGTGGTCACATAGAGCACATCCAGTCCGGCACCCGCAAAGCCAACATTTGCAAGCCAGGCGTTCTGGGGCTTAGGGATGATCCCGATTACCCGTCCGGCCTGGTCGCAAATCTGGACCCCAGCATGGGTGGTGACATAAAGCCGCCCCTGAGTGTCGACCGTCATTCCATCCGCGCCGCTGCCTGAACGTCCGTCGACCAAGTGCAGCCGATGATAGGGCTGTCGGAATGCGAGAGACCCATCCTCCTGAATCTGGAAAGAGTAGACAAATGGCCCGGCGGTGTCTGACACCAGCAACTGGCTTTGATCAGGCGAAAGACGTACACCGTTAGGATTCGCGATTCCGGTATCGACCACCTGCTTCTCGCCCGAGGGACGCACAAGCCAGACCTTCTTGCCTGCCACCTCGGTAGCGTAAACATATCCAGTGTGGGACACCGCAAGATCGTTTCCATCGATACCCTCAGCGACCACCGATTCCTTCCCCGCCTCATCATAGGCCACGATCCGCTTGGTCCCCGTCTGGGTGCCGTAGAGCCGACCGTCTGGTCCGAACATCAGCCCGGCGCATCGCTGGCTATTGTCCACAAAGACGCTGATCGTCCCATCCAGCCCGATCTTGTGGATTTTGGAGTTCGAGATGTCCGTAAAGAAAAGCTCACCCCTTGAGTTGGCCGCGGGACCCTCGGTAAACTTGTAACCCGACCCCACCAACTGCCACTCCTCCCCTGGGATGAGGACCTCCATCACCGGTTGGCGCTTATTCACCGGCTTAGCGATGGGGGTAGGATAGTCACGCCAGAGCCAGCGCAAAACCTCAGGCAGGATCGGCCCGCCATGTTTACCACTATGCCCTCCGTCGCCCCATTCGTGTTTCACATCATAGCCGGCAAACTCCAGGGCTGAGAGCATGTCCTGGTTCGCCACCCACCAGTTCCCTCCGTAGATGTTTTGGTCATTGCTCCCATCCTGCAGGAAAATGCGGATAGGCTTCGGCTCGGTCTTGCGGATCAAGACGGGGTATTCGTTCCCGCCCCGAAGCCCGACATAGGTACCGATCGTACTGTAGACCCGCCGAAAGGCATCTGGGCGTTCCCAAGCGGCAGTCCAGGAACAAATCGCTCCCGAGCTCGCGCCGCACAGACCCCGATCGTTTGGATCAGCGCTTAGGTTGTAGGACTTCCCCAACTCAGGGATCATCTCCTCGATAAGAAAACGAGCGTAAAGATCCCCCAGCGCATCGTATTCGTAGCTGCGGTTGAAGCGAGGGAGCGCATTGGTGCTGCGTGCGGGAAGCACCCCAGGGTTGATAAAAAGCCCCACGGTCACGGGCATCTCTTTCTTGTGGATCAGATTGTCGAACACGACTGGGACCCGCCATTGGCCATTGGTGGTGACATATCCGCCCCCATCCTGAAAAACCATGAGGCAGGCAGGTTTCGAGCGGTCATACTGGGAGGGCACATAAATCCAGTAGTCACGCGTCGTTCCCGGGAAGAGTTTGCTCGTCCAGGTGTGATGGCTGATCGCTCCGACAGGAACCCCCACCTGACGCTCAGAGTCGGGGCCGTAGGGATAGACAGTCTCAGCCGCGGCGGGACGAAGTGGGCTCAGGATACAGGCTGCGAGGAGTAGAGGAACCAGTAGGCATGGGGCAGTCATAGCGATGGGTCCCTGTAGTAGCGGTCCAAAGAGTGACAGGCGAGGCAATTCTGAGGATCGAACCAGGATGGACACGCTCTTGGGTCCCACCATGGAGCTGCCACTGCTGACTCTATGACTTAGGCCGTCCGCCGTTGAAACACCGAAGAGGTATCGGCGAGATTCGTCAGCGAGAGGTCGAGCCCCCCGTCGGGAGTCCGTTGCACCGCAACCTGGAGCTGCGTCGCCACCGACCGAATGGTCCCGGCGGCGTAGTACTTCACGGCCCCCACGCTCAGCCCGGCACGGAACACCACGGCAAGAAGGCAGAATTCATCCACATCAGACACCAAAAGACTGCATTGTTCACCCTGCTGATACAAACTGCTGAAATTCGGTTCATTGACGATGCTGGCGATGGTTTGGGTGGCGGCGAAGGACCCCGCGGCCAGAGCAGCTAGGCTCGTCGTGTCAATGTCGCCCGCCTCCCCTCGGTGGGAAATCAAGAAGCCTCCCTTGTCGATGATCAGAGCCATCGATGCCTCGGTGCTGCGGATCAATTGATCAAGGTTCCGGTTGAGAACCGTGATGTCTTCCTCGTAAAGCTGGGGCAATGTCGGCATATCAAGCGGCTCTGCGCTGGCTCTCATTGATGAACTTGTGCAGAAGCATGCGCGTGATCATGTTCAAGGTCTCGAACACCCCTTCGCACTTGCTTGCCGACCCCGTGAATGAGGGGACCTGCACCTCGCGGTTGTTGAGCAGAAACTCCATGTATTCCATCGGGGCTGCGTTGGGCAGATCCCGCTTGTTGTATTGGAGCACATAAGGAATGTCGACCATGCTCAGATTTAGAGATCGGAGGTTCTCTTCGAGATTCGCGAAGCTCTGAACATTGTCCTGCATCTTTTCGTACTGGGAATCAGCGACGAACACGATCCCATCCACACCGCGAAGCACCAACTGCCTTGTTGTGTTGTAGATGACCTGTCCCGGAACGGTGTAGAGCTGGAACTTAGTCTTGTAGCCTTTGATGGCGACCGCCTCGATGGGCAGAAAGTCAAAGAAGAGGGTACGGTCAGAGCTCGTAGCCAGGGAAACAAGCTTGCCCTTGCTCCCTTGGGCGGTTTGCACATTGCCGTGGACCTGGACCAGATTGGTGGTTTTGCCACCCAACGCCGGCCCATAATAGACGATCTTGACCTGCAGTTCTTTCGTAGCCTGATTAATAATTGCCATACAATAACGCGAAAAACGATCCGGGCGATTCGGTCCTACTTACTATGTCGACCAAGTTCCGTAACAATTAACTCAATGGCGGCCGTTGGCACCGATTCCTCAGGCTTGATGACCACTGCGAAATAGATAATCCCCGAGGAATACACCAAAAGCTTGCCGCTCGGGGTGGAGAGAGTGACGTTCGCGAGATCCCCGGTGTTCAGCTCTCGAAGGTATTGGTTCAAGCGGGAGTAGATCTGCGGGAGAAAGGCCGCGGTGGCCTCAGGGCGCCAAGGGGATTGGAGATGCGCCGCCACCAGCAATCCATCCTGCATGGCGATGACTGCCCCCGCAACTCCCCGGATCCGCGATGTTCCCTGCACAATCTCCTGGGGCGACCACTGCCGTTTTCCAGGTTGTCCAAACAGTTCGCCAATGTCGGTCGGAGGTTTTCTAAAAAACTGAGTCGTGCTGTAAGATCCAGCAGGCGTTGTCGCTGGGGTCCCGCCTGTCGGGTCTGCTGGCGCTGTCGGTGCCGGAGCCGAGGCAGCGGGCGCAGAGGAAGGAGCAAGCTCGGGCACCGTGGCCGCCCCGCCGGAGAATAGGTCAGGGATGTCCTGGGCAATCTGGTTCTTCTTCCCACCCTTGGCGGGTTTGAAATGCCCCAGGAACATCGGGGCCACCACTTTTAAGGGCAGTGTGACGGGCTTCTCGGAGTGCTCGGAACCCAAAGTCGGGGGAAGAGCTGGCTGGATCCAAGCCAGAATCTGTTTCCAAGGGTACTCCAGTTTGCCCGCTTTCAAACCGCGGCTGACCTCTTCATAGGGCAGGGAAAGCTTCAGCCCAGAGATCTTTGACTTCGCAATCTCCGACTTGATGGCGTCCAACCACGACTCGTCCACCATGGCGAGGGGTATGGATAGAAACTCACCTGCATGGGGGTCAACGGGTGGCGGGAGGGGTGCAGCGGGCGCGGGCTTGTTGGCGGCACCCGCTGGGGAAGGCTTAGCAGGCGCAGACGGAGTTCCGGCAGCACCTGCCGATTTCGAAGCCGCCTTCTGAGAAGGAGCGGAGGTTGAAGCTAGCGCAGCGGCAGGGGAGGAGTGAGGAGTCGCCTCAGATTTGCCCGCTTGAAAAAGGTCCGGGATCGTCGCATCCACCCGCGCGGAGTTACGCGCCGTCGCAGCAGACTGCCTCGCGCCAAGGTAGGCTGGAGCCATCACGCTCAAAGGAAAGTCGAGGGCGGTGTCACCAACACCGGAGCTTTTGCCGGTTCCCGCATCGTTGTCGAGACGTTCAATGACCTCCTGCCAGGTATGGCTAACTCGACCTTGTCGGAGTGCCGCTTCTACCTGAGAGACGGCGAAGGTGAGCGACGCTGCGGATAAATCCCACTGGGCAATCTCAGCCTTTACCGCGTCCGGCCAGGCCGCAGAAACCTGGGCGAGCGTGACGGAAAGGGTGCGCCCGTCATCAATCGGGGGGGGCACGGCCGCCAGAGCAGCCTTTGATGGGGCGGCGGAGCGCGCCGACACAGGAATACCACCCGCGTTTGCCACAGCGGGAGCTCCCGGAGCGGGCGCTTTCGGCTTGATCGCTGAAGAGCTAGGAGCGGACTTCGGTGCTGGGACGCCACCACCTTGCATCGCTGCGAGGAGATTGGGCGCCGCAATGGGCTTCGCTGGCGAGGCCGTAGCTTGTCCCCCAACTGCGGGCACTGCAGGTTGCGCAGGCATGGACGAGGGGGGAACTGGGGGTGACGGCGGAGGGATCTTTGGGGCCGAAGGGGAGGCGGGAGCCTGCGAAAAACTGCCGCCGGGCTGAGCAGCGGTTTTTGCCGCACCGGCAAGATTGGCAGCGCCCGTAGGGCCGGACGTTGGCTTCTTGAAATACTGGGTGGTCGAGCCTGTGGTTGGATTTGCACGTGGCACCTGGGCTCCCGACTTGGGAGCGCCGGGCCCGCTCAAGGTCGGTGTCGGAGCCTTCGCGGTTGGCACCGAGGCAGAGAATCCTGAGGGCTGGTTGGTAGGAGCCACCATTGTCCCTCGGGCAGAGAAGACATTCGTTACATCCTCAGGCACATAAACCGCCTTCTGACCTTCCCGCCGTCCGAAGAGCGATCCCTGGATCTGGGGCAAGATTTCCTTTAAGGGAAGAACGATGTCCTTCGCATCAGAACCCGCCAGAGTAAAAAAGCCTGCCGGGGCCAACCGCTTCAGTTCTCCAAAGGGAATCCGCACGGATCCGCTCGACAACTGTCCCGCAACAAGACTCAGAGGGATCGAAAGCTGGACAGTAGCGACATCCCCCACTGCCTTCGCTGGTTTGAGCTCGGCTGGCAGGAGATCGACAACTCCGAGCAAGGAGACTTTGACGAGGGCCTCAGTGCCCGGCTGAGGGGACACTGTCCCACGCGCAGCGACGTCCGTACGGGAAACGCCCGGAGTCGGGGTGTTAGACGCCATCGACGGAGGAGGCGAAGCCGAAGCCGGGGACGCCACAGTCGCTGGCGATGCCGCGGTGATTGAGCCTGGGGTCGAAGTTCTGCCGAAAAGCTTTTTGACGAATCCAAACATGCCTCAACGGCGAGAGCAAACCGCAGGCCAACTGCGCAGCGCGCAGGAAGCTCCCGAGAAGATGGAGAGACAGAAGAGAGAACACAGGTCCCGCTGAGGGTTAAGCGACCCCGGACGCGGCCTCCGACAATCCTAAGCCCTCCTAAAGTGTGGAACGCGACTGTCGATAGACCGATTGGAGCGGGGTTACCGTTCCCGCCCCATGGCACTACTGACCAAGATTCTGATCTTAGACGATGACGAGGAGATCCTCGCCCTATTCCAGAAATTGCTGTCGCAGCATGTCACAGCCTCCGCTGGGGTATTGACAGCCAACAGCGGTCAACGGGCTCTCGGTCTGTTGGAGTCCGAGCAGATCGGGCTCATGATCGTGGATTTGAACCTGCCGCGAATGGACGGTCTGCAGGTGATTTCCATTGTTCGCCGCAAGTATCCCCAGACGCGTCTCGTGGTACTCACGAGTCTGCACGACGAGCAATTTCGAGCCCGTGCCTACGCCCTCGGGGTCGATCAGTATTGGCTCAAGCCCGAGACGGACATGGAGACAGGCATGTTCCTAGAATCCATGGAAGCATTGATGCGCCGGGAAGCGCAGGTCGGCTTCCGCGGAGTGCAGAACAAAAGTCTTGGGGACATCATCCAAATCGAGTGCCTCGCTCAAAGCACCTCCGTGCTGAAAATCACCCACGGCACCACCGAGGCTCGACTCTGGCTGAGTCGCGGCGAGGTGGTGGATGCTCAAACTGGGGAGCTAAAAGGGGAGGAGGCCTTCCAGAAAATACTTTCCTGGACCGAGGGGACGTTCGAATCGCTGCCCGGCGACGAAAGTCACACCCGGACCATCTTTGTCTCGGTGCAGGGACTCCTGCTCAACAGCGCTCAAGCGTTCGACGAAGCAATCCAGGAGCAGGTCGCAAGCGGTGCAGAAGCAACTCCACAAGGGCCGAGGCCACCGGCACTATCGGGTTTGTCCGGGTATGTTGGCGTCGAGTGCGCCGTGGTTCAGGACGCCAGCACAGGCCAGAGCGAGGACCATTGGGGCATCCATGACCCTAAGAGCATTTCCGACTGGGCCCATCAATCGATGAAGGATTTCCGCAGCTTAGGAGAACGGCTCAAAGTAGGAGAAATCCGGCGCGTCCTGTGCGCCGGCAACGAGCGCAAATTCGCCATCAGCCCGGTGGGCACACGCGACGTTTGCGTTGGGTTTCAGAGCCGGCTTGGACTCACTGAGGTCCGGGACATCCTTCGTACGATTCTTACACAATGGGCCTCTTAAGTTTCATTCCCTTCCTGAACCGTAAGACGGACACGGATCTGTTCCGGCTCCCCTCCGGCAGCTTCACAGTTGATCCGAACGGGGTGGTCGTCAGCTCCACGTTACCGCAATCCTTTCCTCAAGCCCATGTGCGAGACATCGCGCGTTGCGTGATGAGCTGTTTCAAGCGGGCTCAACAAAACCGCATCCAAATCTCAGAAGTACATTTGCACTTTTCAACCCTGAAGATCACCGCCAGGGAAATGAAAGGAAGCGCCATGATTTTCGTCACGCCCACCAGCCTTGAAGAGTCCAGCTACTGAAATTTTGTCACGAACACCGACCTTCTATGAATCCCAAAGCCCTGGAGAAAACCGTCTCTCGCCTGGAACATCACCTCGAATGCTGGAAACAGTTCAACGCGTACGTAGGCCTGGCTCACAGCAAAAAGTTTACTCCAGAAGATGAAACTCAGTTTCTGGAGATCAAGTGCGTGCTGACTCAGGAGCTGGAACTTATCATGGCTCAGGTGGAAAATCTGCCGATCCGGAGGGAAGATGCGCACGGCTTGATTTCATCGGCACCGTCCATACGCTATCTCAGCGAGATGAACGACAACAGCCTTCGCACGCTGGAGAACGAGTGGCACAAAATGTTCATCAACTGGCAGGCTGTTTTAGGTCAGCTTAAGGTCCGTCGGGAGGAATTCGCCAACCAAAGCTTCTTTAAATCTCTCTTCGGAGCCAAAACAAAGTCCGCCGTCGACAAATAGGGACGCAGCACTCGCCGCCGACTCCGGCGAACTGTCGATAAGACCGGGCGCGCGCCACAGACCCCTACCCCGACGTCGTAAGATCCCGCAGACTACTCTTGGGCTGGGTCCCCCTTAACCTCACTGCGCAAGCTCCCCTCGCGGAAACGGGTCACCAGGATCTCCCCGGGCACAGCGTCCGCAGGCGCACGCAAGATCCCTCCGCCCTCCGCCCGCATGGTGATCGAATAACCGCGCTCCAGAACGTTCATGGGCGAAAGAAGACGCAGCTTCTCCTGCAAGCTGGCGAAGGACGCCCTCGCGTTCGCCATCCGGGCCTGCGAACCGGAGCGCAACTGGCGCGACAGATCATTCACCCGACCTTTCTGCTCCAGCAGCCAGCGCGACGGTTTCAAACGGCTCAACCTGGCTTCCAAGGCTTGCCAGCGCTGCTGTCGAAGCCTCCTATCGGCAGAAAGACTTCGACGCAAAGACTCCTTTAACTCGTCCAAACGCTGTGAACGTTCCTCCAGCCTCCGACGCGGAGAGGAACGGGAGAGCCTCTGTGCCAGCCGACGAATCGCATCGCTGGAATCCGCCAGATCCCGCTGCAAAAAGCGCCGGATACGTTCAGCAGCAGCCAGCACAAATTGTCGGCTCGCGTGCGCTCCTTCGGTGATCAGCTCTGCTGCAGCGGTCGGCGTAGCCGCTCGAAGATCAGCCACCAGATCGCTGATAGTGATATCGATCTCGTGTCCGACCGCCGACACCACAGGGAGCTTGGAAAGGAAAACAGCTCGCGCCACCACTTCCTCGTTGAAGGCCCAAAGATCTTCGAGGCTTCCGCCTCCCCGGGTGATAAGAATCAGGTCCAGAGTACGCAAACCTCGGGCATGAACCGCGTTGAGGTCCGCGATGGCACGAGCGATCTCCTCAGCGGCCCCCTGCCCTTGCACGCGCGCCGGGGCCAGTAGGATTTCCAACCCAGGTTGCCGACGGGCGATCACATGCAGCACGTCACGGATCGCAGCACCCGTGGGGGAAGTGACAATCCCAATCCGTTGAGGATACCGGGGCAGCGGCCTCTTCCGAGCGGACTCGAACAATCCCTCCGCGAAAAGCTTCCGCTTGAGCTGCTCGAACGCCAACTGAAGCGCCCCGACCCCTTGAAGCTCCACACTCACCACCCGCATCTGATACTGCCCTCGAGGTTCATAGAGGGTGATCTCCCCCCCTAGGATGAGCTTCTGGCCGTCCTGGACAAACTGCCTCGTCCCGCTGGCCTCCCCCCGAAAGAGCACGCAGCTGAGCTGGGCCGTGGCGTCCTTGAGGGTGAAATAAACATGGCCCGAGCTCTGCGCGCGGCAATTCGTAACCTCACCCGTCACCCAAATGCGGCCGATCTGCGACTCCAACAAACGCTTGATCGTTTGAGTGATCTGCGAAACGGTGGAGACCTGCCGGAGTTGGGCTGGTGAAAAAAGCTCTCCGAACTCAGGCGGGGTGGACGACTTCTTGGGCATGGATGAACGTCGGAGAAGTTACAGATTGGGGAACCGCTCCGCGATCCGTTCGATCGAACGCGCTTGACCTGTTGACTCGTCAATATCGATCACGGCGCCATGCAGACGAACATCCCCTCGGGCAACGGTGAACCGCTGCGGCGCGTTGGTGAGAAAGCGCTGAATGATAGGCTGAATCTCGCGCCCCAGGATACTGGCGTAGCCGCCGGTGAACCCCGCATCGGAAAGATATGCGGTCCCGCCGGGGAAGACCTGTTCATCCGCCGTCTGGACATGCGTGTGCGTCCCCACCACGCCGCTCACCAAACCGTCGAGCATGCGCCCCAGAGCAATCTTCTCGGAGGTCGCCTCGGCGTGGATGTCCACAAAGATGATATGGGTTCGCTCCCGGAGTCTGGCGACCTCCTTCCGCGCAACGAGAAAGGGATTTTCCAAAGCGGGCATAAAAGTACGCCCTTGGAGATTCAGTACCCCTATGGGCGGCAATCCCCGAACTTCGTACACCCCGCTTCCATAGCCAGAGACTCCGTTGGGATAGTTCGCCGGGCGGAGAAAGCGGGGTTCCTCCTCCAATAGACTCGTGACTTCCTTCTGGTCCCACAGATGGTCCCCCGTCGTAATCACATCCACCCCCGCCGCGTAAAACTCCTCGGCAATCTTGGGAGTGATCCCGGAACCCCCGGCGGAGTTCTCGCCGTTGGCCACCACGAATTGAACACCGTGCGACGCACGGAGAGCAGGAATCGCAGCGGAAACCGCCTTGCGTCCTGGCTCACCTACAATATCCCCAATGAAGAGCAACTTCACGAAGTGAAGACTAGCAGCCCCAAAGACTAAGGCCATGCTTTTCCGTATCCACGGTGGAGTGATGAACAAATTTGGGGACGGAAGCATTTTGTCTCTTGGACCCGCCAAGTCTTGGGCGCATTTTCATTCCGCCGCTTTTGACTCATTTTCACTCCGCTGCGAACAGCAGAAATTTAGCCGAAGTTACTCACTCTTGCCGAAGGGACACCATTGTTTCAGTCATCACCGACGAGCCAGTCAGCAAAGACTGACCAGTCTGGCAAACTCAAAAGGAAGAGATTTGGGCCTGCCGGGCTTCCGCAAGCTCAGTTATACAAACACTCCCGATTCCTCGAACTTGATGCCCGTAAGTTTCTCAGTCAGAGCAAAGTTGCGAAATTCCTCGCTGGCGATAGCCCCCACACCTTCCTCTGGCTTCACAAAAGGACTCTTCCTCGGCATCCGCTCCTTCACATACTCTCGGGGTCGTGTCGTCCGCCCTGACAGAAAAGCACCTGAGCCACGAGTCATGAGGGCAGTCGTGACTCCTCGGATCGTGGTACCAATTTTGTAAGGTGAACGTTCTAGAGTGTTTTGGAAGAAGGTCAGCAACTGAGCCTAAATACTGCTGATAGGCCCCGGCAGCAGCAAGGCTACGCTTCACAAAATTGTTTAGATCGCGATAATCCCCAGTGGTGTTGGTCTCTTGAATAAAGTATTTCATACAGGGGCAAAGTCGGGCGTGAAAAAGGGATGGAAACCGAACGAATCTATTTAAGCAAAATATACAGTGTCTCGTGAGCCATAAAGTAATCCACGGAGGCCTCTTGCACTTCGATCGCGATCTCAAGCGCGTCAGAGCCCTCATCCCGGACACCCTGCATCGACCCAGCCACAAAGCAGTCGCAAGAGGGCAGCACTGTCCTCCACCGGGCGAACCTCCTGGGGAGCGGACTGCCTCAGCCAGCCGAAGCCGACACCATAGGCCGGCCCGTTCACAACGCATCCGTCCGTCCTATTGTCCACCATCTGTTGTCGGGCGCGGTCCACCGCTTGGTCGCGTCCCTCATCGACCTCATATTTCCACCCCACCAACGCGGCGGCCGGAAAGAGGGCGCGGAGCTGGCCGATGAGCTTGGGCGTTGGCACCAACTCGGCGAGGAGGCTGCCCCGACGCGTGGATAACTTGCCCCCTCGCACCTCCAACAAACCGCCGCTCTCGTCCCTCTCATAGACGTTGCCAAAGGTAAAATCACTGACCGCCGCCGCGTGGAAAACCGCGCCCACGCCCTGCGACTTGGCCTCCTGAAAACGCTCCAGTAAGTGTGCGGTGGTGGAGAAGCGGCGGACATCCAGACCACCAAAAGGCCCTCCCCAGGTCGCTTGCTCCCCAAGAAGGAGGGTCACCTCATGACCGGTCGCCTTCAGCGCTCCGGCAAGATCTGAGCCGAGTCGGCCGGTGGAGAAATTGGTCAGACGCCGCACTTTATCGAGGGATTCATAAGTGGGTCCGGCGGTGATCAGGCAATGCATTGTGGGACACAATATAGCCTGCTGTGGCACGGAGGAACATCTCGAAATCGCCTCGCAGGCCATCGGGGGCGCATCTCCGCTTTTTTGCGGCGCCCCTCGTAATCGTAATCGGGTACGTTTACGAGGGGAAGCGGATCGACGCGAGTCCAAAATGCTGAGATGCGCACCCCCTTCAGCAGGACCCCAAGCACACTTGCACCCGCTAGCCTTCCTGGCATGCTGGACCCACATGAGCAAGATCGTGGGTATTGATCTGGGAACCACCAACTCGCTGGTCGCCGTCATCGACAGCGGGATCCCTTACGTGATCGCCGACACCGAGGGCCAGCGTCTGACGCCGTCGGTCGTCCACTATCCAGGCCCGGACCAGGAGCCCGTAGTGGGCCACAAAGCGAACCGTGTCCGCGCCCTGAAGCCCGCCGAGACGGTTTACTCCGTGAAACGTTTCATGGGGCGCCGAGGCTCGGACATTCCCCGGGAGGAGATGCTCGTCACCTATCCCGTGCATGGTCAGGGTGCCGGTCCGGTCAGCGTGACGATCCACGGCCGAGAATGGCTACCGGAGGAGATCTCCGCAGAGATCCTCAAGAAGCTCAAGCAGGTCGCCGAGACTTCCCTAGGTGAGCCGGTCACCCGCGCCGTGATCACCGTTCCAGCCTATTTCAACGATGCTCAGCGCAACGCCACGATTAAGGCTGGAGAGTTGGCAGGCTTGAAAGTGGAGCGGATCGTGAACGAGCCCACAGCAGCCGCCCTGGCCTATGGCCTGGACAAGCTTGGAGAACGCGCTCGCGTCGCGGTCTATGACCTGGGAGGAGGAACCTTCGACCTTTCGATCCTGGAGCTCAACGCGGGTGTCTTCCAGGTACTCGCCACCCATGGGAACACTCGCCTCTGCGGGGACGATCTGGACCGTCGCATCGTCGAGTTCCTCGCCGACAAAGTTCTCGAAGGCGGAGGGCCTACGGTGAAAGAGAACCCGATGCTGATTGCACGCCTCCGTGAGGTGGCTGAGCAGGCAAAGATTCGGCTCTCCTCTGTAACGGAGGCCTCCATCCAACTCCCCTTCCTAACGCCCGAGTTTAGCTTCAGCCTCACGCTGACCCGAATCGAACTAGAGAAGCTCACGGCCGACATCATCGAAAAAACCCGGACCCACTGCCTCCGGTCTCTCTCAGACGCCAAGCTGGAGGCGAAGGATCTCGACCAAGTCATCCTGGTAGGAGGTCAAACCCGCATGCCCCTCGTTCGGCGCAAGGTCTCCGAATGGTTCGGCTGTGTGGAGTTCACCGAGACGCGGGGCGACATCCGCCTGGGAACCGAGTTTCACAAGACGAAGGGTCCCGCATTGAACACCTCACAAAACCCGGACGAAGCGGTCGCTCTCGGAGCCGCTATCCAGGCGGAGATCCTCTCGGGAGGATTCAAAAACCTGCTTCTGCTCGACGTCACGCCGCTGAGCCTCGGTATCGAGACCTTCGGCGGATTGATGAACGTCATCATCCCTCGAAACTCCACCATCCCCATCAAAGCCGGAGAGATGTTCACCACGGCGGTGGATCGACAGAAAAGCATGCTCATCCATGTTCTTCAGGGAGAGAGGGAGCGGTCCAAGGACAATTGGAGCCTCGGCCGCTTTGACATCGAGTTCGAGCCTGCGCCCAAAGGGGTGCCTCGTGTGGGGGTGCAATTCGAGATCGATGCCAATGGAATCCTGCACGCTCTGGCGCGTGACATCAAAACCGGGCACCAGAAGATCGTGCAGATGACGAGCGAGGTGGATGTCGACGACGCGGAGGTGCAGAAAATGGTGGAGGAGTCCGTCGAACATGCGTTTGACGACCTAAGAGCCCGCCAATGGATCGAAGCCAAGGTCAAGGCGGGCACGGATCTCCCCGCCACACGCAAGGCGATGGCGGAGTTCCTAAAGGACCTCGATCCAGACTACAAGAAGCAACTCGACCAGGCCATGGAGGGGGTCGAGGAAGTGCTATCGACCGAGGATCCCAAGACCAAGACCGGAGATCCCGCCCGGTTGAAAGCCGCACTCAAGCATCTGGAAGAGGTGACCGTCCCGCTCGCAGAGCACCAACTCGATCAACTCCTCGGAGCCATGGCAACCCACCCGGGCAGCGCAGCCCCAACGTCCACCCCGCCCCCGACCGAGCACAAGTGAAAAAGCGTCTCCTTCCCAGGCTGTGGCAAACCTCTCGCCATAGGATGGCCGCGCAAGAACAAGGGAATGCCCCGGGGCTCCACACGGGAAGAGGTCTCAGGATCGGCTGCGGCGACCATGGAGACCGCACGTCCCTCAAACGCGACCACGTTGGTGAAAACCACCGTGGTTTCGTAGGTGTTATCGGGGAACCCGACAAACACAGCCCGCGCCGGATACGAAGGCGACAAAAAGGAGACAGCGTCCTTCGATCAGGGATTCTTGCCAGACGGTGGGCGCAGCGCCGCCTTGGGATCGTGCTTCCTCACGCGCTTTCGTTCCCTTTTCCGCTGCGCCTTGTTTGGTCGTTCCTTATCAGCCTGACGTTTGGCTCTTTCCGCCGCGTGCGCCTTGGGCTTTGGGCCTAAAGGGGCCGGGGATGCGCCGTGGAGTGAAGTAAGTATGCCATCCAAGTTCAGCATGAGCAGAACAAGGCACAAAATAAGCAAGGTGCGAACTCGTTTCATAGAGGTGAGATATCTCTGGGCTGGCCCGCAGGGGAAAGCCAACAGAAAAGAACCGTTTTCAGATTGTTTATCGGCCAAGTTAGGAATTATGTAAATCCCATGCATGGCTGACATTGAACTCAACGAAGCGTTCCTGGCGAAAATCGCAGGCTGGGAAGTTGTCAAACACGCGAAAGCCCTGCTGGTGGGCGCCCGGGTGTTGAGCTCGAACTGGACGCCACCCATTCTCAAAGGCGTCGTGCAGGAAGGGAGCACCTCGTATCGGGCCGGGCTGGTCATCAAGGATTCGATCAACATCGAAAACATGTGCTCCTGTCGGCAGTCCCGAGATTGGGGCACGGTCTGCGTGCACTCGGTAGCAGTAGGGCTGCATCATCTTCGCCGCGATGAACCGATCCCCATCGTCTCGCCCCCGCCGAGTTCCCGGAACAGTGTAGGAACGACCGCGTCCACCCGCCCCTCTCGATCCCTCCAATTCGGCCCAGCCGGACTTTCCGCCCAACCTTTAGAGCTTTATGTGATTTTCCCCCCTCAGCTTGAGCCAGCGGTCGCCCGCGGACGCCTGATGCTCTGCTTCGAAGCGCGCACCCCCCTCAGCAGATCGCCCCTGAACGCTGTTCCCACACGGGTGCCCTACTCCACCACTGACCAGGACAGGCAGATCCTTGAAAGGCTCCAGGATCTGGCGGAAGGGGGATTACCGGCCATGCTCCAGCTCGACATTGGACAACTCGCGGAACTGCTTCCGCTCCTGGCAGGCCATCCCGGTCTTACCCTCGGACGTGGAACGCCGCTCGTAGTCGATACGTCCCCCGCCGCGGTAGGACTTGAAGCGCGTCTCAAGACCTCTGGGCAGATCACTCTGTCCCGCAAAACAGGGTCCCCATTGCCTCCTTTGGTGGAGGGGCCAAAAGAAACACATTGGCTGCTGTCGTCCAACCGCTTCTCGCTACTTCGCCTAGGAAAAAGCTGGTTGCCCTGTCTGAAGGCACCGCTCACGATCGAGCGATCCGATGTGCCTCTCTTCCTCAGTCGGGATTGGGCGACACTGGCGGCCACAGGAGCCAGCGCTGTCAACTTTCGGCTGGAAGATTTCTCCGTCGAGCCCTTCGAGCCCAAGATTTCGTTGCACCTAACAGGCGGGCTTGCGCAGCTCCAGGCCCAACTGCATGCCACCTACGGCGTGCGTGTGATCCCGCTAGGGATCAAGGGATCCGATCAGGACACCTGGATGCCAGACCCCGACTGTTCGACACGTTACTGGACTCGGGATCCTGCAGGCGAACAGGCAGCACTGGGTCGGCTATTGCGCCAAGGATTCACGGGCCCTGATCCACAGGGGCGCTACCAACTCCAGGGACAGGGGGAGGTTCTCAATTTCTTCGCGCGCGAGTATCCCCGCCTTCAGCGAGAGTGGCAGGTCACGATGGAGGAACGCCTCGATCGGAGTTGCGCCACAAATCTGGAACGCGTTCAGCCTGAGTTTCAGGTCATCTCTTCCGGGGTGCAATGGTTCGACCTCAGTGTCGGTTACACGCTGAAAGATGGCGAAGCGCTTCCTCCTGCGGAGATTCAGAGACTCCTGCGCTCCGGACAGAATCACGCGCGTCTCCAGAATGGGCGCTTCGCGATCTTCGATGCCGAGGCCCTTGAAGAGTTTCAAGAGACTCTGCGGGATTGCACCCCCGAGCAGATCGGACAGAGCTATCGGATGAACAGTCGGCAATCGGCCTTCCTAGAATCTACCCTCCAGCGCCACGGCTGGACATTTGCCGCGCCGCCGCAGTGGAAGGAGAAGGTTCGCCAGCAGTCCGGTGAAGCCTTGCCCCCATGCCCCAACCTCGGAACTCTGGAGTCTGTGCTGCGACCCTATCAAAAGCATGGAGTGGCTTGGCTGCAATTTCTGCGTGAGAATCGATTCGGAGGGATCCTGGCAGACGAGATGGGACTGGGGAAGACACTACAAACCCTGGCCTTTCTGCGCTCGCAGGCCATTGCAGGAAAAACAGCACGGCCACATCTGGTGGTTTGCCCTACCAGCTTGGTGCACAACTGGAGACACGAAGCCGAGCGCTTCACGCCTGAATTGCGGCCTCGGGTGATTCACGGAGCACAGCGGCACGCGCATTGGGACAATCTGCAAGACACGGGTCTCATCATCACAAGCTACGCCTTAGTCTGGCGGGACGCGGAACGGTATCGGGGCATGGAGTTTGACACCGTCATTCTCGATGAAGCCCAGCACATTAAGAACCGGCAGACACGCAATGCACAGGCAGTGAAATCGATCCGCGCCGAGCATCGCTTGGTTCTTACCGGCACTCCACTGGAGAACTCGGTCTTCGACCTATGGTCGATCTTTGATTTCCTTATGCCGGGATACTTGGGATCCGCCCAGGATTTCCGTGAGCGCTATGAGGTGCCGATCGCCAAATCCTCAGATAAGGCTGCCATAGGCCGCTTGTCGCGTCGTCTTAGGCCCTTCATCCTGAGGCGACTCAAGCGGGACGTTGCGTCCGAGTTACCGGCGAAGCTAGAGCAGACTTCCTATTGCGAGCTCAATGACACACAGCGAGCACTCTATCAGCAAGTGCTGGAGGCGGGGCGCAAGGAGATGTTGGACACCCCTGGCGAAGGCCCGGGCTCGGGACGTAGCCGAATGCAAGTGCTCACCACGCTGCTGCGCCTGCGCCAGATCTGCTGTGATCATCGCCTTCTGAAATTGGAAAGCCACAAGCCCGATTCCGCCCCTGGAGGCAAGGTGGAGCTCTTCCACGAATTATTGGAAGAGGTCCTGGATGGGGGTCACCGAGTGCTGGTCTTCAGTCAGTTCACGGAAATGTTGGCCTTGCTTCGCACCTCCTTGGAGGAACGCGATATTGCTCACTGCTATCTGGACGGCTCTACCGTGGACCGACCAAAGGTGGTCGAGCGGTTTCAAAAAGGGGATATTCCTGTCTTCCTCATTAGCCTAAAGGCTGGCGGCGTGGGGCTGAATCTCACCGCGGCGGACACTGTGTTCCATTTCGATCCTTGGTGGAATCCGGCCGTGGAGGACCAAGCCACCGACCGAGCCCACCGCATCGGACAAACCCGAGTGGTCACACGCTACAAGCTCATCGCGCGAGACACCGTCGAGGAGAAGATCCTTGCACTCCAAGAAAAGAAGCGAGAACTCACGGCACAGGCCTTGGGTGGGGAAGAAAGTTTTACCGCCGCGCTCACCTGGGAAGAAATCCAATCCCTGCTGTCCTAGCCCGGATTTTTCATAGTCCCATGCCACGAGGCGCATCCACGCGTCCTCTGTCCCCATGCTGCCAGGCATGGCGAACCCTAATCCGGGGATTCCTTTGCGCAAAAAGTCTCTCCTTTGCCAACAGGTTCATTTTTCGACAGTGCCTGCGTCCATGATAAACGGCCAACTGGCCCATGCTCTGGGGAGGAAGAAGGCTCGAATCCATGGCATGAGATCTGGGAAATGGGGACACCGGAAGCCAGCGGGAGTGCCCCGTGTAAAGAAAGTCGGCCACGCCGGCGTTAACCGAGCGTGGCCTGACATTACGTCGAATGTGGGAAGGTTACTCTATACTGGATTCTCCTGTGCCCAATCACTCAGGCGGATGAACTCTCTGATCTTCCTGCGTTCGTATCGATGCTTCTGCGCCTTCACAGGCCGATCATCTGCTTTACGGAACGGATGTTTGTCACTTCTTACGATTTCGGAGATGACGTCCAGGGACTTGATCATAGGCATTATCCTTTCTCGTATTGAACA
This sequence comes from Akkermansia muciniphila, assembly GCA_945861575.1. Classification (GTDB taxonomy): domain Bacteria; phylum Verrucomicrobiota; class Verrucomicrobiia; order Limisphaerales; family UBA11320; genus UBA11320. The sequence continues at coordinate 21,963 of CAMAVD010000065.1, forward strand.
TAGCTTGATCAATGCCAATGCCATCAAGGGACAATCCGGGGGCGTTCCTCCAGGTTGGAACGAAGGCAGACATGAACAAGTTCACGTTCATTGCAGTGACAAGATGGGAACAATTCCGTTACAGTCAAGTGGATATTTCTATTTCGCAACGAATTCTCGAGGGAAGGTTCGAAGTGGAAGAGGATGGAAAACACGAGTCACGCGACGGAAAACATTGAACGAGTGCACCTTGTGCTTTCAGGGGGGCGTAATGGAGAGGGATTATCCCGAAGCGTTACGAACCAGACCAATAGCAAGCCGAAGGGAATCGGAATGCTAGGCTACTGCTGGCCTTTGCCGATTCCGTTGATCGGTCGTGGGAACGACGCGTTCGCGCGGGTGGAAATCAGGCAGGGGAGCATCGAAAAAGGACAGGAGAACAGAGACTGCACACTCAGGCACATTCTTAATTTTCCTTTGAACTGCGACTAAACAGACCGGAACGCCATTCACCCTCGGTACGACCACGCTGAAGGATCCAACCTTCCGCCTCGAAAGCCTGGGCAACCTTGTCAAACTGCACGACAAGAATCCCTGCGAGAATCAAGGATCCACCCGGAGCGACGCGACGAATGATTCGACGACGCTCAGCGATCAGCAGATCGTGCATCAGGTTCGC
>CAMAVD010000066.1 GCA_945861575.1 Akkermansia muciniphila
GTTCTGGCTGGAGGAGCGTGGCTATCTGGCCGATCTTCTGATCGCATCCAAAGGAACGCCCGCCTCAGAAGCCACTGTGGACAACGCCCTGCGCAGCAATAGCCTCTTTGCCGTAAGTCTGGGGCTTGTGGTCGGCGAGAATGCACGACGGACAGTGCAGGCTGCAGCGGATCATCTGGTGATTCCTGGAGCCCTTCGCAGTCTAGCACCGCTGCCGGTTGACCCTCCACTCCCTATCTATTCCGCGAATGGCACACTGCTTAACGATCCCCAACAACCCTATTGGGGCCACTACGAAGGCGACGAAGATACTCAGCGAAAGCCCGCCTATCACAATGGAACCGCCTGGACCTGGACCTTCCCCACCTTCTGCGAAGCACTGGCTCTCGCCTGGGACCGCCAACCGGCCGCCCTCGAGGCGGCCAAGGCCTACCTGGGCAGTGTGAACCCTCTGATGGAAAACGGGTGCATCGGACATCTGCCCGAGGTGCTCGATGGAAACTATCCGCACAACCAGCGAGGCTGCGATGCCCAGGCCTGGGGAACGACCGAGGCCCTCCGTGTCTGGCGCTGGCTCCACCGCTAGCAGGCCCTCGGACTTAGAATGTCCGATAAGGATACGGCCGACAGGCTGAGCTACTCCGGAAGCGGCTTGCCTTTGGTTTCTGGGGCCAACCAGATGACGGCCATGCCCACAAGGTATACAAGCGTCACAATCGCTCCCGCCTGCGCGTAGCTCCCACCAAAATGGGCCACCAATTGCCCCTGGGTGAGCGCACCCACAGCGGCAAGCACCCGACCAGAGTTGTAACAGAGTCCCTGCCCTGTTGCCCGCACTCGGGTGGGGAAAAGCTCGGGAAGATAGAGCGGAAACCACCCGTAGAACGAGGCGGTCGCTGCGCTCACCAGAAAGGCGTAGGTCAGAAACACGCCTCCATAAGTGTTCACCGTTCTAAAGAGCAAACCACACACAACCAGCGAGCAAACGCAGAGAAGAAAATAGGCCGGGCGTCGTCCGAGTCGAGCACCGATCAGAGGGGCCACCAAAGCCCCAACGATCGCACCGAATGCCTGAATCATCTGAGTGTTCGCCTTGGCGGCGGGATTGCCGGGCCCCGCCATCTGATCCGCCCAAAGCGGCAGCCAGGTCACCGAACCCCACGTGCCAATCAGAGCGACCGAGGCAAAGACGATCCCCAAAAGAGTGGTGCGCGCCATCGATCCCGAGAAGATCTCACGGAGAGGATTCGCCCCCTTCCCCTGCCGCATCGAAGCCTTCCACTTCTCAGACTCGGGCACGAATGCGGCGATGAACACAACCAGGAGGGCTGGGGCCGCGGCCACGAGCATCATCCATCGCCAACTATCCACCGTCACCGGATGAACCCTCGCGGTCACACCCACCAGCAAGAATCCCACATTGGCCGCTGCCCCCATAAGACCCGCGAGCATAGGTCGCCATCGTTCCGGCCAGCACTCCATCACCAAGGCCACTCCAAGTGACCATTGCCCCCCCATGCCGAGCGCCGATACAAAACGAACCACAGCGAGATGCTCCGGAGCCTGGGCGAAATAGCCAAAACCAGTCACCAGGGAGTAGGTCAGGATGCTGAGGGACATCGCCCGCACCCGACCAATCCGATCGCCCAGCCAGCCGAAAGCCACCCCGCCCAACGCCGCACCGATCAAGAAGCTCGCGGTGATAATCCCCATCCATTGACCAATCACACCATCGGTCCCTGCCGCTCCCAGTAGACTCTTCAGTGCCGGACGCGCCATGACCGGGAAGAGCCCAATCTCGTAACCATCGAAAAGCCAGCCCAAGAAGGCCGCCAGCAAAACGAGAAACTGCTTAAAAGTAATAGGAACTGGAGCAACCGGGTTCGGACGTCTTGATTCAGTGGCTGTTTGGCTCATAAGTGATTCCTTCCTTCACTACCCTGTTTCGACCTGAGTGTGCAAGCTATAGGGCTCAATCTTCAGTCCTCGCATCATCATTCCATGAAAACGTTCTGGCCTTCCGCCAAAGGGCGTAAACTTCGGAGTCTCCCAAACCACGCGGGATTGCGACGTGCTCTGCGCGTGGGAAGCCGCGGAACAACTGCTTGCCTTGCTGATTGATTCCCCTCTGGCGCGGAGCGCCCTTTAGCAGCAAACACCGCCTGCTCAAGAGCCGCTCCCGCTTCCGCACCTCACAATGGCCGAGGCTCTTGAGCAGGCGGTGTTTGCTGCTAGCGCTTCAACCCCACCACCTCGTCGGGTAGAAACAGCATCACCCACTCCATCGCCTCCGTGCGATCGGCCATCGAACCGCCCAGTAAAAAAAGCCGGCCCTCGATCTTCACCAACCGCGCCTCCCCAAACACTGCGACCAACTCATCATAAACAACTTCCATGTCTCTAGATTGCGTCTTCATGGCCCCAGTTTGAGGGGAGGGGTCGGACATCTACGGGGCGGGGCCAAGGATTGCCGAAGGGATCACAGCCCATAGCCGGTCGGTTGAGGACCTCCGGGACGACACCACCGGTTCTCTTTTTAGTGCAAGGATCCTGGAGGGATCCCAGGCCTCGGCAAGCGATGATCCGTATGGAGGACAGGAGTTCCCTGCCACAATGAGAACGGCTGATTGAGCACGGCTGATCTTTCATCCTCTTCCCACCTTCCCACCTTCCCACCTTTGCGTCTTTGCGTCTTTGCGTGAGCCCCCTTCTGCCGCCAGTTCGTCTAGCAACTCCAAAAAGTGGGCGCGATCCGAGTCAGCCCGATAGATACGCCCTCGCTCACTTCCCCGGGCGCTCAGATGATACCAACCCCCAGGACAATTCATTCTTCATTGCCTCCCCATGAGTCAAATTTCCCCACTGCCAAGTGCAAGCATTGGCAGAATGCAGAGATCTGGCGATACGGTCCGGTGGATCAGATCGTCACTGCTGTGAAATGAGAAACAATTTTGAGATCGGAAACATTTTGTCTCTTGACGGGATACTCCAATGGGTGACCCTAGTCCGCGCTGAATAAGAAGGCCCCGGTGGGCGCAGACTGACAATCCCGGAGGAGGCCATAAATGTAACCGCGAATAGACGCGAATAGACGCGAATGCGAAAAAGGCTCCTGGGTTGTGACTTCTGGATTAACGTTGATTGGAGTTTATGCAACCCATGCCCGATGCCGTTGATCACCTCCCAGGCGCACCCAACTACCAAGTATACCTCATCCTTCCGCAGTAATGTCTCATTCGCGTTCATTGGCGTTCATTCGCGGTTAAGGTTCGAATCCCGGCAGCGGGCCGTCGGTGGGTTTCGGCGAAGCTAAGGCAGCCGTATCAATGCCGACCCAGCTCGTGAGCTGTTACCTGCGGTTCACCGTCGCTACACACCACCGCCAACTGAAAATCCCCAGACAATCCCGGAAGAACCCAAAAAAGTCCTGCTTTGAAAACTACGCGACATCATTCCACTCCGGGGTTGCCTCGCACCACGCTCTATTCCAGTGTCGCGAAGTATGCTCTGCACGGTCGAACGCCAATTGTCGGTCGCGATTGAAAACCAGCCGGGCCGACTCGCCGCCATCTGCCGCACTCTCGCCCAACACCATATCAATATTCGAAACCTATCGGTCGTGGATAACATCGAGCAAGGGATGATCCGCCTGATCCCCAACGACCCAACCCTCTGCCGCTCCCTACTCACCGACGCCGGGCTCTGCGTCGTGGAGGCCGACGTGCTGGTGGTCGTACTCAAGGACTTTCCAGGCCAACTGGCTAAGGTCTCCGAGTCCCTCGGTGCGGGTGGAATCAATATCGACTACGCCTACGGCACGGAAGATTCCCGCGAGCACGAGCTGAGGATGGTGTTCAAGGTCTCCAACCTGCCCCAGGCCCGAGAGATCATCGAGTCGATTCCCGCTTGAAGAGGGAAGCTGCCATGAGCCTGAGAACCATCGGATCGGTGGGTATCGTTCCCCCAGGAGCGCTCGGGGTAAGCTTTTTCTATCATCTGACGTCGCGTCTGACCCATCTCGACGGCCGGGTCTTCTTCGTCGGTCGACCCGGTTCGATCAGCGCCCGCGAGCTTCAGGAAGGAATGGGACTTCGGATTGCAGACACCCATGGAATCCATACGGTGAAGCTGGAGAACCTTCTCAACACAGGCCTGCTCGCTGGAGACAGCACGGCTCCCCTGCCCGAGTTGCTCATGGTCTGCCCCAATCCCGACCAAATCCTTCCCACACTCCTTCCCTGCATTCAACTCCTCGAAAAATCACATCAAGTAGGGCGGCTTGCTCCGGATGAACTGCCTTTCCCCACGATCGTCCTCTGTTCGAATGGTATTTATTTCCAACGAATCCGGCAGGTCTTCATCGAGGCTCTTGAAGAATCGACTCTCATGGGACGGCTCCCGGATCTTTGGCCGGATTTGATGCCACGCATCGTGGCTCGGCTACTCCGAGGTGTGACCATTCAGACCAGTATCCGGGACGGAAACGGTCCCCAGGCGCTCTATCGCCCCGGCCCGCCGGGGCTCACCCGAATCGCTGGAGGCGATGCACTCACACGCCGACGCGCGGTGGAGCTGCTCCACGAGCTCGGAGCCTCGGTAGAATCGGCGGACGACGCCTCCCCGACGCGGGTGGAGTTCGACAAAGCGATCATCAATCTCACGGCGAATCTTCTGGGACAGCTGGCGGCCATCGACGAGGACGGTGCCTTCAGCCTCCTGACCATCGGGCAAGTCCTGGAGAAAGTGGGCTTCGAGACGATCCACCGCCTAGGCACTCGGGTAGTGGAGGTTGGGAAGGCGGTCAGAGCCTACGGGCCACGCGAGCAGCCGGAGGCGATCATCCAAGCGGTGATTCTAAACCTACAACAGCATGCCGAGCACATCCCCTCCAGCTTGCAGTGGTTAGGCCTGCGCCTGCGTCGTGGGGAGGCGGTGGGCGACATCGCACCCACCGAGCTCTGGCTCCTCGAGCCGCTGATCCACTACGCGCGGTCTGCCCAACTGCCCGATGCCGCCAGTTACTTTGAAGAGCTTCGCTCGCAGCTCCAGTCGCAGCTAAGCCGTATGGCCGCCAGACAGATTCATTCCCCCGTGGGTGGCAAAAAGTCCATCGGAGAGTGAACTACGGACGTTCGAGCGCGTGGGGATAGTGAGATAGCCTGACAAGAGAGTCCGAGGAACGGTGGGTTCCTTCAGACAAACACCCATCGATGAGGATTCGAGTGAGAACTTAGCCTGGATCTTACGTCCGCAACGCACCTTGGGTGAATCGTTGGCGCTGCGGTAGCGCAGCTTGCCGGAGATACCACGGATGCAAGCCCCCCCGAGCTTAAGGTGTCGGATGTTATCTCCGATCCCCAATTGATGCGCAAACGGCTTTGGGGTAGTGTCCCTTCAATGAGTTTGGATCGATATGTAGCGCGTCATTTCCTGACCCGCGGGGGCGGGATCCTCTGGCTTCTGGCTTTGCTGACCGTGGTGTGCCACCCACGAGCTGTCGCCCATGAAACCAAGGACGCAACTCAACCCTTTCGCTGTGAGGCGATCCATCCGAAACGCGATGCTCGCTCCAGGGGACCGCTGCTCAGCGACGTGTCCCCACCTCCCTCTTTGGCGCTCGGACTGAAACGGGTGCTGGTTTACCGCGTCGACTTCTCGGACTCCGTCGGTGCCGCCATCTCTTCCAATGCCGCCGCCGTGCTCCTCTCCGAACTCAACACGTACTATGGGGAGATGTCCTACGGCAAAATGAGCTTCTCTCAAGCCCAGGCCGGCTCGATGGTGACGGACACCTTGCGCCTGCCGGAACCCGCCTCCGCCTACGACAACAATTTCATCAAACTGCTCGACGCAACCCGCCGAACCGCCGCTCTCGCAGGCCATTCCTTCGAAGCCTACGATTTCGATATCGTCTGCACCGGGGCCAAGCCCTTCTCCGTCTTCGGCGGTGTGGCCTACGTAGGCGCTCCCGGATTGTGGATCGCCAATGGCAACTTCAACCTTGGTGTCCTGGGCCACGAACTCGGACACAATCTCGGACTGCCCCACTCCAGCCTCTGGTCCACAGGCGATCAGAGCAGCATCGGGCCCGGAACAGTTCAGCAATACGGGGATCTCTTTGATTCCATGGGCGTGCCGGGCGGGAACAGCAGCCATTTCAACGCGCGCTTCAAACACTGGCTCGGTTGGATTCCTGACGAAGACGCCCCGTTCGTCACCACCAACGGCACTTACAGGATCACCGCGCATGACCGGGCGGCCTCCTCCGGACGCCGGACTCTGCGCCTGGCACGGGACAGCGAGCTGAATTACTGGGCCGAGTTCAGGGAGACCTTCAGCAATCGTTGGGTGACAAATGGGGCCACGCTCCGATGGAGCTGGAATCAGGCGACCAATACTCTCCTCCTCGACACCACGCCGGGCAGCACCGCCTCCGTGCAGGACGCGCCGGTGCTGATCGGGCGGACGTTTTCAGACCGCTGCATCGACTTGCATATCACGCCCGTTGGCAAGGGCGGAACGACTCCTGAGTCCTTGGACATCGTGGTGAACCGGGGACCGTTTCCAGGGAATCTTCCGCCCGCCGTCTCTCTGCTAAGCGGCAGCACCACCACCACGCCCGGAAAGGCCATCACGCTCGAGGCAACAGCCTCGGATCCGAACAACGACGCACTCGCCTACTCCTGGGAATTTGGGGATGGCAACTTCGGAAGCAACCAATCGAGCCTTTCCTACACCTGGCCCAACGCGGGCGAGTATGTCGTTCGCTGCACGGTCACGGATATGAAGGGGGGCACAGCCAGCGCCTCAGTCGTGGTGCGAGTCGGTACGGTCTCGACCTTCATGGTCTCGGGGCGCGTCACAGTGGATGGTCATCCGGTAGAGGGTGTGCTGGTGAAGGCGGGAAATCGATCCAGCTACACGGACAGCGAGGGCCGTTACCGCATCAGCCGACTGGCCGCAGGCCGACCCGTTCTCTCTGCTTCGCAGGATCGTTTCAACTACTTCAACGCCGGATTCGACAACCCGCCTTCCGTCGGGCCGAGCGCCGAGGGTTTGGATTTCATTGGGCTCTCGGATTCCCTCGATGCCATCACTCTTGTCACGGCCGGGACCCTCTGGCGCTATCTGGACACGGGAGCCTCCCCTTCCGGTTCCTGGAATACGCTCGACTTTGATGACCGCGGATGGCGGAGCGGGCCTGCCCGACTGGGATACGGACTCGGGGGAGAAGCCACCACCGTGGACTTTGGACCGAACCCCTCCGATCGCTTCATTACGACCTGGTTCCGTAAGCCCTTTGTGGTTGCCGATGTTTCGGACGTGCATGCCCTGGTGATTCGACTCCGACGAGATGACGGTGCGGTGGTGTATCTCAACGGCCGTGAGCTGTTCCGGGAGAACATGCCAAGCGGCGATATCCAGGCGACGACCACGGCATTGGCCGATGTGGGCTCCTCGGAGGAGCCGACTTACTTCAAACGTCTCCTCTCACCGGTCGGTTTGCGAGCGGGCACAAACCTCCTCGGCGTGGAGCTTCATCAGTATCGCAACAACAGCACAGACCTAAGCTTTGACTGCGAACTCAGCGGCCTGACCTCCAACCCCGAAGCCTTTCGTCCCCACCTGAAGATAGGGAAAGACGGCGACGCCTTGATGGTCTCCTGGCCAGCCGAGCTTCCGGGTTGGTCGCTCTACGACTCAAGCGCTCTAGGAGCATCCGAGGGATGGGCGCGGATGGCCTTGGGTGTCACGATGACAAATGAAGTAAACCTCGTCCGATTCCCCGCCATCAACGCAGCGGGCTTCTACCAAACCAGGAAGCCCAGTTACTGCCTGCCCTTCCCGTGAAGTGAAGCAGAAAGGGTCCAGCAGTCCTCTTGAAAAACACACGTCCCACCCTATTAAATGCCACGTATCGCGTCGGCCCCCTCGGCACGGAGTGCCCCTCTAGCAGGGAACACCGCCTGAACGAGAGCCGCAACTGCGTCAGCACTGTACAAACCGCCAAGGCTCTCGTGCAGGCGGTGTTCCCTGCTAGGCGGCTTGCGCTTCGGTCATGACGGCGCGGATGATCTCTGCAGCAGAGGGAAGCACGGTGGAGAGAAGATCGAGACGTTGCACCAGGGTTCGAATGCCTGCCTCATTGCCAAAACCGACCAATCGACGGAACCAGGTGCAGAGTTCCTGACTGATGAGCGGCTCGGTCCCTGGCTCCAGCACAGGAAGGTCGGCACCCAACTCCAGGAGGCAGAGGAGTCGTGCTGCGGTCGCCTTGGGGTTCAGGGGCGACGCCAGTCCCGCCCAGATAGACTCAGCCTCCGCAAACGCCCCTCGCAGCGTCAGCGCTTCGCCGCGTGCCATCAGGAGTGCTGCATCTCTTGGGAAGGCCTTGGTAGCCTCGCTGGACCAATCGAGCGCGAAATCAAGATAGTCAGGTGTGCGCAGGGCAATTTCGGCGCCCAGCCGCCAGGCGGCCAACTCGGAAGGGCGCTTGCTGACAATCGCATGCAGATGCTGGAGCGCGGGCACCGATTTGCCCTGCTGGTCAAGAAAGGCGGCGAAGTCGAAACGGACATTCAACGCGTCGGGCGTTTCAGCGAGCGATTCCTCAAACTGTTTCGCTGCGCCTGCCTTGTCTCCCATCCGGATGAGACAAAGCGCAAGGATGTGCCGCGGGGCACCGGTCTGGATGTCCGGCAAAATCGGGGAGAGCGAAGGCACGCTGCGCCGCGACACGCACTGTCGCAGATGCCTGGCGGCGTCTGCATACTGTTGTTGGAGATACGTCGCGAGACCGAAGAGCAAATGCAGGGAGGCCGTGGGCCCTGTTGCCAGGGTCTGGGGCGAGTCGGCTAGCTCCGCCAGGGTCTGAAACCGCTGGGCGGTCATCAGGTGCGAGGCGAAGAGCGTTAGCAGGCGTTCCCGCAACTCAGGGGGTGTGTTGTCGAGTGGACGACGACTCATGAGCTGGAAGGCTTTGCCGTAGGACTCAAGCCCGGCGTCCAGCTGACCGCTGCGAACCAAGTCCAACCCATAGCTCATGAGAAGGCTGACGTCTTCCGGATTCTCCTCCAGAGCCGATTCCAAAAGCTTAAGGTTCCGGCCTACTTTACCGCGTTCCTTGACCATCTGGTCTGTGTAGCCGTGGTGAAGGAGCTGCGCCTTGCCGAGGGCGTTCTGCATACCGAACTCTTGCTGGAGGGCTTCCAGGCTGCCAAAGGCATGCTCGTGAATCCGACCACTAAAATGCACTCCAGGAGCATTTCGAAACAGCCGAGGGACATGATGAAAGCCCTCCTTCTCTTTTCCGGCATCGGCCAAGGGCAGTCGATATGCGATGACTGTTTCGTCCGCCAGGGCGGCGCTGAGTCGATCCCGGGTTTTTGAAACCAGCTCTTCATCGGCGTCCAGCGAGAGCACCCAGTCTCCGCGCGCGTGCTCGAGAGCGGCGTTGCGGGCGGCACTGAAATCGTCGCACCAGGTGAAGGAATGAACCTCAGCTCCGAGGCTCCGCGCGATCTCAACGGTTCGATCGGTCGATCCCGTATCCAGAACGACGACTTGGTCCGCCACGCCCTCCACCGACTTCAGGCATGCCGCAATGAAACGCTCTTCATCCCGGGTAATGATGCTGACGGTCAGCGTGGGCTTGGTGCGGCCGACGCACAGCTGGAGTGGCGGAAGGTCTTGCGCCTTGGGGGGCGATTTCTTCGGAAGCTGTTTCTGAAAGTCTTTGGCCTTCTTCCACTGGGGAGCGAGCCGACGCGACTCCGCGCAGCACTGTTTGGATCGACCCAGATCTCCAGCGTGCAGTGATATCTGAGCCAGGAGCAACCAGGCCTGTGGATGAAAAGGACGATCCTGAATGGCCTTCTCGGCCAGTGTCCATGCCGTGGCAAGCTGCCCGTTCTTGAATGCGTCTATCGCCGGACCCAACTCTCCGAGTGCGGCCACAGGCTGCCGCCCAGAGTTCTGCACCCCAGGACGCCGGGCGGCCACAGCTGCGACAGCTCGCACAAGAAGGGCTTCTACCCAGCCTACCTCAGCATTGAGGTCGTGGTCCGAGTCCTTCGCAGCAGCGGAAGCTTCGTGAGTCCTAAACCGACCCAAGGGCAGGTCGCTATCGTCGGAGGCATTCTCGCGGAGAAAAGTGTCGACGCGCCCTGCGAGAGACACGTTCCCTGTCTCACGGCAGTACTGCGCCAGACGGCGCCAGACATGAGGGTGGGCCTCATCGCCCTGGAGAGCCTGTGTCGCACAACGCTGCACGGCGGCGTGGTCCCGGGACTCGAGGGCAAGATCGATGCGGTGCAACAACCACTCGCGTTGCGAGGGGCGCGCGAGCAGAGCGGCATCCAGGCAGGCCACGGCGGTTCGCTCATCACCTTGGCATCGATGCACCTGGCCGAGGGTAGCAAGCAGGGGCGCGGATGTCCTTGTGACAGAGTCGAGGTCTGCGGAAGGAAGCGGCGTGGAAGCGGGTGGAATCGCGAGATGTCCGGCTTGATAATCCGGAAGGATGCCTGTGCGGGTCCACGCTAGGATCTGAGCGACTCGTTGCTCCACTGTATGACCTGACCTCAGGCGCGATTGCGCAGCCCGTGCCAGAGTGTCTGCGTAGATCGAATCTTCGGCCAAACGCCTCAGGGGCCGAGCCAGGGATTCCGCATCCTCCCTGGAAAAGAGCAGGATTTCTCGCCCCTCCTCGAACAGCGCCTGTGTGCGGGGCCGCTCGGGAACCGCCCAGGATACGACCGGCACTCCGGCGGCCATCGCCTCATAAACACGACCGGCGTAGCCTCTCACATAGGAGGGAAGATTCACAATGGCACGGCAACCTTGCAGCCCCTCGATCCAGAGCGAGAAGCTTTCGGAGCGAATGCGCCGCCACGTTTCCAAGTAAACAGAAAGCGCGCTGTCGGAGATGGGCTCGCCTGAAAGCAGCAAGGCTTCCCAAGCCCGCTGGGAATCGTCGAACCAAGCCGGGAAATCGGTGGAATTTTCAGGAGCCCGGTGCTGCAGAGTGAGCAAGCCTAGGAGTTGGGGTTTCTGGAGCCAATCGAGTCGGCTGCCATAAATGGAACCTAGGAATACACCACGCCGATCGGGAGGGGCTGGCTGAGGGGAGAGGATGAATCGAGCGGGTACCGCCTGGGGCCACCACGCGGCTTGAAGCCCTTGGTGGCGAAGTTCCACAGCGTCCGCCTCGTCAATGCACAGGGCGTGGGTGACATATCGTAGGCGCTTCTCAACGCGTCCATAGCGCTGGAGCAGATGGGGGGACTGGGTGTAGACCTCCTGCTCGTAGCGGAGGGATTCCATGATCAGCCCCACGCGCTGGGGTGCCAGGGTGGCAAGCCAGTCCCAAAATTCATCGTCCCATTCACTGTGGACAAGTTCGATCCAGACCTGATCGAACGTTTGACCTTCGCATCGGCGGCGAATCTCAGTTTGCCAAGCGAGCCGTGCCTCTTGGGAAAGTCCGCAAACGGATGGAAGGGTGAGTAATTCGGCTCCCAGGGCCCGAAAGCCCTCCTCGAGCCCTACCCCGGCAGGGTAGGCGAGGCGGCGTGCATGCTGCCACTGGGAGAACTCGAGGCAGAGGTAGAGGATTCGGGGTTTGGAATCAGGCCCGGCTGGGGTACCTGCGGCCTCCTGTGCGAGCGGGCTTCCTAAGGAGCTACCCCACTTCGCTCGGGGCGCGCTGGTCTGCTGCGGAAGGAGCGGCACAATGCCCCAATCTTCTCGACCAACGGAGGTAGCCACCACTCGGCTGCGCGTCTGAGCACTTCGGGACAGAATCGCATCAACCCTCGGATCCGTGGTGCGTCCAGCGTCGCGCTGAGTTTGGAGCAGGCCGTAGGCCTGGAATAGCAGCATCGTTTCCTCGGCGAGAGGGATGAGCAGCCGCTCTGCTTCGAGGTCATTCTCGGGTCCGCCCGCATCGATGAGAAGGCGAGCGGCGTTGAGGGAGTAGAAGGGAAAGACTGAATCCAGCCGGGCGGCCTGCAGCGCGGAGGTTCGTTGACTCGGAGCCCCGGGGCCCAATGCCGGGTAGGCGCTTAGATGGTAGGCAATGGACGCCAGGATCAGGCGCGTGAGCTCAGGAGCGGCTTCCTCGCCGGTTTGCCAGAAGCGCGTACAGGTGTCGAAGTAGGCGCGGTAGTTGAACATCTGACTGAAAAAATCCCAGGGCATCACATCCTCGTCGGGATGAACCTGCCAGGCTCCGGTAGGAGCAGCGAGCGCTTCTCGGGCCCATTCCAGCGCTTGGGTAACCTGAGCAGGTTCGCCAAGGTAAAGCGCGGCGCGAATTGCGTTGAACCGCAACACCAAGGACTTGGGGAAGCGTTGGAGTCCGATTCGGAACAAGGCAAGCGCCTCCCGGAACCGCGCCGGATCGGCGACGCATTTCGCCGCATAGTTCTTGGAGAATGTCAGTGCTGCGGGCGCGTAGGCCCCGGTAGCATATTCAAGGACGAGTTCGCGTGTGATGTCGATGAGGGTGGAGGCCCTCGGAGATTGCTCAAAGTCTTGGATCCATCCTGCCGTGCTCTTTTGTCTGACAGCCTTGCTGACGCGTGGATGCCAGGCCCAACCCTTGCAGAATACCCCTCGCTTTTGACGAAGCTCGCCCAGGGCAACCGGTTTGCGCGCAGGCCGGGGGCGCGCGGCAAGGAAGGTGAGAAAGCGGAAATACTGTCCGGCGGTTCGCTCGGGGGTGAATTCCTTGCGGAGAAAGGCTGCCCCTCTCTGGGCCCGCTCGCTGAAGGCAGCCCAGTCGCGGGAAATCCTGGCCAGCACGTCGGGAAGATCGGTCCCATCCGAGTTGTAAGGGACGACACCCTCCTCCTCGCTGAGATAGGCGCGAAGGATGCTCTCCTTCTGCACCGCAATCGCGGCACCCATCGCCAAGGCCTCCATGCCCCGGGTGGGCATGCCACCCGGATGTCGGATGAAGGTGAATGCGGCACGGCTGACACCCAGAATCTTAAAATAGTCAGCGAGGGGTAGAAACCCTTCCACAAACTGCGCATTGAGATCGTCACGGCGCAAAAGTTGGTGGAGCAGTCGGGCTTTGTCCGGATGGTAGGGGTGGAAGGTTGTGCCCGAGATGAAAACATCCATCGGGCGTAGGCCTTTCTCCAAAACCGGCAGATTCGCCGAAATGCTGAAGGCTTTCGGAAAAACGGTGACCCTCGATTCTGTCAGCTGGGACACGTCGCTCCACTCTGTGTGATCGGTTGTGAGCAGCTCGTCAAACAGAGCGAGCCAGGGTCGCACTGTTTGAATATGAAGGTCGTAGTCGGCGGTGTGGCCGAAGAGGGGGCATGGAAGGCTTTGCAGGTTGGTCGGCAGCAGATGCCACTCCACCATCTTGGCGATGTAGAAGTCGGGGGGCGCTGCCGGGTCGAAGAACTCGCAAACGTCCGCCGCGGCCTTGTTCGCGGTGTCGTTGGGGGAGAATCCAACGTTGATGACTTCAAACTTCGGGTCCTTGCGGATGGAAGTGATGATGTCCCACTGACTGCCGCGATCGCAGTGCGCAAGGACGCGAATGCGCGGTTTTTGGATCAAGGCCAGCAGGGCCTGCGCGTGAGGAGTGTCACACGCTTCCAGTCCCGCTTTGGCAGCAGCTTCGTCTCCGTCGATCCAATGCGTGACAGCTTGGTAGAAAAGGGATTCGGGAGTGTTGAAGGCAACGAGGCCCGCTAAGGCTCTTTGGGCATTCCCGATCAATCCGTGGGCCGCGTAAGTCTGCCAGTCGTCAGGCGAGCCGTGCAGGGCCGCGGTTGCGTAGTTTCCCCGCTCAAAGGCCTCAGCGGCTCCCGGGCGGCCCGGTTGTGCTCGGTCGTGCATGGCGGTTCACACAGCCGCCCGATAGCGCGAGACCTCGGCGCGATACACCTTCGCCTCCTGGGCTGCGATACGAATCTCCCCTTCGGACAGGAGAACTTTGAGCTCCAACGTGCCGTCATCCACCACATGCACCTCATGGCGAATCCAGGACGCCAGTTTCGCAGAGGGTTCAGGAAAGCGGATCTGCTTCACTCCCCGAAAGATGAACACATTCTTCTCTATCTCCACGATCACTTGATCGTAGGCCGGTCTTTCTACGACACGCAGTTCTTGATCCTCAAAGCTCTCGGTCGCGAGCTGACGCCAGCCGTCTCGGAGCTGGGGATTGATCGATCGAAGATGGACGGCGTAGTGCTTCTCGCGCAACTGCCATTCTTTCTGTCCCTTGGGGGTTTTGGAGGCTTCGTAGGCTTTTCGAGTAAAGTATTCCATAGGCAAAAAGTTCCGATTTGTAACGACTGCCCTCTGTTTAGCAGGGGGCGTGCCGTACGAAACAACAGGAGCGGCCCTAACTCTGCCCGGAAACCTGACCGCCGGATGATAAGGTCGACCTTGAGGGTCCTGTGCGTGCCGTCCTGCTCAAAAAAAACTACCGTGATCAAAATGCAACAGCCCTATCTGGATCCTGAATTGTATTCATGACGATCCTAGCATGTTGTTTCTAAGTCATTTGAAAATAATGTGTGTCCCTTCTGCAGATTGGCAGACCTGCTGCTTAGGGTGAGGTGCCGCAATTCAATGACTAAATTGATGCACAGTTTAAGAGCGCCGCGAGGGAGTCGCGGGGGGGCCGATCCTTTGGACGGCAAGCTGTTGCTGATGCCGCGGTCCGCGACCCAAACCACAAAGTGAATCACGCATGAAGAAGATCGAAGCCATTATTAAGCCTTTCAAGCTGGAGGAAGTGAAGGATGCCCTCAGCGAGGTGGGCATCGAAGGAATGACCGTCACAGAGGTGAAGGGATTCGGCCGCCAGAAGGGGCATACTGAAATCTACCGTGGCAGCGAGTATACGGTGGATTTCCTGCCTAAAATCAAATTGGAACTGGTGATCGCCGACGGCCAGGTGGGTCCGGCCATCGCGGCCATTGTGAAAGCAGCCAAGACCGGCAAGATCGGCGATGGGAAAATTTTCGTCCTGCCGGTTGAGGAGGCCATTCGAATTCGCACGGAGGAGAAAGGCGAGTCCGCCGTATAAAATAGGTCACTATTCCGACCTGACAAAGAAACGTATTCCAAAACCATCTATGAAGAAAGCACTCCTCTATCTCAGCCTGCTTGCCGCGCTGATTACCGCCCCTTGCAACACCGCGTTTGCGGCCGATGCGACACCGCCCCCTCCCAAGGACCCCTCCCTGGAGCAGAGGGTGCAGGACCTTGAGGCCTATTTTAACAATCTCGGACGGCAATCCGACACCGCCACCAATAATGTAAAGTCGAACATTGGGGTCGCGGGTCCCGGTCACAACGCCTGGATGATGACCTGCGCTGCTTTGGTGCTCTTCATGACGCTGCCGGGTCTGGCTCTGTTCTACGGCGGCTTGGTCCGAAAGAAGAATGTCCTCTCGGTCCTGGCTCAATGTCTCGGGATCACCGGGTTGGTAGCCATTCTCTGGTGGCTCTACGGCTATAGCTTCATCTTTGGTGATGGAGCAGGCGCTTGGATAGGCAATCTGAAGTTCGCCCTGCTAGAAGGGGTGGATTCGTTACCCAACGGGAACTATTCCTACTGGGTCTCCCAGAACGTTTTCTCCATGTATCAGCTGATGTTCGCGATCATCACTCCAGCGCTGATTATTGGTGCCATCGCGGAGCGCATGAAGTTCTCAGCGATCATGTTGTTCGTCGGTCTGTGGATGGTGTTTGTTTACTTCCCTCTCGCCCACTGGGTCTGGGGTATCAATGGCGCGATGAACGGTGTGTGGAACGCCGACGCCTCAATCAAGGCGATCGACTTCGCGGGAGGCACGGTGGTGCATATGAGCTCGGGATGGTCAGCGTTGGTGCTCTGCTTCATCCTGGGCAAACGCAAAGGCTACGGGAAGCTGCCGATGCCTCCGCACAGCATGGTGATGTGTATGATCGGCACGGGCATGCTCTGGGTGGGCTGGTATGGATTCAATGCGGGTAGCGCGGCCGCCGCAGACGGTGTGGCTGCCAACGCGTTCATGACCACCACGATGGCTGCTGCGGTCGCCTCCTTCTCCTGGGCCATGACGGAATGGATTGTCAAGGGCAAGCCCAGCGTCCTCGGTTTCTGCTCCGGCGTTGTCGCCGGTCTGGTCGTCGTGACTCCTGCCTGCGGATTCATCACCGTAAGCGGTGCCATCCTGATCGGAATCCTGGCGGGCATCGTACCCTTCCTGGCCTGCGCGTATCTCAAGCCGATCTTCGGATATGACGACGCGCTGGATACCTTCGGGGTGCACGCGGTCGGTGGCACAATGGGTGCCCTGCTCACGGGTATGCTTGCCCGCAACTCGGCCAACAGCAACCTGGCCATAAACCTGAAAGACTATGTGACGGACAGCCTCTTCCAGCCTCTGGTGGTTGAGCAACTCAAGGCGATGGCCATAACGGTCGCCCTGGCTGTCGTGGCAACGATCGTCATCGCTTACATCGTGAAGGCGGTCGTCGGTCTCCGTCCGAGCGATGAGGTGGAAACCGCAGGCCTGGACATTGCCGAACATGGCGAGGAAGGCTATCACGGTTGATCTCCGGTCCTGCTGACCAGCAGACCTCTACACGCCGCGCCAGGTTATCCTGGCGCGGCTTTTTGCTTTGATTAGGGAAAGACAGCCCGAGCCGGGGAGAGGAACTCCTTGTAGAATGTGATGATCGAGATGCTCAGCCCGATCACGGTCACGATTCGGCGCACGCCTGCCTGAGGCAGCTTCTGGGAAAAATGGGACCCAAGATAGTAGCCTGCCAGGGCACCGAGCGTGATCACTCCCGCTTTAGGCCAGTGAATCAGTCCAGACCGGATGAACCAGACCGCTGCCACCAGGTTGAGCAACGATCCCAGGACGGTCTTGAGGGCATTCATTTCGTGGATATTGCGCATGCCGAGGAAGGCGAAGGAGGCCAGCATCAGGATTCCGATTCCCGCTCCGAAGTAGCCGCCGTAGACGGAGAGAAGGAACTGCACCACCAGGACGCTCGTCAGGGAGCCCGAGCCACCAGACTCTCTGGCTAATGGCTCCGATTTGATCCAGCGGGCAATCAGGCCTTGAGACAAGAACAGAAGCGTCGCGAAAAGAATCAGAAAAGGAACCAGCTTGGAGAAAAGACGATCGGTGGTGTAGGTCAGGAGGATACTGCCCAGCAGACCGCCGAGAAGGCTGAGGGGGAGCAGCCGTTTGAGCTGAGGTTGCACCGCGCTGAGATGCCGACGGAAGCCGAAGACGCTGCCGGCCGTTCCGATGAACAGCCCGAGGGTGCTGGTGGCGTTGGCGATCAGAGGAGTCGTGCCACAATAAAGCAGCGCCGGGAAGGTTACCAAAGTGCCTCCGCCCGCCACAGCGTTGATGGCGCCGGCCGCCAGGGCCGAAACAAAGAGAAGTGCAATATCAAGTGCGGACATTTTCCGTGAGCCAGCCTAACCAGGGAATCTCCAGTTGCAATACTCCGGAGGGGCCTGATGAGTTCCCATCACCCCAAGGCGGCGTTGACTCTTCAACGTAGTTCAGCCTTAATGTCAAAGATCCGGCGTCCAGGTCCACGTGCAGACTATTCCGCCCCTGAGTCCCTGTAACAGGGCCTGCACAAGCTTGACGCCGTGTTCGACGCAGCCGCCGCGCCCCAGAAAGCCCTATGAACGCCCAACGCCTTTCCCGCCCCACACTTTTGGCAACAATCTTATCGAGGGTTGTCGCATCGGCACGGGTATCGCAGGTACCAACGACCTGGGCAATCGCCTGAGCGGTATCTACATCACGAATTCGGCTAACAACGTGATCGGGGGCATCACCGAGGCCTCCCGAAATGTCCTCTCAGGAAACACCCAGCACGGTCTTCATATCGGTGGCACCAACGCAGGCCCACTCGTCGATGGACTGTTCATCGGGGCCGGCGGGAGCACCTCTGAGTTTTCCCTCTGTCAGCGCGCCGTACCTCTGAACTCCGTGGATCTTGCCCTAACCAAGCTCGACGCCACCGATCTTCTTCCCAACACTCCCGACCAAGCACACTCGATTTTCCTGCAGGATCGCCTGCTTGGTTCCACGGAACTCGTGAGCATTAATGAATCCGGCACCTCGAGCCCCTTCACACAGTCAAGTTTCCCTCAGATCAGCGCCGACGGGCGCTTTGTGACCTTCTTGAGCGAAGCCAGCGATCTTGTGCCCAATGACCTCAACGGAGAGCAGGATGTCTTCCTTCGCGACCTGATATCTGCCGCAGCGATACGCTGACGTCGTCGCCTACAGGGGACCTGAACCTACCCGCGGCTGCACGCGTACAGAAAAAAGAGGCCGGTGACCCGGCCCCTTTCGCGAGAGCGTAAATGTATAAAACAGACCGCAGCGGTCTGTTTTGCGACTAGACCACCTTGAGCTTGCCGCCGTAGACCGCGTTCTTGCCCAACTCCTGCTCAATGCGCAGCAGCTGATTGTACTTCGCCACACGATCCGTGCGGCTGAGAGAACCTGTCTTGATCTGACCGGCATTGGTCGCCACAGCGATGTCCGAGATGGTGGAATCCTCCGTCTCGCCCGAGCGATGGCTGATGACCGCCGTGTAATTGTTCATCTGAGCCAACTCGACCGCGTCGAATGTTTCCGTCAGGGAGCCGATCTGATTCACCTTCACCAGGATCGAGTTCGCAGTGCCAGTGGAGATGCCCTTCTGGAGAAACTTCACATTGGTGACGAACAGATCATCCCCCACCAACTGCACCTTGGAGCCGAGCTTGTCGGTGAGCTTCTTCCAGTTGGTCCAATCCCCTTCCGCACAACCATCCTCAATGGAGATGATGGGGTACTTGCCACAAAGCTCAGCGTAGAAGTCCACCAACTCGTCACCGGTAAGCTTGCGTCCGCTGCTCTTCTTAAAGACGTAGTTGCCATTCCCGGTGTAGAACTCAGAGCTCGCCACATCGAGAGCCAGGAAGATCTGCTTACCCGCCTTGTAACCTGCATCCTTGGTGGCCTGCAGGATCACCTCGACGGCCGCCTCCGCACTGTCGAGCTTCGGGGCAAAGCCGCCCTCATCGCCGACGGCTGTGCTCAGGCCCTTCTTCTTCAGCACCGCCTTCAGCGCATGGAAAATTTCGGTGATGGCCTGCAGCCCGTTGCTGAAGGTGTCGAAGCCAACCGGCATGATCATGAACTCCTGGAAATCGATCGGAGCATCCGAATGGGCGCCGCCATTGATGACATTGGCCATCGGGACGGGCAGGACCTTGGAGTTGGGTCCGCCGAGATACTTGTAAAGAGGCATGCCCAAGTCGGTGGCGGCAGCCCTGGCGGTCGCCATGGAGACGGCGAGAATGGCGTTCGCACCCAGCTTCGCCTTGGTTTCCGTGCCGTCGAGCTTCAGCATCGCACTATCGACGCCGAGCTGATCGACCGGATCCATTCCCTTGATGGCGGGCAGAATCTTCTGGGTCACATTGTTGACCGCCTTCGAAACACCCTTGCCGAGATAGCGCTTCTTGTCGCCGTCTCGTAGTTCTAGAGCCTCATGCTCCCCGGTGGATGCTCCCGAGGGAACCGCAGCGCGGCCGATGGTTCCGGAGCAAAGGATGACGTCCACTTCCACGGTAGGGTTGCCGCGGGAGTCGAGAATTTCGCGCGCCTTGATATCGACGATGTTACTCATGTTTTTCTATCTATTCGCTGTCAGTGTCTAGGTTCGGTTGGGCTCGGTAAGAAGCCTGGAAATTACGTCTGTTTCGCCCCCCGCCGTCAAGCCTGCTCCGAGCGGTGCCAGCAATTCTCATTTTGAAAATATACGGTGACAAAATCATGTAGGGTAAAATCATAGGAAACCACTTTCCGGCAAATGAGTATGATTTTACCCCTCATGATTTTGTCGCAAGATCTTGGCCGGTAACTCGCGTTACTAGGTTCTAGTGCAAGGATCCTGGAGGGATCCCACGCCTCGGCACGCGATGAGCCGTATGGGGGACAGGAGTTCCCTGCCAGAATGAGAACGGCTGCGATTACTATCGGAAGTGCGATTTGAGAGTGCACGAGGCATCCTGCCGATGCGGCAGAGCGCCTCCAAACCCGAAATCGACGCTCTAAGGGTCCGCCAGAGCCGGATGTGTTGCAATCTGTCCCAAAGCCTTATTCAAAAGGGTCTTGCCCGGCTCCATCCGATGCCACGGTGAAGCGCCTGAGGGGTGAGGGAGGGGAATGACGTCGAAGTTCAACTCGACGCGCCGAGCTTGAAACACCCGACCGATACAGTCGTCAAGCCGCCCGACCTCCAGAAACTGGCCGATGGCCAGCTTCCCCACAGGGATAACCAGACCGGGACGCAGGATCTCCAGCTCCCGATCGATCCAATGGGAACAGGCCGCAATTTCGTCGGGATCGGGCACACGGTCACCTCCCGTCGCTTTCTTGCCCGGGAAGCAACGGCAAACGGCCGCGAAATAGATCCGGGACCGAACCTCCGCCTCTGTCCAGCCCAACGCGCCTTGAAACCATTTGAACAGTGTCTTTCCAGCGGTCCAGGCAAAGGGACGCCCCATCTTAGGCTCCTTGTCTCCAGGAGCTTGCCCCACCAGAATCACCCGGCTGACCACAGGCCCTCCGCTGACAACGGGCTTGAACATGCGCGGGCAGCGTTCGCAGGAAAGAAGATCCCGGACATGCCGGTTGAGGACCGATTGGGATGGGGCAGGGCTCATTGTTGAGAGAAGAAACCGATCAGCGCGGCAGCGCCAAGGATGGCGAGAACCAGGAAGAATATCTTCACCCAGCTTCGCTGATGACGTCCGGCAATCTCCCCCGTGTATCCATTTACCAGGACTTGAAAGGACTTCGCTCCATAGGTGTAGCTCAAAAGCCACACAGGACAGAGAACATGTTTGAACGTCTGCGCGCGATACTCGGCCGAGACTTGTAACCCTTGATAGGTGTCTCCGGGGACCTGCTTGCCACAGAGCTGTCGGAGCTGCGCGTCCATTTCTGCACGGGATCTCTGGGCCGCAGCGCCAAGGTCCACCTGATATTGCTCCACCACCCACCCCGAGACGAACCCGGCTTCATAGGGCACGAGTTGCTTGGTAGGAAAGGTTCCAATCTGTCGAAGCAGCTTTTCATCTACCCCCCGAGTCCCTGGCACCAGCGCGTCGTCGAAGAAGTGGCTCAAACTTCCCGCACTCGGCTCCCAGCGCACGCGCTGAACCCGACGGCTTTGCATCCGCCCGTTCTGATCCCGATAGGTTTCCTGAACGTAGTAGTAGTAGCCCGACTGAGCCGTCCACTGGGCGTCCGCCTGGGCGTCGAAGGTCCAATAGGGAACGTAAATCCCGTGAAGGGTGTCGGTGAGCGCCCGCGTCTTAAGGGCATTCGGGGCCAGCCAGCGACTCCCATACCAAACGCGAATCTTTTCACGAACGGTGGACTCCGCCACCTTGAAAGGAAGCAGGCTCTCAGGGCTGATCGGGGCCTTGGTCTGCTCGTAGGGCACTAACTGTGCGGCCCCACAGAAGTCGCAGCGCTGGGCCACCCGTTTGGGATCAAAGACGGAGATCGCCTGACAGCTCTGGCACTTGACGCTGACCTTGTCGGCCTTCCATCCGCGGTCGCTGTCCGGGGCATCGCGCAGGGCCGCCACCAGATCGTGCTCCACGATCGGATCCACGGAGCCGTCAGGCTGGCCCGGAACGACCGTGCCGCAATAGGAACAGACCAGGGCCTGTTTGGCAGCATTCCAATGAGCATCAGCCCCGCAAGCGGGGCAATGAAACTTGTCGCGGGCGATCGCCTCCTGCATGGCGGCGGCTATTTCAGGAACTCATCGATCGCAGCACGAGTGATGCGATAGGCGGAGCCGATCTTCTTAGCTTTCAGATCGCCAGCTGTGATGCTGGCCATCACATCCGCTTCCGTCACACCCAGGAGACGCGCTGCGTCGGCAGGCGCGAGAAGCTCCACGCTGAGGCTGCTACCCTGGGCGGCAGCGCCGGTTCCAGAAGGAAGTGGCGGAGGCACAGCTGCGGCCTGCTGCTGCTGCATCATCTGCTGGGCCATGGCGAAGCCCATGGCCATCTCGGCCGGCGCGCTGCCCGCCCCCCCACCTTTCGCCATCCCCTCGGCCATCTGGAACTTGACGAAGTCGTTCAGATTGCCCACGGCCGACATGCTGGAACGTTTGTCGATGGCTTGTTCCACCTCCGGCGGGACGCTCACATTCTCCAGGATAAAGGAGGTGATCTCCAGGCCGTACTTCGACTGCGTGATGGGGTTGATCGCGGGCAGCAGAGCCTGCCCAAGTTCGGAGTAGCGCGTGGCCACATCCAGGATCGGGATCTTCGCTTGCGCCAACGCCTCACTGAACACGCTAACGATTCGCGACCGCATGACGTCCGCGAATTCATCCAACCGAAAATGATGGTCCGTGCCCGCCACTTCCTTCAGGAACAGCTTCGTGTCCACGATCTTGAAATCGTAGGTGCCGAAGGCCCGAGCCCGCACGATGCCGAAATCGGCGTCGCGCATCATAATCGGGTTCTGCGTCCCCCATTTGTTCCCGGTAAAGGTGCGGGTGACGACGAAATAAACATCCGCCTTGAAGG
>CAMAVD010000067.1 GCA_945861575.1 Akkermansia muciniphila
AAAGTTCGACCCGTTCGCCGACGCGTCCGATGCGGTGGCGAAGATGCGCAAGCTGGTGCCTGGATTTAGCGCCAACGGCGCGCCCCATACCAGCCTGGGGCAACGCCCCAGGAAAACCGCCCCCCATTCATCCCAAGCCCTGAAGGGGCAGGCCAACGGATTGCGATCCGTGGCGATTCGATTTGTGCGCGGCGCGGTTTGGATCGCCCCTTCAGGGCTTGATTCGTTTTTTAACGCCATTCCCAGGGCGCTGCCCTGGGCTGGTATGGGACGCCGCGTTGCGGCTAAAGGAACCGCCACATGAAGCTGAAAAAATTCTTTGAAAAATGAGAACTGCTGCGAGGGCCCAAGACCTCGCTAGGTCTGGGCTCATCTCAGTATTTCCCCTCCCGCCTGGTCTTCAGCGCTCTTACACCGAGTGGGGCAAGGACCCGAATCGCCCCCGCTTGCTGAACGTTCAGAATCCGGCACTACACGTCGCGCGTGACAACCCGCCGCCATCAAGTAGGGTTCCACTCATGCCACTCCCTCGTTTAGCTCGAGTCGGTATCGCCTGTTGGTTGATAGTCCACACGGGAACGCTTCCCGCCACAAACGCGGCAGTCCTGCGGGAACGTCTACCCGACAACGCGGTACAACCTCAGGTAGCGCTCGATGGCGTCGGAGGCCTCCATCGGATTTGGCTCAGTGGTGACCCAAAGTCAGGCGACATCTATTACCAAAAAGCCATAGATCCAAGCCTTGGGACATGGAGTAGCGCCGTTCGGGTGAACACCCGAACAGGAGCGGCCATCGCAATAGGAACTGTGCGAGGTGCGCGACTGGCCATCGGCAGCGACCTCACCGTGCACGTGCTCTGGAACGGATCTTCTGCGTCAAAATTGGACGACAAAGGAAACGTGCCCCTCCTCTACGCAAGACGCCCGGCCGGGGCGACGCCATTCGAACCGGAGCGCAACCTACTCGGTGCAAGTTACGGGCTCGACGGGGGAGCAGCGCTCGTAAGCACTGCAGACGGAGGAGTCGCTGCGGTATGGCACGGCTCTCCCAGCCACGCCAAGTCCGAGGGCGACCGTCAGGTGTATGTTGCCTTCTCCCCGGATGGAGGGGTTCGTTTTGAAGGTGAACGGGCCATCGCCCCCCAATCAGGCACCTGCGGATGTTGCGGCCTGAGCGCCACGTTGTCAGCCCAAGGCAAACTCCTCATCCTGTATCGTCAAGCGATCGAAACAACTCAGCGAGGCATGGCTCTCATCGTGTCGGATATCCATGGCGAGCACGCTGGCGTCCGTGAGCTTCAGCCCTGGCCCACGGCCACCTGCCCGATGAGCACAAGCACCGCCATTCGCAGCCACGGACGCAGCCAAATCAGCTGGGAGACCGAGGGTAAAATTTCAGTCGCAGCTTTAGATGCGTCGGGTCAGTTGGAGGATCAGGGGATAGTGGTTTCGAAAAGCACCGGGAGCAAACATCCTGCGCTGGCAACCAACGACCGAGGCGAGACCCTAGTCTGCTGGACCGAAGGGACAGGATGGCAGCGGGGAGGCCGACTGAGTTGGGTGGTGTTGGATGCCAAGGGCCAACCAACTGTTGAGAAGGGGTCGCAGCCCGGAATCCCCGTGTGGGGTCATCCGGCGGCTTATGCCAAACCCAGCGGAGACTTTGTGATCCTCTACTAGCCTGTCACGACGATTCCTAAGGGAGAGCTCAGCACATACAAGCTTCACAGCCGGACTCACGTCCGGGTGAATAAGTCTGAAGGCTGCCAGGGGCCATGCCCATTCGCCCTGCTCCCGCCAGCCAAACAGTCCTGTAGCTTTTCCCTTCACGACGCGCCCCAAGTGTCGCAGCATGGGCCCGCATCATGAGCAAGCTATTTGATCTATCGAACGACGTCGCCGTGGTCATCGGAGCAACCGGAGCCCTGGGAGGAGCCCTGGCAGAAGGGCTCGCCGCCGCTGGAGCCAAGGTGGCCATCCTCGGACGCAACCGCGAACGCGGCGAAGCCCGCGTTCAAACGATCCGAGCTGCAGGTGGGCAGGCCAGCTTCTTCATCGCCGACGCGGTAGAGCGTGAAAGCCTCGCACAGGCGCATCGAGAGATCACTGAGCAACTCGGGGCACCCACCATCCTCGTCAACGCGGCGGGTGGAAATGATCCCAAGGTCACGGTCACGGCGGCCAACCCGGTCGAGAGCATTTCTGTGGCTGACTGGCACGCCAACTTCGATCTGAACCTCGTTGGAGGTGCGCTTCTCCCCTGTCAGGAGTTCGGACCAGGGATGGTGGCTCGGGGCAGAGGCAGTATCATCAATATCGCCAGCGTCTCAGCGCACATCCCGCTCTCCCGAGTCTTCTGCTACTCCGCTGCCAAAGCGGCCGTGATGAGCCTGACCCGATTTCTCGCTCGCGAATGGGCCACGAAAGGCGTGCGGGTGAACTCGATCACTCCAGGCTTCTTCCCAGCAGAGCAAAACCGCAAGCTACTCTTTAACGACGACGGCTCCCCCAGCGCCCGCACGCAATCCATCTGGACCCACACCCCGATGTGCCGCTTCGGCAATCCCGAGGAACTGGTGGGGGCCGCTGTGTTCCTGGCAAGCCACAAGGCCAGCAGTTTCGTAACCGGAACCGACATTGTGGTGGACGGCGGTTTCCTCTCCCAAACCATTTAACGCTCATCTCACATGTCGACTTCACCTCTCCCTGCCCTCCTAGCTCACGCCCAACGGCAGGACAGCGAATTGACCGCGTCCGAAGTCGCCGGTGTTGTGGCTCAAGCCTGCCCGGTCGAGGACTATCGCGGAAAGAAAGTATTGCTCATCATCCCCGACGGGACGCGAACGGCCCCCGTCGGACTTCTTTTCAAAACGCTTTTCGCACACTTGGGTGGAGCGACCTCCGCGCTCGACATCATCGTCGCTCTCGGAACCCATCAACCCATGAGCGAGGCAGCCATCCGCGATCGGCTAGAGATCAGCGCCTCCGAACGATCCTCCACCTACAGCTCGGTAAAGTTCTTCAATCACGAGTGGGACAATCCAGCCGCGCTCACCGTTGTGGGAACCCTCCCGGCAGCCGAACTCCACTCCATCTCGGGCGGACGCTTCTCGATCGACGTCCCGGTTGAAATCAACCGCCGCGTCTTTGACTACGACGAGCTGATTATCATAGGCCCGGTGTTCCCGCACGAAGTGGTCGGTTTTTCGGGCGGGAACAAATACCTCTTCCCGGGCATCGGCGGGGCGAAGATTCTCGATGTCTTCCACTGGCTCGCAGGGCTGATCACCAATCCCCGCATCATCGGCAACAAGTGGACACCGGTCCGCCGAGTGGTGGATCGGGCTGGGAGCATGGTGTCCGTCGCGAAAAAATGCCTGGCCATGGTGGTCACGCCCGACAAGCGTTTGGTGGGGCTCTTCGCCGGGACGCCTGAAGGGGCATGGGATGCCGCCAGCGCCTTGTCCGACAAGGTTCACATCCTTTACAAGGATCGGCCCTTCCAAACCGTGCTCTCCGTGTTACCCCCCATGTATGATGAGGTCTGGGTTGGTGGCAAAGGAATGTATAAGTTGGAACCTGTGGTGGCCGATGGGGGGGAAGTCATTTTGTACGCTCCACACATCCGTGAGATCTCACTCACCCATGGGGCGAAGATTCGGGAGTTGGGATATCATTGCAGGGACTACTTCGTGAAGCAGTGGGATCAGTTCAAACACTATCCCTGGGGCATCATTGCCCATTGCACCCACGTTCGAGGTATTGGAACCTATGAAAATGGGGTAGAGAACTGCCGCATAAAGGTCACGCTGGCCACGGGAATACCGGAGTCCGTCTGCCGCCAGATAAACTTGGGATATCGCGATCCAGCCTCTATTCGTCCTGAAGAATTTGCCGGGCGAGAGGACGAAGGGATTCTCCTGGTTCCCAAGGCGGGCGAGATGCTTTACCGCCTGAAGAATCCTCCCGAGTGGGCGCAGATTGAGGAAGCGCCTCGCTAGTTCTCAGCTACACCCGGGTGATGGATGAACTGGTTCGCCAGGGAGCACAGGCACTGATCATCCCCACCATGGATGTCATAGCTTGGGGCCCAGGGGAACACGCGCTTCATTCCCTCGTAGCACCGACGCGTGCCGCAGAGTATGGGCTACCTATCGTACGCATCGCGAGTTCAGGCATCTCCCAGATCGTGGATAAGCAGGGATCGATACAAGCCACCGCGCCATTCCCGGGACAGGAAGCCAGCCTGGCTGGGACCCTGATGATAGCAGGAACCGGCCACCTCCCCATCGATCGATTCCTGGGCCCGATCGCCGTCCTGCTCAGCGCCCTGTTTCCACTCTGGTTTTGGGTCGCGCGCAAAAGCGCTGGATCAAAACTCCATTTCGATGATAGGAAAGAGTGATGGATGGTTATTTCCGGTTTGCAATCATGTTCGCGCTCCTATGCCTTGCCCCGGGCTCGACCCAGGATGCCAATGCCCAGGCCCCGTTTCGTATCGCCACCTACAATGTGGAGAACTACCTGCTGGCACCGCTCAATGGGCGGCCTGAAAAGTCCAGAGCCTCCCGCGCCAAGGTGGCCGAGACCCTCGTATCCATGGATGCCGACATCGTGGCGCTGCAGGAGATCGGGGGCTCGCCGGCACTAGACGACTTGAGGGACCGTCTCGCCAAGTCCGGCAGGCCCTACCCGCATTTTGAGATCGCTACCGGACACGACACAAATATCTCCGTTGCGGTGATCAGCCGTTTCCCGATCCTCGCACGACGCACCCAGACCCGTCTGAGCTATGTCCTGCTAGGCCGACGACGCTTTGTGAATCGGCCCTTCGTGGAGATCGACCTCCAGCCAGCACCCGGATACCGCCTCACCCTGATCGCCGCTCACCTGAAGTCACAACGAGAGGTATTGAACGGGGATGAGGCGGAGATTCGAGAGCAGGAAGCCGGGCTCCTGCGTCAACTGGCCGATGCCAGGCTCAAGTCCAATCCAAAATTGAACCTCGTGGTTTTGGGAGATTTCAATGACAACCAGGACACGCGAAGCATCCGAAGTCTGATAGGCCGTGGCAACCTTGCCCTCATCGACACCCGCCCAGCCGAGCATCCCCTACCCTTCGCTGCGACGGACAGGGTGGGGCGGGAGGTCCGCTCCGTGACCTGGACCCATCACTACGCCAAGGAAGATACCTACAGTCGGCTGGACTATTTACTGATCAGTCGTGGGCTCTATCACGAATGGATCCGCGAGCAGAGCTTTGTGGCAAGTATCCCCGACTGGGGAAACGCTTCCGACCATCGGCCGGTCGTCGCCACCTTCATACCCAACGATACGGGGACTCGCGAATGATCGTCGCGATATCCCCCCAGCAAAGCCCAGATGCGTCGGCTTAGGACTCTCCACTCCGTAGCCGGTACCCCTGATAGGCCCAGGCCAGACAGAGGGTCAGCACAGCCGGGATAGCGAGGGTGTCGTAGGCTAGATACTTAAAGCCTACTCCTCCAGCGATCCCTCCGCAGAGGAAGGCTGAGATGATGTTCAGACAGAGACGAAGTCGGAGGAGGTCCACCGGAACGCCTTTTAGGAAATGTCCGAGGAAAATCCCCAGATCAGTAAACATGCCCGTCAGGTGAGCGGTACGAACGACAGAACCGCTGTAGGTGCTGACCATGGCGTTCTGCAATCCGATGGCACACGCGGCGGAGTAGTCCCCCAGATGGCTATGCCTCCGCAGCAAGGGAATCGCTGCACAGAGGAGGAGGCTCTCAATGAGCAGAGCCACGCTGTAGCGGCGTCCGAGTTTGAGACTGCTGTCCTGGACCAGCAGGCCGCTGAGAACGGTCCCTGCCATGAACGAACCGATCACAGCGACCAGGTGGAGCGCGGCAGCGATGTCCCACTCAGACAAGGCAGCCGCAAGCAGGGAAGTGGTGCCGGTCAGATGGGTGATGGCCTGATGCTCGAAGCCGAGCAAGCCTACGACATTCACCATCCCGGCGATGAACGCCAGAGCCCAAGTGCCCGCCCAAATCCATTGAGGCAGTCTAGAAAGCATGCAAACAGGTCCGGATCGCCGAGGCGCACTTAACGTCGCAGCGAACCGACAACGGCAGACTCCATCACGGACGACCTTTCGACAACTCTTTCCTAAAGGCTTCCACCTCGTCCGGCCGAGCAACAGAAGGCCAGACGAGATCCTTGCGCTCGGCTTGGTGGTAGAGATCTGCAGGTTTGCCAGACGGCGAGCCATCTCCCCCCTCATCCACCTCATCCGTTCCGACAGAGTAGAGAGTGAAGTCGCCGCCATCGCGAAGCCGATACCGGATGGGCATTCCGTCCATGTAGTCCGACGGCACCTCCGAGAGAAAGTCTGGGACTAGGGCATCCAGGTTTTCCGGGAGACGGCCTTGTTTAAGGACAAAGCGCTTGAGCGCGATGGCAGACAGCGCGAGCGAACGCTCACACTCCGCCTCCATTCCCTTCCTGACGGAACTCGACAAGTTCAACCAGATTGGAGTTCGAAGGGGAAACCTCAGTCGATCGTAGAAACCATTCCTCTCCGTCTCCGCCTCAAGCAACGCCACCTCCGGTCGCAGGGCCGCGTAGGACTTACCGAGCACACCTCGACGAGCGATTTCCGTCAGCGGTTTCAAATCCATCATACTGTGGGCCTGGTTATGGTAGGCCCAGGCGAAGCTCCAAATACGGGTGTAGATATGTCGCTTGCACCAATCGGCCATCTCCAAACCGTAGGGGACAGACTCCAGCCCACTGCCCCAGGAAGAGTGATCGGCAACCTCCGGGAACATCTGATCCAGGCTGGTAGCGCCACAGCTCGCGCCCTCCTGTGGTCCTGCGGGCCTGCTGGAGGGAACTCACATCCCGGGGTTTCCTGCGGTTCACCCTCGCTACGCATGACCGCCAACAGACAATCCCCAGACAATCCCGGAAGAGGCCCTAAATGTAACCGCGAATGGACGCGAATAGACGCGAATGCCAAAAAGGCTCCTGGGTTGTGACTTCTGGATTAACGTTCATTCGCGTTCATTGGCGTTCATTCGCGGTTAACGTTCAAATCCCGGCAGTGGGCCGTCGGTGGGTTTCGCTGAAGCTAAGGCAGCCGCCTCAATGCCGACCCTGCTCGTGATCAGTTACCTGCGGTTCAACCTCGCTACGCACGACCGTCAACAAAAAATCCCCAGACAATCCCGGAAGAACCTGCAAAGATAAACCCCGATGACACGCAACTCCCACGCGATTGCAGAGAGGCAGCCGCTCTTTCGCACGCTAAATGATCGACCTCATCGCGCCACGCCGTCAGCGCGACCTCTCCCACGGAGAAAGAGCGGATACCTTTCGGGACTGGGACTTGCCCTACTCCTGACGATTGTCATGCAAACGGCATACGCGGCCGAGACGGCCTGGACCTTCGGTCTGATTGGCGACATTCCTTACAACGACAAAGCCGTCACCAACGATCTTCCAAACCTCCTGGAAGATCTCAACCGCGCACCACTGGAATTTGTCATCCACGACGGCGACATCAAAAGCGGCGCGAGCCCTTGCACCGATGCGGTGTTCGTCGATAGACGGGAGCAGTTCCAAACATCACAGCACCCGTTCTTCTATGTGCCTGGAGACAACGAATGGTGCGACTGCGATCGGCCAGGGGAAGGAAGTGCCGACCCGATAGAGCGCCTGGCAAAGCTCCGAAGCATCCTCTGCAATACTCCCAGCAGCCTCGGACTCCGAACCCTTCCCCTGATCCGTCAAAGCAATCCACCGGCCACTCCATTTTCCGAGTTCAGTGAGAACATTCGATGGCGCCACAGAGGCGTCGTATTTGTCGGGGTAAACGTTCCCGGCAGCAGCAACCGATATGGAAAGCCCGACTATGATCTGCGAAACCGCGCGAATCTCGCCTGGATCCGAAGCGCCTTCAGGGAGGCTGCTGAGCAGAAAGCGCTGGGAGTGGTGCTCATCCTCCAAGCGAACCCCCATTTCGAAACTCCTCCTAAAGAACCCATCCGCCAAGGTTTCAATCAGCTCTTAGAAACCGTGGCTCTGGAGACGCTCGCGTTAGGTCGGCCCGTGGTTTTCGTCCACGGGGACAGCCACTCATTCCGCATCGACAAGCCCCTCATCGCAGCCTCGAGCGGTCGGCGCATCGAGAATCTCACCCGAGTGGAAACCTTCGGGAACCCGGATGCACATTGGGTGCAAGTCACCGTAGACCCTTCCGCCACTCAAGTCTTCCGCTTCGATCCTCGGATCGTTGAAAAGAATCGCCATCCCCATCAGCCATGAGATTACGATAATGCGGACCGGTTTGAGGGTTATTGCCCCTCTGACCACTCAGGACAGTGTCTGATTGGAAGTGGAGGGCACGCCAGGATCTGCGTGGCTCTTGTGATGTGAAGGTCGCCGCGTTTGCTCTAGGTCGCTGAGCACGTTCCCTTCGGCAATTCTCCCTCCGGATGTAGGGGACGACGGAAGCTTCGTCAGGAGTGATCCAATCCAAGGGCGAGCTCCAGCGCTTCACCCATTATCAGCCTGGAAACCTGAGCTGTGTAAATCCTGCCGCCCATCTGTGGATGACAATTCCCTAGCGAAGCACAGGACGCCAACACCTGAGTGCCAAGGCTGTCAACCCGAAGACGCAGACGGTGTAAACGAGGGCGTTTGGCGTCCGAACGGTCCAGGAAGCCCAGGGCCAGGGGAAACGGAAGAAGGCGTAATTAAGCAGGAAGAAGACCCAGGCGTAAAACAGGAGCAGCGGAACTAAACTTCGCCGCGCGGGCGTTTCCAAACGCCCCTCTCTCTGGATCCAGAGAGCTAAGCCCAGGCTCGCGGCCAAGGGTAAGATCAGTAAGACACACCAACCCAATATCGGCGAAACCGCCAACAGGGAACTCCCCGACTGAGAATACACCATCTCTCGAACCGTTTTGCCTGCGATGGGTAATAAGGTGAGTGTGGGGACCCACAGGCTCCAACGCCCATAGCCCGCCACGCAGACCACGGGAATCAGCCCAAGGCAAAGCCCGAAATCATAAAGCCGATCGACCCAGCCCACGGAGAAAAACTCAACCGCGACGAGCAGCCCGAGATGAAGCGTCAAAAGCGCGACTGCCGTTGCAAAGGGCATGCCAACCTCGACAGCACCCCCAACCGAACGCACGCGATGCCGATTCCGCCAGAGTCCGTATCCCAGGGCCGCCCCCATCACCGCCCCAAAGGTGGTCTCCATCCAATTCCACCAGTTCATGAGCGGATCCCAGGACTGCCAGATTCCTTGCCGGAAGAGTTCAGGATTCCAGGCGTGGAAAGCTTGCAGGCATTGTCCCAGCGGGAACCCCAAGGCTCCGCCGAGGACTGCCCAAAGCCCAAGACGAAAGGCCAGCACGTCCCCCCGCTTCCCACGTGCGTAGGCAATCAAACCCATCAGAGCAAAGAGCATCCCTCCCCATACTTCCCGACGCGGCTTCAGAGTCGCGGTGGGCTCCCAGGCCCATGAATCGGAGAAATAAATCGCCGGGAGGGACCTGCGAGCAGGATCGAAGGGCTCGTTCAGGAGCTGCACGCCGATCCAGTTGAGGCCCAGCAGGCCGAGCATGACAAAGAGCATTTCCAGCGCGCGATAGCGCTGCCCACCCAGTCCCATTCCCAAGAAGGTCCCGGCAAAGCCAATCCAGATCCCTCCCTTGATAGCCAAGCCCAGCATCCCCCAGAGCAGCGCCTCTCGGTTGCCCACCAATTCCACGTCGTGGGTCAGCCCCACCGTCTGCCCATAGGTCATGGAGCCACCAAAGCCCATGGCGATGGTCATCCAGGCCACCGCCTTCAACGCCTCCCCGCCCGTGAGGCGCGGGCAACAGAGCAGGACAAGCGTGAGGCCCAGAAGAAGCCCGGCGATCATCGCGCCCGTCTCGTGACCATACTGCCCGCGAATTCCCCAAGCCATGCCTCCAGCCATGGCTCCGCAAACAATGGGTTTCCAAGCACTCACCGAAGGTTCAGCGGGGGAGGCGCTCATCGAGCGACTCCCAGACACGCCCTCATGCGTGCGGCTAGCCAGAGGAAACACAGGGGGTGGATCCACGTATTTAGGATTGACGTTGGCGCATGCAGGTTCGAAGAGTTTCCCTATGCCCTGCCTGAGTTCAAGACTTTCATTTGTCCTGGCTTCGAAAGAAGCATCCCCAGTTCCGCCGCGCGGGCACGACACAACGCCATCGGCGCTCCCCTGCGACCAGCCTTCGCCCCTTCCATTCCCTGTCGCACGAAGTCCATTCAACACCCCACCCGGTCTAGCCGCCTGGCTGTTCTGCATTTTTCTCCCAGCAATGACCTTGAGCGGTTTTGCGGCGACGACCGAGGACGCCTTCGCTCAAATAGAGTCGGAGTTCGGAGGGGAGATTCGCCCCTTGCTGAAACAGTATTGCCTGGGCTGCCACTCTGCCGAAAAGCACAAGGGTGACCTCGACCTGGAACGCTTCGCCAGCGCAACGCAGGCGCTGAAGGAACCCAAGATCTGGCAGGGCGTGGTGGAACAGGTGGGCCTCGGTGAAATGCCTCCCAAGGAAAAGCCGCAACCCAGCGCGGCCGAGAGAACCAAGCTGCTCGCCTGGGTTGGACGCGCCTTGGATGAAGTCGGCCGACGCAATGCGGGCGACCCAGGCCCCGTGGTGCTCCGCCGGCTTTCAAACGCCGAGTATGGCTACACCGTTCGCGATCTGACCCACGTTCCCTCCCTGGATCCCGCCAAAGAGTTCCCCGCAGATTCCGCATCCGGCGAAGGGTTCATGAACGTGGGCAATTCCCTCGTGATGTCGCCGTCCTGGGTGACCAAGTTCCTCGATGCCGCCAAGGAGGTTTCCAAACACGCCGTGCTGCTCCCGGAGGGACTTCGCTTCTCGGCGGGTGCAAGCCGACGCGACTGGACAGAGGAGAAGTTGGTCGAGATCCGAAACTTCTATAGCCGTTACACCGACAATGGCGGTGGCCTGGCGGTGAATCTCCAAGGAATTAAGTTCGACACCAAGGATGGGGGCATCCTGCCCCTGGAACGCTATCTTGCAGCATTGCTGGCGGAACGCGCTAAAACGTCCGATGCCGCCTCGCTGCTTCAGGGCCTCAGCCCCAAGTATCTGCAGATCCTGCGTCAGACGCTCAATGAAGGAACCCCCTCCATCCTGCTCGACCCCATCCGCCGTCACTGGCGTGCGGCGAAGCCCGGGGACGCCCCGGCCCTCGCCAAGGAGATCGCACCGTGGCAGCACACCCTGTGGCGTTTCAGTTCCATTGGTCATATCGGGAAGCTCAACGGACCCAAGGGGTGGATGGAGCCCATCAGCCCTCTTCAGGCTCGACAGGAAGTTCGCCTGAAGCTGGTCCCCGCGCCCGGTGCGGAGGAGATCACCGTCTATCTCAGCGCGTCCGATGCCGGAGACGGCAGCCAGGGAGACGACGTCGTTTGGGAACGTCCGCGTCTGGTGATCCCCGGACGTCCGGATATCCTGTTGCGGGATCTCCGTGGTCTGGCGGACGAACTGGCCGAGAGGCGCAGCCGACTGCTCGCCAGCACTACGCGCCATCTCGCCGCTGCCGCCGAATCCGAGTCTGTCGGCGGAAAAGCATCCGTGAACGAACTGGCCGCCAGGCACAGCGTGGACGCCTCGGACTTGGCAGCCTGGCTGGACTACCTGGGTATCGGCTCAGGCGGCACCGTAGCTTTGCAAGGCCACTTCAAGGAAAGCTACACCACCTCGGCTGGATACGATTTCATCAAGGGCTGGGGCACCGGCAACACACCCAATCTTGCAGCCAACTCCTCGGATCAGGCCGTCCGCGTGCCCGGAAACATGAAACCCCACAGCATCGCGGTCCATCCCTCGCCCACCCTGGCGACCTGCGTCGGATGGCGCAGCCCGATGTCTGGAAACGCACGGGTTCAGGCCAAGATCCAGCATGCGCATCCCGAATGTGGGAACGGCGTGACCTGGGCGCTCGAACTGCGGCGAGGCGTCAACCGCCAACGCCTGGACTCCGGCATCGCACAGGGCGGAAAGGAAGTCGTTCCAGCACCCATCGAAAAGCTGGCCCTCCTGGAAGGCGATGTTCTCTCCCTAGTCATCGGGCCACGGGACGGCAATCACTCCTGCGATCTCACGGCCGTGGACCTCCACATCGCCATTGCAGGTGACAAAGTCCTTGAATGGGATCTGGCAGGCGACGTCTCGCCCGATGTCCTTGCTGGCAATCCACACGCGGATCGTCACGGCAACGCCGGGGTGTGGCATTTCTACGTCGAGTCCGACAAGGGCAATCCAACCGGGCCCGTCATTCCGCGCGACTCTGTTCTGTCCCGCTGGCGCGCCAGCGATCAGCTCGAAGAGCGCGCACGTCTCGCAACCGCGGTTCAAACCCTCCTCACCTCTCCCACCGCTCCGGAAGGCAAGGAGTCGCCAGACGCCACTCTCTATCGCCAACTCACCTCGCTCGGAAGCCCGCTCCTTCGAAATCGGACAAGCGTGAGCCCCACCGCCACGTCGAGGAAGCAGGGCAGCATTCCCTGGGGTCTGGATCCCGCGCTCTTCGGCAAACATCCCAACGGCTCCGGTGTGGAAGCCTCCAGCCTGTGCCTCCACGCGCCATCGCTTCTGGAGATTCGTATCCCTGCGAGCTTGGCAGAAGGAGCCGAATGGGTCACCACCGGGATTCTGCACCCGGAGACAGGACGCGAAGGGAGCGTCCAGCTGCAGGCGCTGACCACCCGGCCTGCAGCAGGAACTGCCTTGGTCACCGGGACTGTAGGCACCGCAGGCGGACGCAGCACGTGGTCCGATGGCGATAAGCCCGCGACCTACAGCACACCGATCGTGGTGAATGAGGGCAGCGCGGCGCGGCGACGGATCGAGGCTTCCATGGAAGAATATCGGTCCACCTTCCCTGCGGCCCTCTGCTATACCAAAATTGTGCCCGTCGACGAGGTCGTCACTCTGACCCTCTTCTACCGCGAGGATGCGATACTTCGCCGCTTGATGCTGGATGAGGCGCAGTCCGCCCAACTGGACCGACTGTGGGAGGAGCTTCATTTCATCAGCCAAGATGCCCTGACCTTGGTGGACGCCTTCGAGCAACTCTGGCAGTTTGCCACTCAGGACGCTGACCCGAAAGTGTTCGAGCCGATGCGGGAACCGATCCAGAAGCGGGCTGCCGGTTTCCGTCGCCAACTGGTGGAAGCTCAACCGCGGCATCTCGACGCCGTGCTGACCTTCGCAAACGAGGCCTTTCGTCGTTCCCTTACACAGGAAGAGACCACCGAGCTTAGGGCCCTCTACAAAAAACTTCGTGATCAAGACCTCCCTCACGACGACGCGATCCGACTCACCCTGGCTCGCATCCTGGTGTCGCCCGCCTTTCTCTATCGCTCAGAGAAACCCGCCGCCGGGGAGAAGCCTGGACCTGTGAACGATTGGGAACTGGCCACCCGGCTCAGCTACTTTCTATGGGCTTCGACACCGGACGCCGAACTGCTGAACGCGGCCGCTGAAGGCCGACTGCAGAATCCAGACGTTCTCTCCGCCCAAGCGCGACGCCTGTTGAAAGATGCCCGCATCCGCCGCCTCGCCACCGAGTTCGCCTGCGCCTGGCTTCACATTTACGACTTCGACCAACTCGGAGAGAAGAGCGAACGACACTTCCCTACTTTCTTGGGCTTGCGAGGATCGATGTATGAGGAGTCCATTCGCTTCTTTGCCGACTTCTTCCAACAGAACGGCAGCGTCCTGGGAATCCTGGATGCGGATCACACCTTCGTGAACCAGGACCTAGCACGCCACTATGGATTCACGAACCTCATCTTCAAGACCCCAGGGGACTGGCAGAGGGTGGAAGGCCTGCGTGCAAGATCACGTGGCGGAGTGCTGGCCCAAGCGACCGTTCTAGCCAAGCAGTCCGGTGCGGCCCGAACCAGCCCCATCCTCCGGGGCAACTGGGTGGCTGAGGTCCTTCTCGGTGATAAACTTCCGAGGCCACCGAAGGACGTACCGCAACTGCCCGAGGATGAAGGGGTGGTGGAGAGCACGATGCGGCAGATTACCGAGAAGCACAGTTCCGATCCAAAATGCTCGGGATGTCATCGTCGGATTGACCCGTTCGGTTTTGCACTGGAAGCGTTTGATGCCATCGGTCGTCGACGAACAGAAGATCTGGGTCATCGCGCCATCGACACCCGAACCCGCGGCCTTGACGGCATTGAGTTTGAAGGTCTGGAAGGCTTACGGGGCTACCTTCTCACGCAGAGGCGCGACGCCTTTCTCCTGCAATTCTGCCGCAAGCTCCTCGGCTACTCCCTTGGCCGTAGCGTGCGTCTTTCGGACGGCCCGCTCCTGAACGAGATGCGTGCACGGCTCAAGACCGAAGGCTTCCAGGTAGCCGCTGCAGTAGATTCAATCGTCCGCAGCCGTCAGTTCCGCAACATCCGCGGCAAAGAGGCCCCTGTCGAAGAATGAGGGTGTTTCTAATGTCGAAAAAACACCCCAGCGAAAATGATAAAGTTTCAGTCGCCGTTAGAGGCCACCCGTGTTAAAAGAAAGCGAGCACTTAGATCCTTATGAACACACACTCCTTCACACGTCGAACCTTCCTTCGAGGCGTCGGTGTCAGCATGGCCCTGCCGTGGATGGAATCTGTCACGGTCTGGGGAGACCAGCCCAAGGATAGCAAACCCTCCAGCGAGCCCCCGGTTCGATTGGCCGTGCTCTTCTCTGGGAATGGCTTTCATTCCAAGGAGTGGTGGGCGCGGGGGGAAGGAAAGCAGATGGAATTTGGAAAAGTGCTCTCGCCCATTGCCGAGTTTCGCGAGAAGACGCTCTTCATCCGGGGACTCTACAATCAAGAGGCGCTCAAGGGGAACATTCACAGCTCGCAGACCGGCAACCTGCTTTCCGGCGCATCCCTGGCTCCAGGCGGGGAAATCCGCTCCGGAACCAGTATCGATCAACTGCTCGCCCAGCGCTACGGAAGCTCCACCAAGGTCCCGAGCCTCGTCCTAGGCTGTGAGAAGTCGAACCCTTCGGTTCACAAAAACTACTCCATGCTCTACAGCTCCCATATCTCGTGGAGCTCTCCCACCACGCCGACGCCACTTGAGGTCTATCCTGCCCTCGCATTCGACCGCTTGTTCAAGGACGAGGTGAGCAAGGGGGATACCAGCGTGCTCGACGCGGTTCTGGCCGACGCCAAAGCCCTGCGGCGTCAGGTGAGCACGCTCGACCAGCGCAAGCTCGATGAGTATCTGGACTCCGTGCGAGATGTGGAGCAGCGCATCGAGAACGCGGGCAAGAAAGGGGAATTGCAAGGCTGGCGCCCTACCTTAACCGAACCCAACATCCCCCGCCCCGCCGACGGCATTCCCCAGGACATCGCCGAACATATGCGGCTCATGTGCGACATTCTGGTTCTTGGTTTCCAGACCGACACCACCCGGCTCTGCACCCTGAAGCTCAACAACGACCACAGCTCGCTGCGATTCCCCAATCTGGGGGTGGACTACATGATCCACCACCTTCTATCGCACAGCGACACGGCGGACTGGTTGAAGGTGAATCAGTTCTTCCTCCAGCAACTCGCCTACATCGCAAAAAAGATGTCCGCCGTCCAGGAGGGCAGCCGCACGCTCCTGGACAACTCTATGCTCCTCTACTGCTCTTCCATGATGACAGGCGGACACGACGCCACCCAGCTTCCCGTCGTGCTGCTGGGAGGAGCTGGGGGACGACTCCAAGGCGGGCGTGTGCTCGACTACAAAGAAAAGCCCGAACGTCAGATGTGCCGACTCTATCTGTCCATGATGGATAAGATGGGGGTCAGGCCGAAGCAATTCGGCGATGCTACCCAAGCCCTCGAGGAGATTTGAAAACCGTAGGAACGAAGCCGAGGTAGTAGCGCCTGAAGCCCGAGGCGTTGGGGCGGATCGCAGCGCGGCATTACCCGCCGTAGTCGAGCCAACTGCCCCCGCGTCGCACGCGGATGCCGCCCGGGGTTGTCGCCCAGCAAACCTCACGACCCTGGCGGGGTCGCACGGGAGCGGAGCGGATCCGAAAGAGGGCGTGCTGAGCCTCGTTGCGTAAGCCACGGATGCGCGCGGCTTCGGCCGGAACCGCCACTGCAATCCGGCGGTCAGATCGAGAATCATCTTCACCGTGAAGCTCTCGGCATGCCCATCCGCGTGGATCAGGTTTACTCTCCCGCCGTGTCGCGCATAGACAGGCTTCAAGGCGGATGCCGGCAACTGGGACATCTCCCTGGTCAAATCTGCTGCCGCGATGAGTGGTGTGCCAAGCCGCAGATCGACCGCACTTGTCATTCCCGTTGTAGGGATCAAAGGTGAAGCCCCGATACTTTTCTGACCGGAGGAAAGGTGTTCTCGTGATCCCTGACGTAGAGCATGACGCCTAGGCTCAGTTGGCGGAAATTGGAGAGGCAGCTGACCTGACTTGCCTTGCTCTTCGCCTTGGCCACCACGGGCAACAGGATCGAAGTCAGCACGCCGATGATCGCGACGACGACCAGCAGTTCAGGATGGAACCAGGAGCCATCGTGGAGAGATTCAATGATATCCGAGCGGCGGTAGGCGACCTGCAATACCTGAGCCGTCAACGCATCGATCTGAATCTCCCAATGGGTTCCGGTGTAAACCTTGAGAAGGCCTTTGCTGGGTCGAAGATCCACTCGCTGTATGTCGGCCCAGGAGTGCACACCCGCATCTTGCGCAGTGCGGCAGATCTCGAGCAGGCGGGGCATCGTGAGGGTGGGTTCCTTGCCCACGCCGCGTTGCTCCTGGGGTTGGACCCAGGTCAATTGCTTCTTCAACTGGAGCAGAAGTCCGGTGAGAAGGATTACCAATACCGGGAGAGCAACAACCGCCGCCGCCCAGTAGTGGAATTTCCGATTCAGTGTGTGAGCGTTCATGAGGAGTGCTCTCGTTAGGCATGAAGGGCCATGATCCGGCAGGGGATGGAGGCTATGGTTGGCGTTTTACAACTCATGCTCGCACTCCGCATAGATTGCACCGGATAGCCCATGGACCCTGCGCTCATTCACAAGCGCGTCCTGGGTCTAATATTGTGCGCGAGCACGTGTCGTCCCTCCAGCGCTACGTCGTCTCATGAGCAACCCGCACCCCGCGCCGAGTGCCAGAAGCAGATAGCTGGATGGCTCGGGGCAGACGGTGGAAATGGTGATGGGCCCGAGAAAGTCGAATATGGAAAGAGCAAGATAGCCCGTCCCATCGCTGGTGACGCCTCCAAGATAGTAGTTCCTGATCAAGCTCGACTTCCCAAACGCAACATCGTTCCTCTGCGAGGCTTCAAGCCACGAGGCAATCTCGCCGCCTCGGTTCTCCCAAACGCGAACTTGCAGGGTGACTCGTTCCAGCGCGACGATCCCGTTTACGGTGTACCCTGATCCTATCCAGAACCGCCCATCGGGCTGCAGATTGACGACAGGGACCGCTTCGGTTCGGGACAGCGAAGTCTCTTGCGCGTTGGCACCGACCGCTAGCCAAAGCTCGGCCGAGTAGTTCGCCCCCAGAGCTCTGTCCCGGGGGCCTGTGTCGTCGCAAGGATCCAAAAGCCGGTACACCGGCAAAATGGGAATTAAGTGAGATCGGCCCACGCTAATCTGACCCTGAGCATGGATCAGAGTCGTCAAACTCATCAAAAAAGCTGCAGCGTGGAATATCGTTCGGAAGTCCATATTATCTCCTTAGGTTTTCTAATAGCTGACCTTGAGTCTAGCGGTGTAGAGTTCTGTGTCCTTCGGGCCCGAGCCTGGGTATCCAAAGGGAGCCGAGTTGTCAGCCCAAACGGGGAAAATCTGAGCAGAGTGG
This sequence comes from Akkermansia muciniphila, assembly GCA_945861575.1. Lineage (GTDB taxonomy): Bacteria > Verrucomicrobiota > Verrucomicrobiia > Limisphaerales > UBA11320 > UBA11320. Next base: position 17,899 of record CAMAVD010000067.1, read on the forward strand.
AAGTCCAACCCAAGATAGTCGCCAAGAACATTGCGCTCTGAGTACTCGCAAGGGTTGTCACTCGCCAACAGAGATTCAGTCAGCCCCACGCTCACTCGAAAGCAGCGAGAAAATGTTTTTCCTCCGTCCCGGCTTAAAGCGACCTTCATCACTATCTGCTTATTCTGCCCCAGGGGATCCTCGCTGGCATCCGCGTAGCTGATGGCAAGGTAACCGGAGGTTTGATCTACGCAGATTTGTGGCAAGAACTGAGAGGAAATACCGGAGTTGTCGTTCACTCGCTGCAGCTCGCTCCAAGTTATCCCTCCGTTGTCCGAGAACCTGCAGAAAATATCCGAATCTGATGTTGGATCTCCCTTGTACACACCGGTCACTGGAGGATACTTCGAGTAATGGAACGGAGTCGTATCGGTGAACATCTGGTAGAGCCTCCCGCGAAAGAATCCGTTGCTGCGGTCACAAGCGAGTCCTATCTCCTCTGCAACACTCTCCTTCGAAGCCGGAGTACTGAGAGCCACATGGGGCGAGACTCCGTCAAAACAGATGCCCAAGAGAGGAAGCGCAGCTTGAGCGACCTCATGGAAGAAAGGAACACTACTTGAAAAAGGAGTCGCATCGTAGAACAGCCTAACCCCAGCGTAACTGGAGAGTGGTGGCTCCCCCAGGCTCTCGTAGCTGCCGTAGACTCCTCCAAGAGCATCGATCGCCACGTCGCCGTAGATTCTTGGTGTATTACGACCAATGTCGAAGAAGGCTGCATCTCGAATCGTAATGGGATCGCCTGGGTCCTGCGGCTGGAAGCTGCTGAGGTTACCCAAGCTTGTGGATACCGCCCCGAATGCTCCGCAGTAGTCTTGGTAGCCTGTAGCCACAACCACAGCCACTCCCGCCTCCCCGAATGCGGGTCCGGTACGGACTGTTGGCTGGTCTGACCCAGCTGTTTCGACGGTGACACTACTGCCAAATGTCAAACCTCCGTCGGAGCTACGATCGAGGCGCAGCTTGCGGCGATATCCTGGAAACAATTGCTCCACATAAACGAATCCGAGATAACAATTTCCAAACCGATCTGAAGCAACGCTCTGGTCGGCCACTCGAAAAGGACTGCCGTTCGCGCACGCGGTTCCCAGAATCATTTCGCCCGTCCAAGTGCGGCCACCATTAAAGGAGACCGCTTTCCACACCCCACCACCGTTTGGATCGCTAGGGCTGGAGGGGACAACTGGGGACGTGCTGAAGGCCACGATATTCTCGGGATTTGCCCGGTTGATGGTGACCGTCGGCTCAAAGTCATTTAGCAGCCGCTTGCTCAGATTCGAATTCTTGCTTGCTGGGAACGCAAAGGAGATGATTTCAGGAATCTTGACCTGATCATTCAACAGCCGACTGATGCTCCCACTGGCCGTGACCGCAATCAGATCCGGCTTCCCGTCGTTGTTGATCTGGGATGCTACTACCGCTACCGGCTGCGAGGCGGTTGTGAAGTTCTGCGGCGAGGTCTCGAACGAGCCATTGCCTAGTCCCAAGAATACCTGCACCTTTGCCTGCCCTTTGCAGGTCAACACGATATCCACTCTCCCATCCATGTTCATGTCACACACCGTCAACCCACTGGGCTGTGTGCCTGTCGTGTAGGTTCGACTTGCGGTGGTGGGAAACACCCCGGCTATGATCGTTCCTGTATTGAGAAAGATCATCAGAGTGTTGGATCCCTCGTTGACCACGGCAATGTCGTCTCTGCCATTGCGATCAAAGTCTCCCACAGCCACTGCGGCCGGGCTTGTCCCGACGGTGAGTGCTGGGGTCTTTGGGGTGAAGCCTCCTAGGCCATTCCCAGCCATGATGATCACCCGGCCTCCGTTGCGATCCGCCACGGCGAGATCTAGGTGATCCACCCCATCGAGCCATCCGGAGGCCAAAGCCCACGGTTGGGGCTCGGGGCTCACACCAGTAAAGGTTACGTCCAACGCAGCCTCAAACCCTCCCGTTCCATTTCCTTTGAGGAAGGAGAGTTTGTTGCCCGTCGACTGGTAATTCGGCCCTGGGGCGCAAGCGACCACCGCGTCCAGTAGCCGGTCGGGATCCTGCGTGATATCGTCGTAGAAGTTACCCAGCAGAACGGCGCGTGCGCCGTTTCCTACCGCCTGATTGTTTCCAGCGGAGTAAGTCGCATCTGTCGGTGACTTGAGCCAGACCGTTATTTGAGAAGAGCCTCCATTGTTATAGTTGGCGCTCACCACATCCACATATCCATTCTTGTTGAGGTCGCCTATCGCGATCGATACCGGCTGCAGACTTCCAATCGGTAGCGCCAAGTCAGTCGAAAGCGTAAATCCCCCGTTCCCATCGCCTGCATAGATCCTCACCTTGTGCCCAGCGCTGTTGGCGATCGCGAGATCCAGGTTTGCATCAATGTTTGCGCCCGCATCGGTGGTCAATCGGCGCACCACAACCGCATCCAGCGCCGATCCTGTGGACGTGTTGACTACCGAGGCAAACGACGCTCTCGGAAGCTGCCCTCCGTTTAGGACCCGCTGATAAGACCCCGTGCCCGTCGGATTGCTCACCACGATGTCAGGGCGCCCGTCTCGATCAATATCCCGGGCTTGAACAAACGCCGCTGTGGTCGCCGTTCCATAGGTTACGCGGGATCCCCATGCCTCAGAACCATATCCGCGGATCACACTCAGCAGGCTTGTCCCACTCTCATGTGCGATGACGATGTCCGAAATGGAATCATTGTCGAAGTCCGCCAGCGCGATGGACCGCGGCTTCACACCCGCTGGGAGTTCCACCGCTGTGCCAAACGTTCCGGGGGTGGCAGGCTGGTTTCGTAGAATCGCGATGGTCGCCGTTCCGAAGTTTGCCACCGCCAGATCGATGAACCCATCGCGCCCGAAATCCTCCGCCACAATAGAACGTGGAAGCCGTGCGGAAGTCACGCCGACTCCGCTGTCGTAAACCACTCCGGTGGCAAAGGTTCCGTCACCCAATGGGCTCGTGCTAGGGGTCGCGTTGCCCGCAAGCACCGTGATCGTTCCGCTGGTTTCGTTCGCCACGGCAATATCCAGACGGCCGTCCCGATTGAAGTCGGCCAGCGCTAGTGACAGTGGCCCAGTCCCTACAGCGTAAGACAGCTCTTGCCCATAGGTGATCGAGGTGCCTGTCACCACTGGGTCGCGCCTGAGCACACGAACCTTCCCACCCCCACTCTCATTGCTCATGATCACCAGATCCGGTGTGAAGTTTCCATCCACATCCCCCACGGCGACTGCTACCGGAACCGCGCCAGCAGCGAGGGAAATCTCTGCGACCGTTGTGATGAAGTTACCTGCGCCCGATCCGAGCAGAATCTTGATCTTTCCAGTCGTAGCGTGAGTGACAACAATGTCAGGCCTCAGGTCTTGATTAAGGTCTGCTACCGCCAAGCCTGACGGAATGGAAGCGAGGCTGATCACCGTGGGCGTAGCGAAGGTTCCGTCGGCGTTCCCAAGACGCACATGGACACTGCTGGCGGTTGTGCTCGCCGTCACTAGATCCGGTCGATGATCGTCGTTGAGATCCACCAGTGCCATCGCTCCTGGCTTCTCACTTGCTCCATCGCTCGAGGGCAAGGTGAAGGAAGTGCTACTACACTCGGTGTACATAAAACCGCTGATACCCGTGCCGGTCGTTGGTGTTGTTACTGCACAGTAGGTCACGCCGACAAGGGTCAGCCCGGCCGTACCTCCAAAATAGCTAACTCCGGTAGTGCATTGTTCGAACTTCGAATCACTGAGTGTATGGACGCTCTCGGCCCCGACATCATACTTCATCCCGGTTTTGGCCCACTTGATGCGCAAGTTCGAAAGGGCTGAGGACGACGGGGTGTAATACACCCAGATCGCAGGATTGGCTCGAAGAGTTGGACTTGCCGTGCTTCCAAGGATGGTATCCCCAATCGAGTCATCATCCTTCGATGTGAAATAGGCGGGGTTCACCGCTGTCGCGTTGCAGTAGATGCTGGAGTAGGCTAGCAGATAAGCATTGTCAGCGAACTTGACCACGCAACCTTGCTGGAGCGTCAGAGTCGTTAGATAGGTGGTACCCGCCACAAAAACGGTTTCGCCATTGGCGATCGTTTCCGCTCCGCTTGTCGCCGCATTTCTGTAGTCCAACACGACGCCCTTCGGTGCATAGCTCTCGAGTCTGGCCACTTGTACCCGGGACTTCTCGCCTGCACGGGCTCCGCTGCGCGATGGTGCGAGGGCTGCGGCCATCTCCCGACGGGATCGAGCGGATCGCGCTTGCCCACGCTTAGCGGCAGGAAGCGAGGCCTGTAGGTTTCGGAGATCGGAACTCAGGACACTCTCGATCAGAAATCTGCGGCC
>CAMAVD010000068.1 GCA_945861575.1 Akkermansia muciniphila
ATCCAGCGATCCCCTCGATACGGCGCACGCCAGCAGCGATCGCGCTTTCTCCTGTGATGCGGAAGAGTCCTATCTCACCGGTCGCACGCGTATGCGTTCCCCCACAGAGCTCCATAGAGTAGCCATCGAGGCCAGCTTTGCGTCCGCCAATCTGCACAACACGAACGACCTCACCATACTTCTCACCGAAAAACTGCATGACGTCTTTGCGCTGGCGCACCTTCCCGTGGGGAACTTCGGTCCAGCTCACCAGCGCGTTCTCCACAATGCGTTCATTAACCAAGCGCTCCACATCGGCCACCTGTTGGGGAGTCAAGGCGGCACTGTTAAAGTCAAATGTCAGCTTGTCAGGCCCCACGAACGAACCCTTCTGGGTCGCCTCGCTGCTCACCACCTCGTGCAAGGCCCAGTGGAGCAGATGAGTCACCGTGTGGTGCCGTTCGATAGCGGATCGACGTCCGCGATCCGCACGCACCTCGACGGTGCTGCCCGCCTCAGGAGCCTCGTCACCCTCCATGAAGTGAAGCCAGGTGTTTCCGGATTTCTGGGTATTCACCACGCGCCAGAGACGGCCGCCTAACTGAAGTTCTCCGGTATCGCCCAACTGACCACCCATCTCAGCATAGAGAGTCGAAGTGTCGAGGACGACCGCGGTCTTGTCCTTGAGGGCGACCACTTCCAGGACACGGACAGATGCCACGCTCTGATCATAGCCGACGAAACAGGTAGGAACCTGCGTCTCAATCTGCGAGAGCTCGATGACCTGCTTCTTTTGAGCCGCACGTGCCTTGGCACGCTGCTCGTCCATCAACCGTTCAAAGCCCGCCGTATCCACGCTCAAACCCCGTTCACGAGCCATCAATTGAGTCAGATCCAGGGGAAACCCCTGCTCATCATACAAACGGAAGGCAAATGCGCCCTTGAGCACCTCCCCGACCTTGAGCTTGGAGGCCTCGTCGTGGAAGAGGTCAATCCCGCGGTCGAGCGTCTTGTTGAACGCCTCCTCTTCGATACGTAGCACATCCTTCACATGGGTGCGCCGAGCCCGGATTTCCGGGAACACGTCGCCCATATGCGCCACGAGCACGTCCACGAGCTTGAAGAAGAAAGGATCGTGAAATCCAAGGGTGCGACCGTAACGAACCGCACGACGCAGGATACGGCGCAGAACGTAGTTGCGATCACTGTTACCCGGCTGGATGCCATCCGCCACCGCGAAGCTGAGGGTACGAATATGGTCGGCAATGACCCGGAAGGCCACGTCCACCCGCTCCTGCTCGGTGTCACCCGTCGAACCCTGCGGCGGCAAAGTGGATCCATACTTGCGACCGCTCAGCTTCTCAATCTCGTCGAAGATCGGACGAAAGATATCGGTTTCATAGTTGGAGATCCGGGCGTGGGAGAAGTCCTTGAATCCCTGGGTGCCCTGAATGATGGAGGCAACGCGCTCAAAGCCCATGCCCGTATCTACGTGTTGCGCCGGCAAGGGGGTGAAGGTCCCATCGGGATTGGCGTTGAACTGGATAAAGACCAGGTTCCAGATTTCGATGCACTCGGCGCTCCCCCGGTTCACGAGCGCGCCACGGGTGTCGCCGGCGGGCGTCAGATCAATATGAAGTTCGGAGCACGGGCCGCAAGGGCCTGTGTCGCCCATCATCCAGAAATTGTCCTTCTTGTTTCCGTAAACGATGTGGACGTTCGGATCCAGGCCAGCGGCTTTGAACTTCTCCGCCCAAAGATCCCAAGCCTCTTGGTCCAGATGGCTCGGATCGTTCTTGGAGGGATCGGGCTTATAGACCGTGGCATACACCCGATTGCGTGGGAACTTCCACACTTCTGTGATCAGTTCCCAGGCCCAATCGATCGCTTCCTTCTTGAAGTAATCACCAAAGGACCAGTTCCCAAGCATCTCGAACAGGGTGTGGTGGTAGGTATCGAGCCCCACATCGTCCAGATCGTTGTGTTTCCCACCAGCGCGAATGCACTTCTGTGTGTCGGCCGCCCGGGTATCGCTCGCCGCGACCACGCCGGACCATTTGGAGACATCGGGACGTTTCTGGCCAAGGAAGAAGGGAACGAACTGGTTCATTCCCGCATTGGTGAACAGCAAGTTCGGCGAGTCGGGCATCAGGCTCGACGAGGGCACGATGGTGTGCTGCTTCGACTTGAAGAAGTCGAGAAAGGATTGGCGGATCTGGGCGCTGGTCATCATACGGTCACAACGGTCAATTTAGGGCCGGGAGGATAGAAGAGCCCGACACACCATGGCGAGTGCTGTTTTTCGCGAAAAGTCGCCTCCTCATCCCACGCCTAGTCTATCCCCTTCCGTCAAAAAATCCTGTATCTCATGAGTCGACGATGCCCCCCCGCCCAGGAAAATATGCTTCAGTGATAGCCTTTGACGACGATTCTTTTAGATAAAGGCAGAAGGCCGACTCGACACAATTTTGCTCAACGCCAACCCTAACTACAGAACTCGTCCAGACACCTCCCGCGCCCCTTGCGTTGCGAGAGGGTGTCTATTAGGCGTTAGGTCGATCCTCCTGCTGTATATTGGCTCGACCCTCTGCGCAAGCGCCGACGAAGAAGTCTACAAAATGGACCTGGAACAACTCATGAATGTTCAGGTCACAACTGCCTCTATCAAGGAACGCCCCCTGCGCGATCAACCCGGTATAGTGACTGTCATTACCGAAGAGGAAATCCGATCCTCCGGGGCCACGCACCTCATGGATCTGTTGGATCAAACCCCTGGATACTCCCTTGCCCACGATACGTTTGGCGGTATAGGGCTTCAGTTCCGCGGGCTCTGGGCCCACGAGGGCAAAAGTTTGCTGATCGTGGACGGGATACCTCTCAACGAGCCGTTGTTCGGGACGGCACCTTTGGCGTTCCGACTCCCCACCGAGGTAATCCGCCAGGTGGAGATCATCCGTGGCCCGGGCTCCGCACGCTACGGAGGAAACGCTGAACTGAGTGTCATCCGCGTCACCACCAAGGGAAGCGAAATGAAAGGTGGCTTTCTCTCGAGCACGATCGGCTATTCAGACGGCCGTCTCGCAAATGGCCATTCACTCGGCTATGGGGATGAGCGAGGTTCCTGGCGTTGGGGGATGAATGCATCCATCGAACAGACATTCTGGTCGACGAGGGACTTCGTGGATCAGTCAGGAACCCGCTACTCAATGCGCCATGAGTCCGATGCCACACCCCAGTTGGTAAATTTCAATCTCGGTTACAAGGACCTGGATTTCCGGCTGCTCTATGAAAACATCCCCTTTGAGCAGCGCTTTGGGGCGGGGACGGTAATTCCCTCCCAGCAAGAAAACCAATTTGAAACCTTGGATCTCAAGCTGGCCTACACCTTCAAGCCTCGCCCCGGCATCACGCTGACCCCCTCGGTAGAGCATCAGATATCTCGCGCATGGCAGACCAAGTCCACCGAGGGTAATGATCGCAGCGTCGTCTACACGGACATCCTCGGAGTGGAGAGCAAGTCAACCCTTTCAGACCAGTCGACTCTCCTGCTAGGCAGCGCGCTGCAGAGACAGGTCGGAGGTACGAGCGATCGCAGCCTCTTCGGCGAGGATGCCTCGACTCACTTCGACGGCATCGGCTCAGTGACCTACGATTCCTGGTCTCTTTACTCCCAATTTGAGCAGGAGACCCGCTGGGTGAACTTCACAGTCGGAGGCCGCTATGACCACCACAGCCGAATCGGTGGTTCCTTCGTTCCTAGACTGGCTCTCACCCGAAGCTGGAAACGCTCCCACGCGAAGCTACTCTACAGCCAAGCCTATCGAACTCCGGGCATCGAAGCGATAGCCACGCAGCTAAATCAAGAACTCAAGGCCGAGGGCACCCGAGGTTACGAACTGGAACTGGGCCGCCAGATCACGGACGCCCTAAGCTGGACCTGCAATTTATACTACATGCAGATCCGGGACGCGCTTGTCTATGAGCAGGACCCTCAAAATCTGGCGGCATATGGCTACCTCAATGTACCGAGATTGAGCACCTATGGGCTGGAGTCAGAGCTCCGGCTGAACTACAGCCGCTGGCAAGGACGTCTCAGCTACGCCAACTACGTAGCGGACCAGAACACGAGTCCCCAAATACCAGTCAGGGGACGTAAACCGCTTCTTGGGAGCCCCCACCCACAAGATCTCAGCCAGCGTTACCTGGAATCCCATGGAGCCGATCCGCTGGACACTCAACGGCACACTCTCGTCGCGTCGGAGGGCTTTCGTAGAATCGAGCGGATCAACAGATCTTCCCGTGGAGCTATTGATGAACACCCATGTGGAGTATCGATGGAAGCGGGTGAACGTTGGCGTGGGAATCCACAACCTCTTGGACGAATCACAGTGGTTCGTTCAACCCTATCAGGGCGGATCCGCCCCCCTGGCTGGACGGGGTCGTGATTACTTCCTGAGAGTTCGATGGGAGTTCTAGGAAAGCGCCTACCTCCCGCTCCAGGTCTACTACCTTTGGGTAGCGACTACAGGAGGATGCGGCCGGAAGTCGAGGTCACGTGAGAAACTGCTTGGGCCTTGTGATGTAATGCTCACATCGTTTGCTACAAGGCAGTGATCCAGACCAATACAAACCCAGACACTGGGTGCCCCCCAGTTCCAATCGCACCCATGATTGACACCGGGTTGGAAGGCTGTCCTAATCAGTTCCGTGCTTAAGCGTGTAGGCAAACTTGCATTGGTAGCGATGCTGTCGCTATCCCTGGGTTTGCATTGGGCACTCCTTCAGACGGTGGCCTGGGCCGGCATGGTGGCTCATTACTCCCAAAGCTCTCCGCTCTCTACGGCGCTCAAGGCAACCTTCGACGGACAGCACCCCTGTGCTCTCTGCGCCATGGTCAAGTCTGGAAAGGCAGCCGAGTCCCAAACCGAAAGAGATTTAGGGGGCTGGGTCAAAAAGCTCGAAGGCCCGAGCCTTGTGGTTCTGAACTCCTTTTTCGCCCCTCATGCGATCGGGTGGCAGCCGCAGGGCTTCATCGCTCCCATGCAACCTCGGTCAGAACCCCCGCCTCTGTTGCCCCCCCGTCCTAGCTGCCCGAGGATCTCTGTCCGGACCTCCCCCACTTAGGGAGATGGTCCCGCCAGCAGGGTCTGGAGCCATCGACATCCGCCGAACCACTCCCCCTGTCCTCCCCTTCCCTCGCGGCTCTGTTTTGTTTGGAAATGTCAGGCTCTACTGAACTCCCATTCCGCGATGAAGCGGTCCGCATTCACATTGATTGAGCTGCTGGTGGTGATCGCAATCATCGCCATTCTGGGCTCCTTGCTTCTGCCGGCGGTCGTGAAGGGCAAACAGAAGGCCCGGAGCACCGAATGCCTGAACCATCTCCGACAGATCGGTCTTGCCAGCATCCTCTACGCCGATGAGCACGAGGACCTGTTGCCTCAGTCGCAGCATACCTCCCAATCCTGGGTAGGAACGCTGCAACCGTATCTGGCAGGCAAGAGCCTGCATCGATGCCCGCTGGACAAAAACACCACGCGCTTCTACAGCTACGGCATCAACGATTTTCTGACGCCCCACCCCAGCGGGGCGAAGAACCTGGACTTCACCCGGGTCAGCACCTTCCCGTCACCCTCCGAAACCGCGTTCATGCTCGAGATGCTGGACAGCCCTGAGATGGAGGGGAGTGACCATTTTCATTTTGCAGATAGCCTCGACGGCGGTTACACGCCCGCCTCGTTCCGCAAGCAAGTCGCCACCCAGCGACACACCGGGGGCGCCAATTATCTGTATGTGGATGGTCATGTGGAAGGTCTGAGCTGGACAGAAGCCAGCAGAAGGCTGTCCCAGCCGGGCTCACGCTGGGTGAGACCCGATGGGCAAAACGCAACCACCAACTAAGAAAGAAGAGTCGTATGAGAAAATTAAAACAGTATTGCCCGAGCATCCTGACGCTCGGGCTCGCCCTCGCAGCCACATCAATCCAAGCACAGCATGCGCATCTCAACGCAGGCGCGCTGAGCACAGAAGCTCATTCCCAGCTTTCCTTCATCAATGGCAGCTTCTTCGCCACCAACTCAGGCTATGTGGTCAACCTGAGCAAGGCGAACAGCGGGCCCTACGTCGGCACTTACCAAGGAGGCATCACCTTCACCGCGCTGCCCGCCACCTCTAACAACGGAGGTCCCGCATCCGGCCATGCCGCCTTCGGCGCTTTCCTGGAACTCCAAATCGAGGCAGTATCCGGCCCTACCAATGGCCTGTTTGGCTTCTGGGAAGATGACGATGTGAAGCCTCGCCATTTGATGCGCGCCGGAGTTCCCGTCCCCTCGGGTTCGGTTCGGTTCGCCCTCAGCGAGGGCAGCGGCAAGCCCGGATCTGATCCTTTCGGCCACGTCCACGGCCGTCGTTTCACCACGTCTCAACCTGGGCTGTACACCGTGCGATTCCGCCTTCTAGACACATCGGTGAACGGTCCGAACAGCGGACCCGTCCATCGCGAGTCCGAACCCTTCGATCTCTATTTTCAATCCGGGATCACCATGGCCCTCATTGAGCCCAGTCCCCAACAAACACGCGTGACCTTCGGCGGATGGCCCGATGTTGACGTCTACCTGGAGGCAAAGGACTCCCTGGATGAGGCGGTCCCCTGGGTCGAGGTTGCAGGCCCGGAGCCGGGAATCAATGCCCTCATGCAGCTGACGCATCCGGCCCCGCAATCTCAGGCACTCTTTTATCGCCTGAGGATGCAGGAACCGTAATACCCGCCCGGAGGTCCTTTTCTCGCATGCAAACCAAGAGCCGGATCGCCTACCACGCCCCCTCCAGATGGATGTGCAGGCAGACTGGGAACGGTGGCCTATGCGGGTGAAACCGCAGCCTAAAAACTAAGATCCAGAGGGCCGGCAGGCACAGCGCCGCTGTTGGGGGCGATCGTGGCAGCACGAATCGTACGCGGAGGTTCGACAGGCACCGCAGGCTCGGATGCGGGAGCCGCAGCAGCGGTCGCAGTCCTTGGAGTCAAGACCGCTTCCGTAGGGCTCGCTGTGTCAACGGGGGCAGGCGACGTAATTGCCGCAGCAGGAGCCTCACTCCCCACCGCAGCGCTCGCGAGTAGCGCAGCAATATCATCTTGGGACGTGACGACGGCCGGGGCCGCAACGAGCACGGGCGGCACCACGGGTGTCGTAACGGGCGCGGCCTCCGCCACCTCGACCCGCGCGGTAGGCATAAGCGCAGGTGTGGGTGTGGGTATGGCCGCTGACTGCAAGGGAACGACAACCGCTGGGGGAGGCGGGACCGGAACCTCGGCTGCAGCAGTCTCAACGACGAGATCCTGAGCAGGAGCGTGTGACGACGCTACCGAAGCGACGACAGGAACGTGCTCCGAATCCGAGGTCGCTACCACCGCCTCATGAATGTGTAACTCAGGCGCGAGCGGGCTCGCATGACTATCGTGAGTATCCCTGCTGGGAGGCCCCACGACCGGGTGCGCCATCGCCGACGCTAACCTCGCGCGCAACCGTCCCTGACCGACCAGAACCGCCAGCACTAGGGACCACGAAAGCAAGCAGACCCCGGCACTAAGCACCAGACGTCGGCGCCCGAGGGCAAAGGCGTCCTCAGCCAGAGCGCGTGCCTGATTGGTAAGCTCCGCGACCTGCTTGAGATGTTCGGATCGAACGTCGGCGTAGTCCGATCGGAATCGTTGCAGCGCCCAATCCCCTGGCGCTTTGGCTTGGATCTCCACCTGAGCGGCCTCAGGAAGAATCTGTTTCTTAAAATGAGCCGCAAGACTGACCAGCACTGGGACGAACTCCCCCTCGCTCGGCCCCGTTTCCACCAACCGTTCCAATTGTCGGCGCATCTCCGCGATGATCTCCTTCTTCTTAACGGCCAACTCCGGCCGTTCGGGAGCCATCATCACCCCTCGGAGGTTTTCATCAAATTGTCCAAGCAGTCGCTCATACTGTAGGAGTTGCCCAAGCACCCGCTGCTGCGTCAGCAGACGCTGGCTGATCCGATGGGAGTCAAGCCAGGGGAGGACATGGGACACCAGAATGGCAGCAAATACCGCAGCCAGAGCGAGCGGGACCCAACGGCGTTCTTGTTCCTGGAGCATGTGCCTACCTCTCTCAAAAGCCACCCGCGGGCGAAGACTAGGATCAGCCTCTTCCCGCGCAACAGCTTGCGATAGGAAGCATCCGATGGACGATCCCTACGTCTTCCTAAACATCGGGCGAACCCGTTCGAAAATGAAACCGCCGTTTTCGGATCTCCAATCATCTATAGAATTCCCCTTTCCACCGTCACGGTTTCCGCATTACTTTCACCCCCTCATTGCTATGGCAAAAAAGACTCAGTATCGATTCTGTTTCGGACCCTGGAACATCAGCGAAGGTGGCGACCCTTACGGTCCGACCACTCGCCCGCCTCAATCCTTTGACTGGAAGCTCGACGCCCTGAAGAAGCTCGACTTCGACGCCATGATGTTCCACGACGACGATGCCGTACCCGACATCGACAGCAAATCCGCCAGCCAAGTTCTGAAAGAAGCGCGGGCGCTAAAGCGACGTTTGGACGACGCCGGCATCGTCGCTGAAATGGTGGCCCCCCGGCTCTGGTTCAGCCCTCACACCATTGACGGCGCCTACACCAGCAATGACAAGAAGGCCCGGCAATACGCCATCGACCGCTCACTCCAAAGCATCGATATCGCCAACGAGCTGGGCACGGATCTTCTGGTCCTCTGGCTGGCACGCGAAGGCACCTACCTCCGCGAGGCCAAGAACGGACTTCGCAGCGTCGAACTGCTCGTGGAAGCCTTCGACAAGATGCTGTCACACGATCGCAAGATCCGTCTGGCGATTGAGCCCAAGCCCAATGAGCCGATGGATCACGCCTTCGTACCCACCATCGGGCACGTGCTAGCGGTCGCTAGCCAGACGCGCGACCCCAAGCGCACGGGTGCGCTCATTGAAAGCGCCCATTGCGTTCTTGCTGGATTGGACCCAGCCGATGAGATCGATTTCGCCATGTCCTTCGGGAAGCTCTGGTCGCTACACCTCAATGATCAGAACGGGCTGAAGTATGATCAGGATAAGCCCTTCGGAAGCGCCAATCTGCGATCGGCTTTTAATCAGGTCCGTGTCCTTGAGCGCAATGGCTACGGTAGCAAAGGTGAATTCGTTTGCTTTGATGTCCATCCGTTCCGAACCACCAAGCCCGAGCATTGGCTGGCGCATCTGCACAACAGCCGTCGCACGTTCCTCAAGCTGGTGGACAAGGTGCGTAGCTTCGATGAGCCGGCAGCGAAGGCACTGATCGCCGACCGCGACTACCAGGCTCTGGATCAGATGGTCATTGAACATTTGTTGGGGCGATGACCGGACCGCAACCACTCCCTGCGCCATGCTAAAAGCCAACAAAACTACCGCACGGAGGCCCCCCCGCTCCGGCGGCCACTTCGCGATCGTCGCATCGTCTTACAACGCCCGCTTTGTGGATAGCATGGTCAAGGCCGCCGCGAAAACGCTGAAGGCAGCGGGTGCGGAGACCGTGGAGATCGTCCGGGTTCCAGGTGCCTTCGAAATCCCGGTGGTCGCTTCGACCCTCGCTTCACGCACCAACCCACGCGTTTCCGCGATCCTTTGCCTAGGCGTCATTCTCAGAGGAGCCACCACCCACGCCCAGCACATCGGTGAGAGCGTAACCCAGGCGCTGGTCTCCATCCAGATACAGCGACAAATCCCGGTGATCCACGAGGTGCTGCTGCTGGAAAACCCGGAGCAAGCCCGGGAGCGTTGCCTGGACCCCGAGCACAATCGAGGTGTCGAGGCCGCTCGAACCGCACTGGACATGGCGCGTATCCTTCGGCAGATCCAGACCTAGGGCCTTTGGTGTCGCAAACGGCCGAAGCCTCGATGATCTCCCTCGCCTACGACACCCTAAAACTACCGAAGAGGATCTCACTGGCTATCAGCCGTGGCACTCGCTCTGAATCGCGGCTCGCCTGGGTGCGACTCACCTCGGGCGATCTCAAAGGGTGGGGCGAAGCGGGGGAGTATTCCATCGGGTCACATGGTTGCACCCTGGAAGGCATCCTCGAAGGTCTGGAGATCGCGAAGGGACTCCTGGAACATGCCGATCCGCTCGATCGCCGCGGGATCGATTTGTCCCTGGCTGCAGCGGGCTGCAACACCTCCGTTCGATCGGCCGTCAACCAGGCCCTGTGGGACTGGCTGGGTCTGAAAGTGGGCCTTCCGGTCTACCAACTCCTAGGCACCACCTCTGCTGGGGCTCCCCCTTGCTCCGTGACCATCGGAATCGCCCCGCCCGATGAGGCCGTCGACCGAGTGCGAAAGTGGAACGAGCTTGGAGTGTTCCGGGCGTGGAAGGTGAAACTGGGATCGCCAGCCGGCCTGGACTTCGACCGCCTGATGTTCAGCGCTGTGCTTCAGGCGCTCCCTGCCGGCGCGCTCATCAGCGTAGATGCAAACGGAGGCTGGACACTACCCCAGGCCATCGTGATGTGCCGCTGGCTCGCGGACCACGGCGTGGAGCACGTGGAACAACCGCTGGCCCGCGGCCAGGAGGCAGATCTGACCGAACTGCGCCGCGAGAGCCGCATGCCCTTGATCGCCGACGAAAGCTGTCTCAGCAGCCGAGAAATCCCTGCCCTGGCAGGGCGGGTAGACGGAATCAATATCAAGCTTTTCAAATGCGGAGGCTTCGACGAGGCACTTCGCATGATCGCCACCGCGCGCGCCCACGGCCTGCGAGTGATGCTCGGTTGCTACGGCAACACCCTCCTCAGCAACACCGCTGCCGCCCACCTCGGCGGGCTCGTGGACTATGTAGATCTGGACAGTCACTGGAATCTGGTAGGGGATCCCTTCGAGGGAGCCACGCTTCATCAGGGAGCCCTCACACCTTCGGCCCGCCCAGGATTTGGAGTCACCTATGTCCCAACCCACCAAGCTACAATCCCATCATAAGGCAATCATCCTCCAGCACGGAGGACTCAAAGGACGCCTGAATGGTAAAACGGGGCTGTCCCTGCTCCGCTATGCGGAGGCGGAAATCGTTGCTGTGATTGACGAGGAGTCCGCAGGAGAATCCCTCCGGGCGCTGAGCGGATTGGAGCTACCGAGGGAGATTCCCATCGTGAAGTCCTTCGCGGACGCCACTGCCTTTGGCGGGCATGTTCTGTCTATAGGCGTCGCTCCCTCCGGTGGCCGCCTGCCCAGTGCGTGGCTGGAGGACATTCGTTTAGCCGTCCGCAGCGGGCTGCACATTCAGAACGGGCTCCACACCCGCCTCAACGAAGATGACCAGATCCGGACCGCGCTGCGTCCAGGTCAGTGGGTATGGGACATGCGCCACGAGCCGCCCAACCTCCCCGTGGGCAGCGGCGCGGCTCGAACTCTGGCGTGCAGACGCGTCCTGTTTGTCGGAACGGATATGAATGTCGGGAAGATGACCGCAGCGCTGGAGCTGGACTCCGCCGCGCGTCGACATGGGTTTCGCTCCAAGTTCATCGCCACCGGACAGACGGGCATGATGATCTCGGGGGACGGAGTCGCTCTAGATGGGGTCCGTGTCGACTATGCGTCCGGCGCCATTGAACAGCAGGTCATGCAGCACGGGCCGCACAACGAGCTCCTCTTTATCGAGGGCCAGGGATCCTTGATCAACCCGGCCTCCACCGCCACCCTACCCTTGATTCGAGGTTCGCAGCCCACCCATCTCATCCTCGTACACAAGGCTCGGATGACGCATCTCAAGCGTTTCCCACATGTTCAGATCCCGCCCCTGAGCGAAGTGGTTGCTCTGAATGAGGCCGTTGCACGCGCAGGAGGGGCCTTTTCGGCTGCAAAAGTGTCGGCGATTGCCCTCAATAGCTGGGGGCTGAACGAGGCGGAAGCAAAGGCGGAAGCCACACGGATCGAGCGCGAGACTGGCCTTCCCTGCGCCGACGCGGTCCGAGGTGGGGCGGATCGGCTTCTCTCCACCCTTCTCTAACATTCGGAATCCGCCTGCCGGATTTTGAGGGAACTCAATCTGACGCCTCAGAGCAAACCTGGCTACTCCTCCTGCCTCCCCCAAAGAAGCCGGTTGCGGAGGCTATGAATCGGACTAAGCTGGTCGCATGATTCTCAGTCCCAGACGGACCGCTGCAGCATTCGTTGCGCTGCTAATGACGTCCCACATCCCAGGTACCTTCGCGGCGTCTGTAGACCTGTCCATCGACCCGTTCTGCGGGTTCCCACGCCTGGGAATTACCGGAGAGCCGGGGGATAACTATAGCGTGGAAGGCAGTGACGACCCTGGAGCCCTCTTTTGGCAGCCACTGGTGGACTTCACCCTCCAGGGAAGCTCCACCTCCTGGTGCGACAGCGAGTCCCACGAGCGCAGCCGCCGTTTCTACCGGGCCATCCGTTTCGACGCCCCACCGCCCCAACTGCGACCCCGTAATTTCAGATTGCTGGACCAAGATGGCAAAGCCCGGGAGCTCTATTACGATTTCAACAACCCTCTGGTCAGCGCCTATGTTCTGGTTTTTGTTGGAGCCAGCGCCTCCAACGCGCTCCCCGTGCTGCCCCAACTCAAGCAAATGGCCACCGCCAGCGCGGCCCAAGGGGTCCGGTTCTGGATGGTGAGTTCCCTCGCTACCGCTAGCCGTACCAACCTGGCGTCCGAGGCCAAATCTTTGGGCATCCCCTTCCCGATCCTTCATGACCCAGCGGGGATGGTGACGCGAGAGTTTGGGGTCAGTCGAGCCCCTGAAGTGGCGCTGCTCCGCAATGGCAACTTTGCAATCCTCTACCGGGGTGCTGTCGAAGAAGTGCAAGGTAGCTCAGTCGCCCCCTATCTCGCAAATGCTCTGCAGCAGTTCGCCTCTGACGAGCAGGTGAACCCCAGCCGGGTCCGGGCGCTCGGACAGGCTCTGGATCAAGGATCAACTTCGACGCCCAAATACGCCACAGAGATAGCTCCCTTGCTTCAGGAACGCTGCGTGAGCTGCCACAGCCCCGGGAACATCGCTCCCTGGGCGATGACCAATCATGCCATCGTGCAGGCTTTTGCCGATTCCATCAAAGACGAGGTTCTCTCAGCCAGGATGCCACCGTGGCATGCTGACCCAACGGTTGGCTCCTTTTCAAACGACTCCTCCTTGCGTCCGGAGGAAACCGACCGCCTCATGCGCTGGCTCAATGCCGGGGCTCCGAGAGGTGAGGGAGACGATCCTCTTGCCCAGGAAATCCCGCAGCTAGTCGATTGGCCTCTTGGCACACCGGATGTCATCCTCTCCATTCCGGTTCAAAGCCTGCCGTCCTTTGGGGATATAGACTATCGTTATCTGAAGGTGGATCCTAAATTCACCTCAGACACCTGGATCCGAGCTGCAGTGGTTCGCCCCGGGAACCGCCGCGTGGTTCATCACGCCCTGGTGTTTTTGGGCGAAGCGAGCGGCGCACTGAACGGCCTTACGGGCTACTTTGCTGGCTATGTGCCCGGGCTGGACGCCACGCTCTTCCCGGCGTCAACCGGAAAGCTGCTGCCAAAGAACACGCCCCTCACTTTCCAGATGCACTACATCTCGATCGGAAAGCAGCAAACGGATCGGACCGAAATTGGTTTGTATCTGCTCAAGGGTCCCCCGGCGAGGAAGCTGCAGACAAAAGCGGTGTTCGACATCTTTTTCCGAATCCCCCCCGGTGCCTCGGACCATGTCGTTACGGTTTCCTCCACGCCCTTCACCAAGGACGCCTTAATCCACGAG
Organism: Akkermansia muciniphila; assembly: GCA_945861575.1. Taxonomy (GTDB): domain Bacteria; phylum Verrucomicrobiota; class Verrucomicrobiia; order Limisphaerales; family UBA11320; genus UBA11320. Next base: position 13,766 of record CAMAVD010000068.1, read on the forward strand.
ATCTCTCCCCATCAACACCTGCGAGGCAAGTGGTTCAACTACGATCTGCGTCTACCCAACGGAACCTTGAAGCCACTGATCCGGATCCCCCGATACGTGTTCAACTGGCAGCGGCTGTATCGCTTCACCGAGCCAATTCAGGCCCCAGCAGGCTCTCGACTGGTCTGCACCGGCGCTTGGGACAACTCTCCCCAAAACCTGGACAATCCAAACGCGGCCAGCGAGGTGAGGTTCGGCGAACAAACCTATGAGGAAATGTTCATCGGCTATTTCAATTACAGCGACTAGCAGGCCGACGGACTTAGGATATCGTTCTGCAAGGTGCCCGGCAGGGCTACTGTTTGGTTCCAGGGTTTTCTGGGCGTCGGCCTGCTAGCAAACACCCCGACTCCGAGTCGGGGTGAGGAAACTCCCTCTGACTCCTCAAACTCGGCCCATTCTACCTTCCTCCATGCCGCTTCTTACTGAGCCTTCCTGTGTGCCACCTTCTTCTCATGCTCCGCTTTCGCCCGTGCATCCCGGGCATGGGCTCGCGCCACGATCTCCGCACGAGCCTTGGCCAACCGGGCTTTACATTCCTGCCGAACGGGAGCGGCTCTTGCACACGCGGTGTTTGCTGCTAAAAGGCACTCCGTGCCGGGCGTCAGTCGGCTTTTGGAACTTAATGCGTGGGGAGAAGCCCGTGCGCATCTCAGCCGCCGTCTCGACCATGAAAAGTTGGAAGTTTACCAGGCTGCCCTGACTTTCATCACCTGGCTGGAGTCGATTCTCAGGGACGTGCCAAAGTCTCTCGCTCGAGCTACCAACTGCACGACCAACGCCTCGGCGGCGAGAACGACTAGCCGATTACGATTACGATTACGAGGTGCTCTGCAAAAATCTGAAATGCGCACGAGAAGCCCCTTATGCGCTCTCTTGGCTTGCTTCCGGGGTCGCTCCTCAGTAACACGCCTCCATGCAAATCCCCCTCGTCATGACCGTCTTGGGCAAAGACCGCCCGGGTTTGGTGGAATCCATTGCGAGCTTGGTCTCGACCCACGGTGGCAATTGGCTGGAAAGCCGCATGTGCCGTCTCGGAGGTGAGTTCGCCGGAATCCTTCGCATCCATGTCCCCGCCGAGAACCAAGCGGCTTTGGAACGTGCTCTTTCCTCCGTAGGCAACCAAGGACTCTCTGTCATCGCTCAGCCGGATCCGGGACAACCGCAAGCGGCCGGTGCCCGCCTCGCCTCTTTGGAGATCGTGGGTCAAGACCGCCCTGGCATCGTCCGGCAGATCTCAGCAGCTCTGGCTCGACAAGGTGTCAATGTGGAGGAGTTCAGCAGCGAATGCGCCAGCGCTCCCATGTCAGGCGAAACACTCTTCAAAGCTCACATCAAGATGCAGATCCCCGCTTCTTGCGTCGTGGCGGATCTCCGACTTGAACTAGAAAAGATCGCCGGAGATCTCCTCGTCGATGTGGCCTTTGAAGAATGGCTGACCCCGCCGCGGCACCTCACCTGAGGTTCCCGTTTGACGTCGGCCGACGGACAGCCGTAGCCTGTCCCGCAAGCCACAGCCATATCGAACTTTTCTATGAACACCTCGCATCCGCTCACCCGGCGCAACGCTCTCAAGGCGTCCGCAGCCCTCGTAGCCACCACCGCCGCCAGTCTCAGCTCACGACTTTCGGCCGCGGAGCAGTCTGCCGCGTCGGTGAAAGGCCGCGTAAACCACTCAGTCTGCAAGTGGTGCTACCCGAAAGTATCACTCGACGACTTGTGCGCGGCAGCGAAAGGAATCGGGCTTAGCTCCATCGAGCTTCTCCAGCCGTCGGATTTCCCCACGCTGAAAAAACACGGACTGACGTGCTCCATGGTGAGCGGCCCCTCGGTGAAGGGCCTTGGCGGGATCACCAAAGCATTCAACCGGCTTGAGCATCACGATCTGCTGGTGGAGGCTTATCACCAGCAGATCGATCAGGTGTCCGAGGGCGGCATGACGAATCTCATCTGCTTCAGCGGAAATCGCGGAGGTTTGGACGACGAGAAGGGACTCGAAAACTGCGCGATCGGCATCAAGCGGATTATGAAGCGGGCGGAGGAGAAAAAGGTGACCATCGTTATGGAGTTGCTCAACAGCCGCGTCGACCACGCCGACTATCAGTGCGATCACACCACCTGGGGCGTGGAACTCTGCAAGCGTATCGGATCCGAGCGCTTCAAGCTGCTCTACGACATCTACCACATGCAGATCATGGAAGGCGATATCATCGCCACCATCCGGCGCCAGCATGCCTACATTGCTCACTACCATACAGGAGGAGTGCCGGGTCGGCATGAGATCGACGACACCCAGGAGTTGAGCTATCCGACGATCATGAAGGCGATTGTGGAAACCGGCTACAAAGGTCATGTCGCCCAGGAATTCATCCCCAAGAGAGCCGACGCTCTGGCCTCGCTCAAGCAAGGCGTTCAGATCTGCGACGTTTGAAACGCGAGAGCCTGCCAGGTTAGCATCGGTCACGAATCATGACGCGCGCCTGGTGTGTGATGAGCAACACAGCAGGATGCACAATACGGCGTTCCGCCGTGATCGCATGAAACTGCACTCGACACTTCTCGACGCGACCGATGGGCTGGAATCCATACTGTGCCATCGCATCACTCATCGCGACGGTGGGCAGCGCGATGAAACCCCGCCCCTCTGCCGCCATCGCCTTCATGAGGGCAAGATCCTCAAACTCTGCGACGATCTTCGGTTCAATCTTCTGATCGCGAAACCAAGTCTCCAAAGCCCGGCGCAGGCTGGTATTCTCCGTGGGCAGCAACGCCGGAGCGCCGTTCAATGATTTTGGAAAATTCCGTTTGAGCTTTTCAGCGAGCTTCTTCTCAGCGCAAACAGTCGTCCCAGTTTCGCCCAGCGAGTGGCTGAAGGTCTTAAAAAGAACACTGCTGGAGGCCGGTTCATCCGCAAGAACGATGTCCAAACGATGTGCGGCCAATTGCGCAAGCAGGTCCTCCATCTTACCCTCCCGGCAGATGATATGCACCGTCTGAGGAAGCGCAAAGACAGGCTGCAAGATCTCATTGGTCAGCAGCTTCGGGAATGAGTCTGAGACGCCCACGTGGAGGCGCAAGGTCCGCGAACCCGGACGCTGGTTGACAACGTTCATCAACTCAAGCCCCAGCGCGAAAATCTCCTCAGCATAACCGAAAACAATACGGCCCGTCTCGGTAAGGACATTCTTGCGTCCTTCGCGTTGGAACAACTTCTCGCCAAGCGCCGCCTCAAGCTCTCCGATCTGCGCAGAGATCGAGGGCTGCGACACACGCAGCTTCGCAGCCGCCGCAGCAAGGCTACCTTCTTTGGCAACACTCCAGAAGTACCGAAGATGGTGATAGTTCAGCCATTCCATTAGGGAAGCAATCTGCTTCGGGGAGTCCTAGGAGTCCACCCTAGAAAGGTTCACTCCCTGAGTTAGCTTTTGCCTAAGCGTCCGTTCGGCAATGCGTATTTGCGACAAAGGCACGCCACTTCTAAGCTTTGGGACGTATGAGACTAAATGTGCAGCATGTGAACACTCCCTCTCTGGACGTTTTGGACTCCTGGGTGGAGAAACAAATATTAGCGCTCGGTCGCGTTCGACAGATTGACGAGGCCAATATCCGATTGGCTCGTTTGCAGGACGCCAGTCCTGCATATCAAGTGAACGTGCACCTTGTCACGCCTGGCCCGGACGTCTTTGCCGAGACGCGCGACCACACCCTGCGGGCCGCCTTTGAGAAGGCCATGAAGCAGCTCAAGGAAACCGTCACAACGCGGGCAGCAAAGCGCCTGGCAAAGCTGAAGAGCAACGCTTCGGTTGCAGGTTCGAAATCACGTGGCACTCGTTAAGCCAGCTCATTAGTAACGACCAAACACAACAGCCGCATTTGCAAGCAGGCCCCCCCTGTGGGCCTGCCCCCTTCAGAACTCGTAGACTATTATGAATGAATCCATTTGGATGTGGGTAGGTTTTAACGTCTTTGTCCTCGCGATGCTAGCGCTGGATCTCGGTGTCTTTCACAAGAAGGCGCACGTCGTCTCGCTCAAGGAATCGTTTGCCTGGACCGCCATCTGGATCACGCTTGCCTTGATCTTCAACGCCGGAATCTGGCATTTCTATGGCCCGCAGAGAGCCCTCGAGTTCTTCACCGGCTACGTCATCGAAAAGTCATTGAGCGTGGACAATGTATTCGTCTTCGCTCTGCTCTTTTCCTACTTCGCGGTTCCGCAGCTCTACCAGCACAAGGTCTTGTTCTGGGGGATCCTTGGGGCCCTCATCATGCGAGCTGTCATGATCATCGTGGGAGCAGCCCTGATCACCCACTTTGCCTGGATCATCTACGTCTTCGGAGCTTTCCTCATTCTCACGGGTATCAAAATGATCGTCAAACGTGAGGAGGAGATTCACCCGGAGCGCAATCCCGTAGTGCGCTGGTTCAAACGTCTCATGCCCGTGACGGCTGACTATCGGGGCGACAAGTTCTTTGTGCGCGAGAAGGGTGTCCTATCCGCCACGCCGCTCTTCGTGGTGCTCTTGCTGGTGGAGATCTCGGATCTCATCTTCGCAGTGGACTCCATACCGGCCATCTTCGCCGTCACCAAGGATCCATTCATTGTCTACACATCGAACGTGTTCGCCATCCTGGGACTGCGATCCCTCTACTTCGCCCTTGCCGGTGTCATGGACAAGTTCCACTATCTGAAAGTGGGGCTTGGCGTTGTCCTGACCTTCGTGGGTGTGAAGATGGTCCTCGCTCATACCGCGTGGAAAATCGACACGCTCATCTCCCTGGGGGTCATCGTCTTGATCCTGACGGTCGCCGTCGTCGCATCCCTCATCCGCCCAAAGAAGGCCTCAGGTGCCAAGCCAGAGCTTAAGCCTGTCGGACCCTCACTGACGCAAACTCTGCCCTGATAGGGGTTGCTGGCGCTGAGCGAATGGAGCGATGGGCCTGTGGAAATCGGACGATGTCTGAAGAAAGCGAACTACCCGGCATGAGCAGATCTATCCGTCAACTCGTGGAATCAAAAGCGTTTCAACGCCTGATCGTGGCGGTGATCGTACTCGCGGGTGGGGTTGCGGGGGTCGAGACCAACCCCGCCCTAATGGAGCGCCACGGAGTTCTGCTGAGTTGGCTCAACCATACCATACTCACGATATTCATCATTGAGCTGCTGCTGAAGCTCGCCGCAAACGGGCGCCAGCCCTGGAAATACTTTACCGATGGTTGGAACGTGTTCGACTTTCTGATCGTTCTGCTCTGCTTGGTCCCCATAGGAGGACCCTTTGCGGCGGTCTTAAGGTTAACCAGGGTGCTACGGCTGCTCCGCCTTGTCAGCGCCTTGCCAAAGCTTCAACTCTTGGTGGGAGCACTGCTGAAGAGCCTATCCGCGATGGGGTACGTCAGTCTTCTGCTTGGCCTGTTGTTCTACATCTATGCCGTAGCAGGAATTCAGTTCTTTGGACAAACCGACCCAGCGCACTTTGGGTCGCTAGGCAGAACCTTCCTCACGCTATTCCAATTGGTAACACTGGACAATTGGGCCGACATTTTCAACGCGCAGGCAGCCCATGTATCCGCCATCAAGGTCGCGCTCTACTTTGTGAGTTTCATCGTCTTCGGGACCATGATCATCTTGAACCTATTTATCGGGATCATCATGAACAGCATGGCGGAGGCACACGCCGAACAGGCGAGCGAGATTTTAGAAAGGAAAAGCCCTCATCGCGATCTGGACACGCGATTGAACGAGGCCATTCAACAAGTGGACGCGCTTCAAGGAGCGCTGACAGATTTGCGTCGCCACATTGTCAAAGATCGCCTCTCAACGCCCCCTGCAACCAACCGATAATGAGTCTCGAGCCCCTCCCTTTGGCCGGTGTTATCTGCGTACAAAAGCCGGCGCTAAGGAGAACCCTATCGAGCCAGCTCGCCCGTCTGGCGGCTGGGTTTAGGGATCGTCCAGTGCCACTGGGTGAGTTGATAGATGTTCTCCAGCTGCGCGGTTACGACGCCCTTCTGATCTTCCTGGCGTTTCCTTTCATCACACCCGTTCCCCTACCCGGCTTCTCCACCCCATTCGGTATCGTGATCGCGGCCCTGGGACTGCGGATGGCCTTGGCTCAAAAACCCTGGGTGGCGGAGCGCATGCGGACCCGGGTGCTGCCGGCACGTTTTCTTCCCAACATGCTCCTTGTCACCAGCAAGATTTTCGCACGCCTAGAGAAGTTGCTCAAACCACGCCTGCTCTATCCAACCTACCCCGCCGTTTTCCAACGCATCAGCGGCGTGATCATTCTGGTGTGCGGTTTGCTGCTCCTACTCCCCTTACCCGTACCCTTTAGCAACGCCTTCCCCGCATTGACCATTATCCTGCTGGCAGCCGCAGGACTGGAGAGAGATGGTGTTGTTTTTCTAGCGGGCTGTGTGCAATTCGTGCTCTGCATTGGTTTCTTTGCCGCGCTCATACTTGGAAGCTCTGAAGTCTGGCACCGGTTTCTGAGTTGATTTTCGGTGTAGGCGTGGGCTTTCACTTCAAAACGTAACGCCCCGTTTTCAATGTGCCGACGCGCTTGACCAACCCCGCTTTCACCAGCGGCCGTAGCAAATCCATCGCACCCTGTTTGGACACTTTCAGCGCCGCCCAGAGTTCGGATGGTGTCATGCCGCCGCTCTTGCCGAGCAGTTTGAGCAACTGCTCTTGACGCGGCACAGTCTGCCAATGGGTCAATCCTCGGTCAAGTGTGAGTCAAGTATCGGTCAAGCTTCGCACCCTCAACCCGGCCCTCTCCCAGGAGGAGAGGGAGGCTGACGGCAGCGGTGAGGGTTTCGAGTTTCTTTGCACTCATTCGCTTGTGGCGCTGCCCAAGCCGTCCGGGTTCTTAAGGGATTTCTTTTCCTCGGACGCGAGCCGGCGTTCTAGCCTCTTCACATCTTCGGCGGGCGGCAGAGATTCAGGGCGAATGCCGCGTTCGAGCAGGGTCCTCCGCACCGCTTCATTGTTGGTGGTGTGTTCACGGGAGATGGCCGATTCACTCTTCATCCCATGCTCGCGGGCATTGAAGATGGTGATCTCAGTGGCGAAATCCTTGGCCTTGAGAATGATGGTCGGCGCGAAGTCGGCCAGCGGGCGGTTGTCCGGCACTTTCCACTCGGCTTTCATGGCTTGCGTGGTTTTACCAAAGAGGGCCTGGTCGCCCTTGCTGCGAATGAGGGCAAAATTGTCGTCGCCGCCGGTCTGTTCATAGATGACGGTGGAGAGTTCCTTTTCGGTGGCGGAGAGCTTGTGCCGGGCGGAAACGCGCTCCGCTTCGAGCAGCCGTTGCTCGATCAATTCGGCCCGCCGGGTCTGGATGGCAAAATACGTCTGGGCGAAGGCGATTTCCTGTTTCTTCGGATCGCCATTCTGGGCGATAAGATAGCAGGCATAGCGCGTCAGCATGATGTCATCCACCTCACGCTGGCTGCCAGAGCCGAGATCGACCATTTTCCCGACGTCGGCAAAATGGTCAGGGACTTGGCGACCAGAGACTTCGCACGCTGTTTTGGCCTTGGAGACGACGTTCAGAAAATTGTCCCACTTGGCGTAGCCGAGGAGGTGTTGGATGTCGCGAGCCAGCCAGTACTCCACACCGCCCTCGGTTTGCTGGGCGCTGGCCTCAAAGGTGGAGGTGAGGGTTTGAATGATCTCGGTGTTCATGTTTAGAGTATTTCAGCGACATTGCCGGCAATGGTTTGTGCGAGGTCGCGCGTTTGCTGCGTAGCCTCATGCCAAACCCTTCTCCCAACGGGAGAACGGAGCGGCGCGGCACGGATTAATGCCAGTTGGTTCATCATGCTTCCAGGATTTCGGTGACGTTGCTGGCTATCGTGGCTTCCAGTTCCCGTGCTGCGGCGTTGAGGGCTTCGAGTTCCTCATTCAGCGCTTCGATTTGTTCCTTGAAATCTTCGTCGCTCACGGATTCGCCGGCAGCCACGCCCACGTAGCGGCCGGGCTTGAGCGACCAACCCTGGGGCGCGATCTCCTTGAGCGTGGCGGCGCGGCATAAGCCTGCAACGTCGGGAAACGCGACCTTGCAGGCACCCTCATCCCCAGCCCTTCTCCCAGTGGGAGAAGGGTGGCCGCCAGGCCGGGTTGAGGGTGGCGAAGCCTTGTGTTCCGCCACGAATCGGGCAGACGACACGAACATGCCGCCCGAACTGCACGCGAGGTCGAGGATGCGTCCGTGATAGGGCTCGATGACTTCGGTGAGGAGGCGGACGATGCTGCTGGGAGTGTAAAATTGATTCGCGCTGTCCGACGCGCTCACCCTTCGGGCAACCGTCCCGGTTGTCGAGCTCGCTCCGCTCGGTTCGCCGCCGCCCTGGCCCTCGCTCATGGCGAACTCGCCGAGGAAGTATTCG
>CAMAVD010000069.1 GCA_945861575.1 Akkermansia muciniphila
TCCACACAGCCTCCTTTGCGCAAGGACCAGTCCAGCAAGCCTTGATGATTGATACCATGCAAGGAAAGCAGATCCACGTGGTCCAGCTTAAGGTAGGCCATGGACGTTTCGAAGGTTCGCAGGAACTCCTCTGCCGTCGCAAAGGGCGCCACCTTGGTCTGGACAATGATCTGATCCCGCGGAAGCGATGGAAGAAGACGACCCAGCTGCATCTCGGAGCTGCCGTAGCCTCGGGCAGTCTCGATGTGATTGATGCCAAGGTCGACGGCTCGCCGTATTGTGGCCTCGAGGTTGTCTTGATTGTCGGCGGGGATGTCCTGCGGCGGGACATCCTGCCACTTGTACTGATACCGCATGCCCCCGCAGGAAAAGACCGGCATCTGCAGCTCCGTGCGCCCAAAGCGTCGATATCTCATCGCCCTGCTATGTCACAAGGCCGACGGTAGAATCAATGGGAATCCTGAAATTACAGGGCGTTTTCGCCAAATTACCTGCTCCCTCTCGGCTACAAAAGCCCCATCTCAAGCGAGGAAGCGAATGCGGGAGGCGGCGTCCGTTGCCAGCAGAACTTGAAGCGAAGGCACGTCGACGGTCCCGAAAGAGCGACTGGCAAGATTCCTGCGTAAGCCTGGATGTTCGGAGCAAAGGCACCGAAGGATGGAGACAGCGGGCGAGACGATGGAGATTTGACCACCCAGCCGTGGAGCGAGCCGTCCCAGAGAAGCTGCAGGTCCCGGTGAAGGCGCGAGTACGGATGACCACCGCGAACGTTAGCCGGAGAGGCGGAGCGGGTGCGAGTCACCCGCATCTGAGCGCGGCGATGAACTGGCAAGGGTGGTGAGAGCCTCGGCTGGGTGGCGCGTCGCGGCCGCCGCCAGGAGTGGCGGTCAGACTTTCAGGACGGGGTTCCTCGGAACGCCCGTCCCAGTGAAAACGAAAAAGATTCAGGGTTGGGGCCCAGGCAGAAGCCATCGAGAGGCACGATGGTGGGCCACCCGGTGGTGGGTAGGCCGACGAACGCCTGTTGCGTTCGTCGGCCGAACCCGTTTTAAACGAGAAACGCAGGGCGATCAGGCGGGCACCGGGGTTTTCTTCAAAATATCCTTCACCACGCCCTCGGGCGTAGCGCCCGAAAACCGAGCCTGCTGCTCCATCACGAGCCGATGTGCGATGACAGGCACAGCGAGCTCCTGCACGTGATCAGGAGTGACAAACGCCATGCCGTCGAATCCCGCAATGGCCTGGGCGGCTTTCATCAGAGCGATGGAAGCGCGTGGGCTGGCTCCCAACTGCACGCCGGGCACCGTCCGAGTAGCGGAAACCAACTGCACAATGTAGTGCTTCAACTCCGGGCTGATGCGAATCTCCGATACCGCTTTCTTCATGGCGAGCAGCGTGCCCTCATCCAGGCACGCTCCCAAGGAGTCGATAGGATGGCCCCTCTCCTGCGCTGACAAAATAGCCACCTCCTGATCGGCTGTGACATAGCCCAGGTGAAAACGCATGGCGAATCGATCCATCTGCGCTTCGGGCAAGGGATACGTGCCGCGAAACTCCACGGGATTCTCCGTCGCGATCACAAAGAAAAGCTGAGGAAGCTGCCGTCTCTCACCCTCCACGGTCACCTGCCCCTCCCCCATCGCTTCCAGGAGAGCCGACTGCGTCCTAGGAGATGCTCGATTGATCTCATCGGCCAGGAGGATATTGGTGAAAACCGGACCTTCCTGAAACCGGAACTCCTGATCGCGCTGATTGTAAATGGAGACCCCTAGAATGTCTGAGGGGAGAAGATCCGGCGTGAACTGCACGCGTCGAAAACGTGTGTTGATCGAGAGCGCAAGCGCCTTCGCCAGGGTGGTCTTTCCTGTTCCAGGAAAGTCCTCCAACAGGACATGCCCCCCAGTCAGCAGAGCAGCGAGCAGCTTCCTGAGGGCGACTTCCTGCCCCTGGATCACCTGCCCGATATGGGCCATTAATGAAAGATAGATCTCCCTGGGAGAGGTCGGGGCGTTCATCGCTTGTGTTCAGGCCAGTCGTTCTGCGCTCGATGTCGCAAGGCATGGTCTGCAAGAACCAGTGCTGCCATCGACTCCACCATGGGCACCGCCCGAGGCAGAACACAAGGATCATGGCGCCCGCGCCCTTTCAGGGTGGTGTTGTGCAACGTCACATCCACGGTGTCCTGCTCATGCATGACCGTCGCGACCGGCTTAAACGCCACGCGGAAATAAATGGTTTCTCCGTTGGAAATACCTCCCTGGATTCCCCCGGAGCGATTGGAAACGGTCCGAACCCGGCCGCCCCGCATGCGAAACGCATCGTTGTGTTCGCGCCCGGTCAATTGGATCCCCTCGAAGCCGCTGCCCACTTCGAAGCCTTTGGAAGCAGGCAAACTCAGCATCGCCTTGCCCAGATCAGCCTCCAAGCGATCGAACACAGGTATTCCCCAGCCGGGCGGCACTCCTCGAGCAACGCCCTCCACAATCCCACCCACGCTATCGCCCGCACGACGCATCCGCTCGATGAGCCGGATCATCCGTTCTGCGGCGGCGGCGTCCGGACATCGAACGATGTTCGATTCAATGTCCTTAAGCTTCACTCGCTCGCGATCGACCTTGGCCGTGATGTTCTTCACCTGCGTAACAAAGGCCAACACCTCGACGCCGAAGCGTTCCCGCAGGAGTTTCTTGGCGATGGCACCGGCGGCCACGCGCCCGATCGTCTCGCGAGCGCTGGAACGTCCCCCTCCCTGCCAATTTCGAAATCCGTATTTTGCGAAATAAGTATAGTCCGCATGCGAAGGCCTGAACTTCTCAGCCATCTCGCTGTAGGCCTCAGGCCGGGCGTCGGTATTGCTCACCATCATGGAGATCGGCGTGCCCAAGGTTCGCCCTTCAAAGGTGCCCGAAAGAATGCGAACCTGGTCGGCTTCCTTGCGCGGGGTGGTAATCTTTGATTGCCCTGGGCGCCGACGATCGAGCTCCGGCTGGATATCCGCCTCAGATAACTCCATTTGGGGCGGACAACCATCCACCACGACGCCAACGCCACCGCCGTGAGACTCTCCCCAGGTGGTGATGCGAAACAGGTTGCCGAACGTGTTGCCCATGAGCCGAATGGTGTTCGACCTGTAGGGTTGATTTCAACCTCGAAACGCGGCGGCGTGCAGGGGACAAAGCCCCTGACCTCGTCCCCCCGCAGCAACCTCTAGGAGGTCTCCTGCCCGGGAACCGGGGTCAGGCCGTCGCAGGCGACGGCGAACCCAATCCGGGACCGATCTTGGGCGGCGTCGGCTTGATGACCTCGGGAAGCGTGGTAGCCGCCTGCGCCCCACGTGGGGGATCCACATCCTTGGGTGCCTCAGGGGGATCAAATCGGCCCGTGCGGGCAATCTGCTCAACCTGCTTACCGTCCAAAGTCTCATACTCCAGCAACCCATTGGCGATCATCTCCAGACGATCACGATGTTGGGTGATCAGGTCGAGTGCCCGTTGATAGGCACCGTCGATCAACTGCTTGACCTCGTGATCAATCTCCCGAGCGGTGTCGTCGCTGTAGTCCTTACGGCGCATCATCTCGCGCCCGAGAAAGACCTCCTCGTCGCTCCCGAACTGAATCATGCCGAGGCGCAAGCTCATCCCGAACTGGCAAACCATCGCGCGAGCGATATGGGTGGCCTGCTGGATGTCCATGGCCGCTCCGCTCGAAATATCGCCAGAGACGATCTCCTCCGCAATCCGCCCGCCCATGATGATGCACAACTGATCAAGCAACTGCTTGCGGCGATGACTGAGCACATCCTCCCTCGGCAGATTCATGGTGGCACCCAAGGCCTGGCCACGGGGGATGATCGTGACCTTGTGCAGCGGATGTGCATGCTCACACAGCACATTCAACAAAGCATGACCTGCTTCATGCCAGGCGGTGAACTTCTTCTCTTCGTCGGTCATCGCAAGGCTGCGGCGCTCACGTCCCCAACGGACCTTGTCGCGCGCCTCCTCAAGCTCCTTGAGCCCCACCGCCTTCTTGTTCTGACGCGCCGCCAAGAGCGCGGCCTCGTTCAAAAGATTCGCCAACTCAGCCCCAGAGAAGCCAGGAGTACCCCGAGCCGTGAGGGAAAGGTCCACACCGGGTTCCAGCTTCACGTTCTTGGAGTGAACCTTCAGGATCGCTTCCCGGCCCTTCACATCGGGCAGCGACACAGTGACCTGTCGGTCGAAACGGCCGGGGCGCAGGAGCGCGGGATCCAACACATCGGGACGGTTCGTCGCCGCGATGATGATGATCCCTTCCGTGGTATCGAAGCCATCCATCTCCACCAGCAAAGCGTTCAGGGTCTGCTCACGCTCATCATTCCCCCCACCGAGACCCACCCCCCGGCTGCGACCTACCGCGTCAATTTCATCGATGAACACGAGGCAGGGTGTGTTCTTGCGAGCCTGCTCGAACATATCGCGCACGCGGCTCGCACCCACACCCACGAACATCTCCACGAAATCCGAGCCACTGATGCTGAAAAAGGCGGCATCCGCCTCGCCCGCGATGGCTTTTGCCAAGAGGGTTTTACCCGTACCAGGAGCTCCCACCATCAGAACACCCTTGGGAATCCGTCCGCCAAGCTTTTGAAACTTCTTCGGGTCCCGAAGAAACTCCACCAATTCGGAGACCTCTTCCTTCGCTTCGTCCACGCCCGCCACATCGCGGAAGGTAACCTTGTTTCGATCTTTGCTGAGCAGCCGCGCCTTGCTCTTTCCAAAGCTAAGGGCACCCTTTCCCGCCATCCGCAGCTGGCGGATGAAGAAGACCCAGATGAAAACACCCAGCAAGATGAAGGGTCCAACCGTCCACAGGAACTGAATGAGAAAGGCATTGGGCTGGCGCACTTCATACTTACCCGAAGTGACCAGTTGCTCTTCGAACTTCTCAGGTAAACGCACCCGGGCCACAAAGGCTTCCTCAGCCTCCTTGCCCCCTTCGCTGAGACGCTTGCCTTCGGAGTCAAGCTTGTAGGCCTTCCCCCGGATCTCCTGCAAAAAGGGAGACTGCGGGTCATAAGTGATCGTGGCCTTGGTGATGGCATCGGCCTCGACCAGCTTCACAAATTGCGGCTGAGTCAACTCGCGGCCCTGGGGCAGGCCTCGCGTGTTGACGAGCAGGAGAAGCGGAATGGAGACCAAGATGATCAACCACAGCAGAAGTCGTTGCGGGGCGCTTTTTCCCTCGCTTGGCTGCTTGTCATCGTCGCGGTTCTTGTCGGTATCGCTCATGAGCTGGACAAATCTTTTTCAAACTAGCACCCACATTCCCATCAGGCAATAGCCCGTCATAAGGAATCGCACCGTGTCTAGGCACCTTGGCACGAAAGGTTTGAATCAGGGAACTCCCCCCAACGCGCGCCGAGTGCTTCGGTGTCTCGGGCCGGTTTCGAACCGCGCCCTAGCTGACATCGACATTTAAGCACAGGACTCGAGCCTCCAGACAAGGCATTCCCGCGTAGAATCGCTCACTTTAAAGTCTTCAGAGGGCCGGAGGCCCTGGACCCAGAAGATTTGCCCGTCCGGACGACAGGCCAGCCAGCGACACCGCCGTTCGGCCGACGGCACCTTCAGGTTCACAAAAAGATCCTGAAGCTTAGCGCTGCCGCGCAAGCCCAGCGGGCGAAATCGATCCCCAGGCTGCCAATGGCGCAGGATCACCTGCCTTCCAACCCTGTCCCCATCAAAAACCTCTCCCCCCTCCAGATTACGCGGCACTCTGGACGCCCCAGGGTGTCGCAGCAACACCCAGTGGATAGCCCCCCCCTCGAGGTTCAAGCGCCCCCGCCTGCCCTCCAGCACCCCCTCCACGCTTCCAGCACTAAAGGTGTTCGTTTTGGAGGAAATCACCCAGCAAAGTCGGCCCTGCGCATCACGCTGAAGGGACCGCCCCCCCGACTGGCCAGGAACACACACCGGACGATCCACCCCCTTTCGCAGGGTCTCCACATGACCGAAATCGGCCGGAATACCCATCTCAAGAATCTGCAAACGCAGGACTTGTCTCTGGACAGCCTCATGAAGAGCATCGAAGGCCACTTCGCGGCTATTGCGGAGCCATTCGTGGGCCACCCACGCCACATACTCCGTCTCAGCCCCCACAATCTCCTGGGTACGACACACTGCAGGAAGGGCTCCTGTGCCCATTTCCCGTAGCCAAAGGGGAAGGATCCGTTTCCTAACGCGATTTCGGAGACAGATATCCTGAGCATTGGTGGCGTCCTCACGGAAAGGGACTCCCTGCTGAACCGCCCATGTCATAATTTCGCCTTTGGAATGCCCCAAGAGAGGGCGGACGATCCTGATTTCTGGATGCTCAGCCAGCGGGGATGGATCGCTCCATCCCATGCCCGCCAACCCCTCCCCTCCTGCCCCACGCGCGGCGCGAAGGAAGAAAAGCTCAGCCTGATCGTCCATGTGGTGGGCCGTGGCCACCAAACGACATCCACGTTCGCGCGCTGCGGAGGCAAGGAATCTCAACCTCAGCTGCCGCGCTGCCATTTCAAGGGAAAGACCCTGCTCCTCAGCCCGCGTTCGCACATCGCCTTCCCCCCCGTGATACTCCAGGCCCAATCGCCGAGCCAAACGCTCCACGAAACGGGCATCAGCGGAACTGGCACGGCCCCGCAAGTGATGATTGAAGTGAGCGACAGCCAGCCAGGACTTTGGGGCTTGGAGAATCCGTATCAGGCTATGGAGCAAGACCACGGAATCCACGCCACCCGACACCGCCACCAGAATCCGCTCACCCTTCTTGAAAAGAGACCGCTCGTGGATCTGACGCGAGATCTCGTCGCAGAAGGGATCCGAACCTGAACTGTGTCGCGAAAGTTGCACGCCGCACGAGTGGGGGATTTCCCCTTCAATCCAAGGTCTCGATCAAACGTCGGGATTGGGTGTGTGGGTCGTCTCCTGAAAGTCCAGGGCGATATCCACGCTTCGGGCGGAGTGAGTCAGAGCCCCGACCGATATAAAATCCACGCCTGTCTCTGCAACGGCACGCACCGTCTCCAGATTGACCCCCCCGCTGGCCTCGGTCTTGGCCCGCCCTCGAATCAGAGTGATGGCCTCGCGGAGCTGGTCGACGGACATGTTGTCGAGAAGGATAATATTGGCTCCAGCCTCCACCGCCTCTTGCACCTGGGCGAGCGTATCAGCCTCCACCTCTATCTTCAGATGCGGATGAGCCTCACGAGCGCGCCGAACCGCCAGGGCAATCGGCTTATCCGATTCACCCGCCAAGGTGGCCACATGGTTGTCTTTGATGAGGATTTGATCGTACAGGCCCATGCGGTGATTCTTGCCCCCCCCACACGCTACGGCATACTTTTCCAAACGCCGAAGGCCCGGGATGGTCTTGCGCGTATCCAGGATCTGGGCGCGCGTGCCTTCCACTGCAGCCACATAAAGAGCGGTAAGTGTGGCCACACCCGAGAGGCGCTGGACGAAATTCAATGCCACCCGCTCCCCTGTAAGGATCGGACCCGCCGCCCCACTGATCTTTAGCAGAACTCTCCCCTTGCCGACGGCCTCGCCGTCGGTCGCATGGCGTGTGAGCGTGATTCCCTTCCCACATTCGCGGAAGGTCAACTCAGCCATTTCCAACCCCGCCACCGTGAGAGGCTCACGTGCGATCATCATCGCGGTGGTTTGCGCCAGAGGTGGCACCACAGCCAGGGTGGTCACGTCCCCGGCCCCCACGTCTTCTCTGAGGGCCATCTTTACCATCTGTTTGATCTCGTCTCCTGAAAGTGCCATGGGGCCAAAATGACCAGAACTACTCTCCGATTGAAGGAAAAAGTGTGGACTGGACTTCTCCAGGGTGCGAACGCGAGACTGGAAGTGTGTTTCGTCCATGCATCGACCTGCATGAAGGAAAGGTGAAGCAGATCGTCGGGGGCACCCTCAGCGATGTGGGAGTCGGCCTGCGCACCAATTTCATCTCGGAAAGGCCTGCTGAATGGTATGCCGATCTTTACCGCCAGGATGCGCTCGCCGGAGGGCATGTGATCCTGCTGGGGCCTGGCAACGAAGAGGCAGCCCGCCGAGCCCTCGCCGCCTATCCGCAGGGGCTGCATGTGGGAGGCGGCATCCGCCTCGAGAACGCAGCCGCGTGGCTGGATGCCGGTGCCTCCCACGTGATTGTAACTTCCTGGGTCTTCCGGGAGGGGCAAATCGACTGGCAGCGTCTTGCAGCGCTCGTCGCCCTGATTGGAAAGCAGCGCCTCGTGCTGGACCTCAGCTGCCGCCGACGTGGCGATGAATATTATGTGGTCACCGACCGGTGGCAGACTTTCACCCAGGAAATCTTGTCAGCGAGGCTCCTGGAAACCCTGGCAAAGAGCTGCCAGGAGTTCCTGATCCACGCGGCGGATGTCGAGGGGCTCTGCCGAGGGATCGATCTCCCGCTGGTCGAGCGTCTCTCCCACTGGACGCCCATTCCCACCACCTACGCGGGGGGAGCAAAGTCGCTGGAAGACCTCGAAACCGTGAGCCAGATCAGCGAAGGCCGGGTGGATCTCACCATCGGCTCGGCGCTGGATATCTTTGGCGGCACGGGTGTGCGCTACCAAGACGCGGTAGGATTTAACCGCGCACGCCGTCCGGCACCGACCAGCTAATCTGAACCCATCCACCTCATCATCAGTATATTACAAAAGTTTTAAAACGAAACAACTCAGGGCCCTAAAACGAATACAGTTTTGTCACAGGTTGGCCGATAGAAGAGTCGGCGTCGGGTGTGTGTGTTGTTCTCATGTGGCTTTCCTGTCGAAGGCCCACCGGCGCTACTCTTTCTAAACGGATGCGGCAGGAGCTCCCCCCCAACGGGACCCCACCGCATCCGTTTGACGTTCCCACCTCACGTTGCAAGAGGGGATCATTCGGCGGTGCCACACTTCAAGGCCCTTGATCTTCCCAAAGGCAGCCGGGGCAGCTGCTGAATGAGAAAGCCATGCAAGAACTGGCGAAGTTCGGCGGACTGCTGGATCGACAGGCGCGCACACTGGATTTGTTCCCAGGAGAAACCCAACAGACGTCGACCCATTTCGCGTGCGCCGTCGGTGAGCCGCGGGGCGTCCCAATCCGGCCCCAGCCCCAGGAAGGTGAGCAGCTTGATCTCAAAAGCGAAAACCATCTCCGGTCGGGGTTCACACTTCTCGAGCGGAACCAGCACCGATACCAACAGCTGGTAGAGCTCTGGCACGGGCGTCTCGATCTCGGTCGACTGTTCAATCAACGCGACAAAATACGCCCCCAGCTCAAGCCGGTCGAGATTGAGCCGGAGAGCCGGGTGTGACTCTGTGCGCCCCACCTCGCGAAGCGTGTGAAGATCCGACCGACGACTTCTGCTGAAGCTAAACTCCGCTTCGTAGAAGAGGTCGAGCTTACCCCGAAACGGTGACGCCGGACGCCGCGCCCCCTTCGCCACCGTGGCCACGCGGCCCAAATCAGGCGTCAGCCAGTTCACAATCAAGCTGGTCTCCGTCAAGGGACGGGTTCGCAATATCACGCCGATAGACCGTTCATCCGCCATGGCATCAAGGGCCGCGCACAGCCAGTCGCCGAAGCACGAAGAGGGATTCCATGCGACGCATCAGCCGGTTTTCCTCACGCTTCATCGCCCGTCGCAGCGACGGCTTCAAGTCATCGTAACCACGCAGGTGCAGCACCCCATGCACCACATAGCGAACCACCTCATGCTGCCACGAGGTTCGAAACTCCCGAGCGAAGGAGATCGCATCGTCGACACAGATAAACAGCTCCCCGCACACACCACTGGCGAAACCGGACACCTCCAAGGAAGTCTCCGCGTGGTCGAAGGTGATCACATCGGTCGACCCGGCATGCCCAAGGTAGGTTTCGTTGATTCTCGCCATTTCCTGGGCACCCACGAGATGAATGCCCAGCTCCGTTTCGGGAAGAGAGAGCTCCTGTCGCAATAGGGCAAGCGTGATGCGACGCAAGAACCGTGCATCCAAACGGCGGGCGCGCTGCCGATTGCGGACGGAGAGAATCATTTCCGGTCGCGACGATGCTCCTCGTAAGACTCAATGATGCGCTGCACCAAGGGATGTCGGACCACATCTCGGCCGCTGAACTCGACAATTCCGATACCCTCTGTGTTGCGCAACGCCTGCACCGCCTCGATCAGACCGGAACGTTTGTTTCCGGGGAGGTCGATCTGGGTGGGATCCCCAGTGATGACCGCTTTGGACCCGTAGCCAAGACGGGTGAGGAACATGAGCATCTGTTCCGCAGTGGAGTTCTGCGCCTCGTCCAGGATGATGAACGCCTGGTTGAGGGTACGTCCCCGCATATAGGCAAGCGGAGCAATTTCAATCATGCCGCGTTCGCGATGCTTGATGACATCCTCAGCGGGCATCATATCATGGAGGGCGTCCAACAAGGGGCGAAGATAGGGATCAATCTTCTCATAGAGATCGCCCGGCAGAAAACCAAGAGCCTCGCCCGCTTCGACGGCCGGACGTGTGAGAATGATGCGGCTGACCTTCTCCTCCTTCAAGGCGGACACAGCCATCGCCATCGCCAGATAGGTTTTCCCCGTACCCGCAGGCCCCACCCCCAGCGTCACATCATGCTGGCGGATCGTTTCCACGTATTTCTTTTGTCCAAGCGTCTTCGGAGAAACCGCCGCCTTGCGACTGGATACCGCTATACGCTCCCGGTAAAGCCCCTGGAGGGCATCCACCCCCTCACTGGACACAATCCCTAGAGCTTGAGTGAACTCGCGATTGCGAATGGTGCCCCCGTTCTTGAGGGAAGTTTCGAGCGTCTGGAACATTTGACGAGCCAGCGCGACAGCCGCTTCTTCCCCTTCAAGTTTAATGAAGCCATCGCGAGCGATCGCTTTCACTTTCAGGCTAGCTTCCAGGGCTGCCAGATTCTGCGGGTCGTTGTTAAACAGCTGCTGCACCACGCGTGCGTTTTCGAAATGCAACGTCTCGGTAGTCATGTTGTCGTTCAGAGGGATTTCTTAGCAGGCTCTTGCAAGAAGAGCGAACGGAATCACGCATTCGGATTGAGCGCGGCCCGAAGCTGTGCGGCGAGTTCTGTGAGCGCCTGAGGCACCACGGTCGTACTGGCCAGCACCGGCATGAAGTTGGTATCACCATTCCACCGCGGCACAATATGTAGATGAAGATGCTCCGCGATCCCAGCACCCGCGACCTTCCCCAAGTTCAAGCCGATGTTGAACCCATCGGGTTTCATTACCTGTCGCAGAGCCGCCTGACATCGGCAGGTGAGCGCCATCAGATCCGCCGTCTCCTGCTCGGTGAGCTCTGGCAGGTCGGACACCTGCCGATAGGGGATCACCATGAGATGGCCACCGTTGTAGGGAAAGGTATTCAGCATCGCGAAGCAGGATCGAGAGCGCACGATCACATGATGTGCGACATCATCGTTCGACTGACCGATTCGGGCGAACAGCGAGACATCCGAAGCCGGAGGTTTCGGGCCGAGTATGTAGGAGATGCGCCAAGGCGCATGCAGGGAGTCCATGCGCAAAGCCTAGCAGCGGGTGACGGTTGCGCAACGCCCCAGCTGATGTGAAATCGCAAAAGCAACCCGCGACAAAAGCTCAGCCTTTCAGAAAACCGGAAAAGGCGGAATCACACGCCGTTTCAAAGCACCAGACCTTTCCCTCACACTCCGCTTCGAGGCGGCCAGCATGAAGCGCATGATTGGCAAGGAGGAGGACAGCGCTCTGCTCCGCTGTCATCCGCTTTTCAACAAAGGAAAGATAGATCTGCTCGTCTCCCCCGTAAAGTTTATCGCCCACCAGCGGATGTCCTAAATGCGCCAGGTGGATGCGAATCTGATGTTTGCGTCCCGAAAAAGGGCGCACGGACAGATGGGTAAAAGGCCGACCCTCTCGAAAAAATCGCCGCACTACGGTAAAGGCGGTTCTCGAAGGCGCGCCATCCGGGCGAACACAGTCCTTGATCGCCACAGGACTCGATTCGTCTTTACCCAACGGGGCATCGACCATGCACTCCTCCTGAGCGACATGCCCATGAACGATTGCTTCATAGTGCTTGATCACATGTCCCGCCTCCCATGCTTTCCGCCAAGCGCGGGCGGCATCGAGCGTCTTTCCCACCATCACTAAACCCGTCGTCTCACGATCAAGCCGATTGATCAAGTGTGCCTCCCCCTCTGTGGCCCGGCCTAGATGGATCCGCACCCGACTGATCAGGCTGGAATACTCATCCCCCTTGGTCGGATGGCAGACCAAGTCGGCCGGTTTACTGAGCACCAAGATCGCGCCATCCTCATGGACGACTTCAAAAAGCGGCAAAGTCATGCAGTGAAGGCAGCGAATCCCGCATTGTTGCGTGGCCATCCCGATAAGGACCCCACCATTGCGGGCCATCGGCACGCGCTCTGCCGACACCGACAACCAAGCCCCAACTGACGAGCACGGCAAGGGTCGACCGTTTCATAGGGATCATTGAGGAGAACGCGAAGAGCCAGCAAATCACCCAGGCGGCCAGAGCATGGGCCGTCCGCCGAGCACGTGACAGTGAAGGTGCGGCACCGATTCTCCTCCATCTCGACCATTGTTCATCACCAGACGAAACCCGCCCTCTGTGAGGCCTAAGGAGGCTGCGACCTCGGCAGCTTTCAGCAGGAGATGCCCGAGCAGAGCTTGATCTTCGGAGCATGCTTCGGCGATCCGAGCGATGGGCTTTTTTGGAATGACCAGCACATGCACCGGCGCTTGGGGGTGGATGTCGTGGAAGGCGAGGACCAAGTCATCCTCATAGGCAATGCGAGCTGGGATTTGCCGCGCGATAATCTTCTCAAACAGGGTCATAGGGGGCAGTCATCCATCCGAGATGGGAATTCAGGGTCACTGGATGCGAAGCAGGCAATCGGCATGCTCCGGCTGACTACGGAGGCACGCTCGCAGAAAATCCACAATCTCATCACTGACCTGCTGACAACGTCCCGTCCATCGCTTGGAAGCGCAGAGACGCTTGGCACAGTCACGCAGGCCCGAGTAGGCCAGCACCCTGGGCGATGAAAGGAGCCGGAGCCGGAGATCCTCGCGCAAGGAAGGGTAGAAGGAGAGCTCTCCTGCCGAACTCTCGATTCTCACCAGATCCGTCTGAGTCAGCACCTCCCCCACCGGATCAGCCATCGGAGAATACGAGCTAGGGGTTGCGGCGCTGGTGGAAGCGATCGCGGAAGATGGAACGACGCTCTCCGTCACCTCAAAACCCAGACCAGACAGGGCCTTCTTCAACGCCAGGGTGAACTCCTCAATGCGAACCGCGCTGCGGCCGAGTTCCACACGAAAGTAGTGCACCACGGCGGCCGCCGCATTCTTCAACATCTGGGGATCCAGAGGAGCCTCCGCCTCGCTGACCAACTCAGCCGCCACTTCGGTGGCTGAGCAGGGCACAGTGTCGCCGGAGGGCAGCTCAAAGACCAGGTAATCGGGCCGTAAGAGTATCATGCTTGGCTTCAAGCTTTTTGACTTCCTGAACGAAATCGGTGGCTTCCTCGAAACGTCGGTAGACGCTGGCGTAACGCACATAAGCAATCGGGTCCATGGTCCGCAATCGCTCCATCACCCTGGACCCAATATCTTTGGTGGAAACCTCGCCATCGAAGGTATTCGACAAGTCCCCCAGGATCTCTTCCGCCAAGCTTTCGATCTCAGGCTCGCCCACCGGGCGCTTCTGGCACGCGCGGCGAATGCCCGAGAGCAGCTTCTCGCGCTGGAACTCCTCCCGGCGACCGTCTCTTTTCACCACCATCAGCGTGGGGCGTTCGACATGTTCATAGGTTGTGAAACGATGATGGCAGTCCAGACACTCCCTGCGCCGACGAATAGTCACCCCCTCGCGCGAACTGCGAGAGTCGATCACTTTATCATCAGGAAATCCGCATTTGGGACAGCGCATAGATCAATGCCAACCACTTCCCAGTGTAGGCTGGGCGAAGCTACACCACAATAAATTGGGGAGTCAAGCGACAGCAACCCACAGCAGAGGATCAGCCCGCAAAGACCCATCGGCAGATCGCGACGGATGCAAGAACACCCGCCAAATCAGCGAGCAACCCAGCCGCGATAGCATGACGCGTTCTCCGCACTCCCACAGATCCGAAATACAATGCGATCACGTAAAAGGTCGTTTCGGTGCTCCCAATCAAGGTGGCCCCCATGCGGGCGATCAGGCTGTCCGGACCATGCGCGTTCACCAAATCGAGGAAGATCCCATTCGCCCCACTGCCACTCAATGGACGCATCAAGGCGAGAGGAACGAGCTCAGACGGAAAATGAAGCCAAACCAGAGCTGGCTGCAGGGCTCGAGTGACCCAGTCGACCCCACCCGCGGCCCGAAACATTCCAACGGCAACCAGCATGGCCACCAGGTAGGGTATGATTCGGATCCCAGTTTCGAAGCCCTCCTTTGCCCCCTCCACAAACTCCTCGTAAACCCGCACACCCCTTGTGAGTGCAAACAGAACCAGGAAAACGATCGAAAAGGGAACTGCCAATAAGGAGATCGAATTGATCCATCGAGTGAAACTCCCGTCCTGAGCGCTACCCTGCCCCAGAAGGCGCCAAAAAAGGAAACCGAAGAAACCCAAGACAGCTGCCACAACCAGCCAAGTCAGGGCTCGCAGCGGCCTTGATTCGGTCGACACGCCTGAGGAAGCAGGGTCCGAGATAGGAGCGACCGACGCGGGCACTCCGACGGGGACCACGGGGGGGGCAAACCAAGGTAGAACCTGGAGAAGCTTGACCGCTGTGATACCCACAAGCGTGGAACAGAAAGTGGCCATCAGAGCAGTGCCTACGATGGCGCTTGGATTGGTGGACTTCGCGGCAGCAAGCAGGGCAATCGTGCTCGCCGGGATCAACTGGATGGAACTGGTGTTAATCGCCAGGAAGGTGCACATGGCGTTCGTTGCCGTGCCGGGATGCGGATTCAAGCTCTCTAGGTCCTTCATCGCTTTCAGGCCCAGAGGCGTCGCCGCGTTGGAGAGACCCAGCATGTTCGCCGCAAAATTCATGAGCATCGATCCGAGAGCGGGATGCCCGCGGGGGATTTCGGGGAAGAGCCAGGACAGCACAGGCCTCATCCCTCTCGCCAGCAATTGAATCAATCCAGCCCGTTCTGCCAAGCGCATCAACCCCAGCCAGAGAGCCATGACCCCAATCAGCGGCAGCGCCAAACCCATGACCGCCGTCTTCGCGGCATCAAACGCCCCTTCTGTCACCTGCGGCAGGGTTTGCGACACCCCACCCATGACGACTGCAAGCACGATCAAGGCGGCCCAGATGTAGTTCAACATGCGTTAACGAACAAATAGCCGCGACGCTGGAAGCGAGCGCAAGAAAAAAGGGAGCGATGAGACTCATCGCTCCCTCTCGCTGCGAACCCAGGATCCCCAGAACTCCATTCCAGAATCAGCAAACTACGGCCGACGCAGGCGATAGAACCGGGGCCCAGTCACCGGTGTCAGTGTGACCACTTTTAGGTCGTCTTCAGTGACTGCCGCAGTCCCCACGGTCTGCCAAACAGTCGCCGCCCCGTTCTCCCCTAAGACACCCGTGCTTTCAAGCACGACGCCCGCCGCGCTCGCGGGCCAACTAAGCCGAACTTTGCCGTCATCCGTTTCGATGGACAAAGTGACGCCGCCTCCGTCAGAAGACACCGGGGTAGTCAGTGTCTGGCCGTTGTTGGGAGCAAAGATGTCCAGGGTTCCGGTGGCAACACTCACCACCGCGGTCAACTGCTCTACAGATGCAGGCCTCACGGCGAAGGAGTAAACCTGTTCTTGTCCCACAGCCAAGCCACCGAGCGTCCACTCCAGAGCGGTCCCCAGTCTGACAAGATCAGGATCACCCGTAGCCGACAGGAAGGTGCTACCCACCGGCAAGATCTGGCGAGTGACGATATTCGAAGCGACACCAGGGCCATTATTGATCACTCGAACCGTGTAGGTCAGCTCTTGCCCAGGAACAGCCACTGGGCTGTCCGACGCAACACGGACACCCACATCAGCCGAGGGCACTAACAGGCCTGAGGTCGAGAGGGCGATTTTCCATCCCCCGCGAAGAGCGCCGCTCCACTGAGATGTATCATCCACCACATAGAGCGACCACGGCCCGTTCGGATCTCGGCCCGTGAAGTTCAGAGTGCCATTGCGATAGGGGCCGGCCGGAGCCGGACTTGGGAACGCATCCTCCAACTTCGAGTTCTTCGGCAGGAACACACCACTCGTCAGAGGCAGGGATACAGGCAGATCGTTGGCAGCACTTTCATCAAGAACGATGTTAAGCCCTTCCACAGAATTAATCCCACCCACGTCTGAGAACACGATCGAGTTGGCCCCATCCGGCCCAACCAAGAGCATATCCACGTCGGCAGGCGAAGGATGAGTGAACCCGTCCAGCGTAAGTGTCACCTTCGTGATTGCTCCAGGCAACCCACTGACCTGTATCACAGACGGGTAGGGGTTGGCAGGACCATTGTCATTGATGTTCATCCCAGATGAAGCACTGAAGACGCGTGACTGGGGACCCAGCGCGACAGGCACCTTCACGATTCCCAGATCCCGATCGGAAGCGTCGGTCAACTGCAGGAGCAACTCGAGGGACGCCCCCAGCTGAGCGTTATTGCCGAACGTGAACGGTCGGGAGGACGGAGCGCCACCCACTTTCAAAGCGCCGAAGGTTTGGACCTGGACAAGGCCCGGATCCAGAACAATCCCTGCGGAAGGCAAGGGAACAGCCGTCACGGCAGAGACGTCCGCCGTACCGCTATTGACTAAGGCCACCATCAGAGTCACGACCTCTCGCGGATCGATGCCCCCATTGCCGTTAGGATCCGCCACCAAGGCCGTGGCCAGGATCTCCAACTTTTCACGATCGGTATCGAGAATCGTGACCAAGGACTCGGACAGCCCTAGAACCACGCCCTCAGACGGATTGAGCAGCCTGACACGGAAGGTTTTCGAACTTTCGCGCACAGAGTCATTCACCAAGGGGATACCGACCTCCTTGGACGTCTCGCCAGGCTGGAAGGTGACCTCCGTGTTTACGGCGGTGAAGTCTAGACCTTCCCGGGCAGATTCAGCAACCGTGACCAAGGTAACCTGTGCAAGAGTATTGGTGAGACCCTGACGGCCGATAATGATAGAAGCACTACCCGAGTCCTCGTTCACACTGAGGGCCGGACTGTTGAGTTGGACCGCGACCTCATTGTCCTCAATGGTGATTGAGGTCGTGACTTGCCCGCTGAGGTCCACCCCCGGGGAGGCCAACACCAAATTCAGCAGCAATGTCTCATCGCTCTCAATCAGAGCATCATCAACGATCGACACATCGAAAGTGCGGGACAGCACTCCAGCGCCGAAGCTGAGTGCCACAGAGTTGGATAGGTAGTCTAATCCGGCGCTCGCGGTAGATCCGATCAAGTCGGGCTTTACCGTCACGTTGAAGGCGACTTTTGGATCCCCAACCCGTCGAAGAGTCACTGCGAGTGAACCAGCCCCTTCGCTCACACGGTAGGACGCCTGAGCAAACTCAACCCCCGTAACGGCAAGACGGTCGTCGCCATGGATGCGGGCAATATGACTTCGGGCGATCCCGTTCACTTCGGTGAAATCCCCACCGATGCTCACCTCGGAATTAGGATGAACGACCAGTGAGCGAACCGTCCCATTCGCCCCTGTCCCTGGATCGAAGACATCATCAACCAGACCCGTGGCCCTCAGTCGAGCGATACGGTTTCGCGACTGAGCCCCCAAGGCAGTAAACTCGCCGCCCACATAGACCTTTCCAGAGGCATGAACCCCGACCGCTCTCACGATCCCATTGGGAGCGGCACCGATCCCGAATTGGGAGTCCAACTCGCCGGTGCTGGAGACCTGGATCAGCTTAGCAACAGGCTGCCCGTTGAAAGCAGAGATATCGCCACCCACGAGAATGGCTCCATTCGCATTAACCGCCAGGGCATACACGGTTCCAGCCACGCCGGATCCCACCTTGAACGTGTTGTCGATAGATCCATCGGGATTCAAACGCACGAGACCCTGGACGTTGGCATTGTTTACCCGCGTGAAGGCACCACCAATAAGGATCTGCCCGTCAGGCTGCACCAGCACGACGTGAATCGAGGCATTGACCACGGCAGTGAAGTTGGTATCCAAACGACCATCAGACGCGAGCCGGGCTAGGCGGGTGCGATTCACGGAGTTGTAGCGGAGGAAATCTCCACCGATCACCACCTTGCCATCTGGCTGTGAAGCGACGGCACGGACAATGCCCAGGGCTCCAACGCCTACATCGAATGTTCGATCGACATCGCCATCCTGATCCAAACGAGCCACGCCGACGCGAGCCACGCCGTCTACCACGGCGAAATCTCCACCCAACAACACCTTGCCGGCAGCATCCGAAGCGACTGATAGCACAGATCCACCGCCACCACCGGCGCCCGGATTGAATCCGGTGTCGAGGCTCCCATTCTGAGCCAAACGTCCAATCTGAGGGATCGAGAAAGTATTCACCTCCAAAAAGTCACCCGCGAAGACCAGCCGTCCATCGGGTTGAAGCGCGAGGGAGCGAACCGTGCCGTCGACCTGAAGCCCGGAAGCGACCTGATAATTTACGCTGCCAGCCGTTTCATCGTCGCGAATGGTCACCACAATGTTGCTGCGGCTACCCACACTGACCGCCTTGGCGATCGCGCTTGCGCCCGGGACACGCGCGTTGGAGAGTCTGATATCGAAATTCTCCTCACCCTCTCCGGCAAGATCATCGAACACAGCCACTCGCAGCACCAGATTACTCTCTCCGGCTAGGAAGATGAGCGAGCCGGACCCATTCGTATCCTGCACGTTACGATTACCCAGGAAGGACAGGGTGCCATTCGTGCGAACAAAGTCCTGACCGGCCGTTGCCGTGCCGTCCGCTGTGCGGAAATCCACAGCCACTGGGTTCAGCACCCCACCCACACGCCGCACATCGATCAGCGCATAGCCGTCGAACTCGTTGACTCGAAGCGTCTGGGAAGCGAATTCGATGCGGCAGTCGTCGTCCTGAATCTCCAACTCCGAGATCGAGCCAAGCCCCAGCTGAATTCCATTGCTGGCATTGGTCAGAGAGAGCAGGACAAGCTTGTCCCCATCCACGTCAAAGTCATCAAGGGTGCGAACTTGGAAGGTGACGTTTGAAACGCCGTCAGCAAATGCGACGACCCGGTTTGTAGCGCGAAAATCGATTCCATCGAGCGCTGTTCCTTTCGCGGCGACGATCGTTACTGAGGCTGGGCCGTTCGCAGGCCCCAAGCGCTCAATCACAACAGGCGCAGTGTTCGTGCGCTCAGAAGAGGTGTAGTGATTGGTTGAAAAGCGAAACTCCGTGTCATCACTGCGAATGATCACGGTGGTCAACTGCTGCCCAGGCAAGGGCGTCCCGCCGCTGAAATTCGTAAGCACGATGTTGATCGTCTCATCTAACTCCAGCAGCAAGTCGTTACTGATCACGAGAGAGATCGTTTTTAGAGTATCACCCGAGCCAAAGGAAAGCGTGCCCCGGACAGGAGCCTGAAAGTCGAGGCCACGGATAGCCGTCCCCCCGGTGATTTGATAGTCGACAGACTGAGCCAAACCGATGAGCCCATAGCGGATCACGGGCACCTGGAATGTGCCAACCCCCTCGCTCACACGGTAATTGGGCTGGGAGAACTCAATCGTGCCGTCATTGTCCACCAGCAAGACCGTCGCGAGCTGCTTTTCCGGATCCAACTTTGAACCCACACAACGACTAAGCCGCACTGTGACACTCTCGGCGATCTCGGGGGTTTGATCCTCGAGCGGGACCACATCCAACGTCACTGAATCGAGTCCTGCGGGAATTGTAACCATTCGTGGCAGTGGGATGTAGTCTGTGTTCGGACTCGCGGAACCGGTGACGGAGAACTCCACATTAACCGCCTTATCGATCGCATCGTCCGCACCTCGTCGGAAGGTAAACGACGCGGCCACTTGTCCCTCCTCGTAACCGAAGGGGATTGTCGGTTCCACCGAGACTGTATTGTAGTCGTTATCCAGGATCGTGACGGTGTGGAATCGCACCGATCCAAGATTGAAGTTGGTAGGTGCCACGACAAAGTTCGTAAGCTCCACAGCTTGCCCCATCGCATTGGTCCCCATCGTGATATTGGTGAAGATGAAGGAGCTCGGATAAGCCAACCCGATAACCATGGTCTCATTCTTCTCCGCGAGATCATCGTCAAAGATTTCGAGAGCGATGTAATACAAGGGATAGCCTTCAAATTCGGAGTCACCAAACCGGTTGGTTTCGACGATATAGGCTTTGGATAGCAAAGGTGCATTGGTGAAATTGAAGTCCGCACCCACCGTTGCGGAGCCACCCACCATTCGGTACTCGACCACCACTGGGATCGGAGAGTTTTCGTTCGCACGACTGAATCGCACAGGGACCCGATAAATCCCACCCGGAGTATTCTCCGGCACAGAACTGGCCGCGTTCGCAAATGAAACGGCAGGCAAGGGACCGGTCTCGTTGTCAGTAATTAGAGTTCCGAATGAGCTCTGACCACGCACGATGTAGTTATCGCCGGGCAGGAGGTTGATCTGGAAATTTTCGCTTAGCTCATAAAACAGATCGTCCGAAGGCCTCACATCGAGCACCAAAGTCGAGGAGCCAGCAAGGATCGTAACCTGATTTCCAATAACGCCATAGTCGGAGAACCGATCGGCAAGTCCGGAAAAAGCGAGGTTCAGCGTCAATGGCTGTGTCGTCGGCCCCGTTCGGGTAAAGGTGAGGATCACGGATCCACCATTCTCAGAGATGTTCCCGAAACCGCTCGCGGTCAGACTGACCACCGGTGTGGACTCATCATAGAGCGTAGCCACTGCAGACCCCAGGCCTCCGACATTGTAGTAGGTGCTGGATGAAATTTGGATTTGAATCGTCTCTGGCACCTCCACGATCGCGTCACGGAGCGGGCGGATGCTAACCAAGACTGAAACCTGACCTGCCGGTATCGTAGCCGTGCCCCCAAGCACGGCGAAATCCAGCCCGTTGGTCGCGGTTCCACCTAGAAGGTAATTCACCTCAAGAGGGAGCCCCAGGTCGCCCGCGCGGTTGATAGAAAACTGCGCTGCGATAACGTCCGTCTCCAAACCGCTGGACTGCACTGCATTCACCGTGATGAGCGGTAGATCATTGTCAACGACCACCAGCGTGACCCGATCCCCGGTAACACCATAGGCGGAGGAGGGATCAATCGAAACGGTAAGCGTCTCATCCCCCTCAACAAAGAGATCGTCCGTGGCAATGATGCGCACGGCCGCGATGGTCTGACCAATGTCGAAGTGAAGCAAGCTGGGCACGAAAGCGTAATCGACCCCATTGGAAGCGACCCCGCCAAAGCTGAGCCGAATGTCGATTCCTTGATCTGGGTTTCCAGTTCGAGTCACCAGCACGACCGCCTCGTCCTCCCCACCCTCAAGTGCAGTCTCATCATAGACGGAAAGAGCGAACGAGGATTTGTCCACGGGCTCGTTGTCGCCAATGGACATCACTGCGGTGTCCACGCCCAAGACGTAGGGAGGATGGGTCTGGAACCAAGTCAGCGTTCCGTTAACATTCTTGATCTCCCAGCCTGGAACGGGCCAAGAATTTGTTTGAACCAGCACCAGGAAATTGGTGGACACATTCGTCACCCCAGCATCGATGTTCGTGACGGCAAAATTCGTCACATAGTTCAAGTAGCGCTCTACGTTGGTAGCGAGCACCAACTGCAACAGCGCGGTTTCACGCCCTTCAGAAGCCCTGTCGTTAATGATCTCAACCGGCAAGTCCACCGTGTCCAGACCTGCGGCAAACGTGACCACGCCGTTGCTGAGGATGGTATAGTCGGCATCGACCTCAGCAGTCCCGACCATCTGGAAAAAGACGGCAAGCTCCGACTGCAGATCACCCCCTTTACGAGTGAGGCGAAACTTGGTATCGAGGCTGACTCGACCTTCCTCAGCCGCACCGAACGATTCCACGCTGACCAAGGGATAGCTAACAGCTAGGTACTCGA
>CAMAVD010000070.1 GCA_945861575.1 Akkermansia muciniphila
CGACCGCCCGCTCTTGCTCAAGGTCAACATGGACGCTGGCCACGGCGGAGCCTCTGGACGCTACGACCATCTCAAAGAAATCGCCTTCGACTACGCTTTCCTTCTTTCGCGCTGGGGCATTCGGCGCTAGCAGCCTGTCGGGCGTGTCCCCACCGGACGTGAGTCCGGCTGTGGAGCCCGTTTGTGCCGAGCTATAATCCAGGAATCGCCGCGACAGGCTGCTAGATATTTTGCTGCGGAAAAGGAGTCGATGTGCTGAAGGTCTCCTTGAAGATGCAACGGAGCACAGGATGTGGGGACGGTCTAAAAGGCAAACGCAGCGGGATGGGGAAAGGTAGAATGGGCCGGTTCTGAAGAGTCAGATGGAGTTTCCTCACCCCGACTCGGAGTCGGGGTGATTGCTAGCAGGCCGGCATCCAAAAAAACCCGAGAGCCTAACACTAGCCCTGGCGGGCACCCTGCAGAACGATATTCCAAGTCAGACGGCCTGCTAGCCCGCACCGCTGACCGTGAGCTCTTGGGCATTGCGCTGTCATTTGACCTGTGCTGTAGTCGGTCAAGTCCGTTGAACAAAAGGAAGCGTATCGCCCTATGAAGCAGTGCACCCGCAAGATCGCAGCCCGAGTTGCTCGCATGGGGATGGTTACTCTCTGGGTTCTTAGCCAAGCGATTGGCCTTCACGCGAAGCCCGTCATAAACGAACTCTTCTTCCATCCACCCAGCCACGGGACAAACGAGGAATACATCGAGCTGTATAACACCGGGCCGCAGTCCGTAGACCTTCTGGGCTGGAGTGTGACAAAGGGCGTGTCCTACACCTTCTCGAACCATTGGGTGCTGGCACCCGGCCAATTCCTGGTCGTAGCGGCCGACACCAACACCTTCAGCGCCCAATATCCCTCGGTGACAGCTGTCGCGGGCCCCTGGACGGGCACATTGGCGAACTCAGGAGAGACGGTTCAACTCAGCGACAACACCGGCCTGGTAGTGGATGAGGTTCGCTACGCGGACGCCGGCGATTTCGCCCGACGACTCCAAACTCAAAGCAGCAGAACGGTCGGGTGGATCTACCAAAGCTCAGCCGACGGGGGAGGCGCATCGTTGGAAAGGATTCGCGCGACCCATGAAGGCACTCTCGCCGCCAACTGGGCGGCAAGCCAAGTCAGCGGTGGAAGCCCCGGTAGGGCCAATACGCGGATCGCCACCGAGGTCGCCCCTTATCTTCTGAACGTTCGACACTCCCCCGCCCTCCCTCGATCAAGCGAGCCCATCACCATCACAGCAGAGGTGATCTTCCACTCCCGCCAGGAAGGGGCTGTGCAGCTTTTCTATCGAAACGTGGCAACGCCCACACCGGGGCCGTTTCTTCAACGGAACTTGGTGGATGACGGCCAACAGAACGACGGGCTATCCGGCGACGGAGTCTTTGGGGTTGTCCTCTCTCCCCAGACGAATCGGACGGTTCTAGAGTTCTTTGTGCAAGTTATCGGAGCAGATGGTTTGAGTCGGACCTGGCCCCCATCCGCTCTGGATAGATTCCAGGTCGAGGGGCAGTTCGCCAACGCCCTGCTTCAGGTTCAGAATTTCGACAGAGATGCAGTTCAACCTTCGCGCTTCCTGATCCTGAGCGAGACGGACCGACGAACCCTGCTCGCCCTACCCAATAGCGACTCATCCTCCAATGCCGAGCTCAACACAACCTTCATCGAGAAGCATGGGGACGACCTGAGCATCCGCTATGGGTGCGGCTTACGTTTGCGAGGAGCCAGCAGCCGATTCCAACCCCCCTCTAACTACCGACTGAGCATTCCGTCCGACAGACGCTGGAAAGGCCTAACGGCCATCAACCTGAATGCGCATACCGTGCACAGCCAGATCGCCGGCTACGCACTCGCAACCCGTGCAGGCCTCGTCACAGAGGAACACTTGCCCGTCAGCGTGCAGATCAATGGCTCGGCCCAGTTCCAGTCCACCATTCCCGGGTTGGCCATCTACGCCCAAGCGGAGGTTCCCAACGGTGACTTTGCCGCTCACCACTTCCCGCTCGATCCGGACGGAAATCTCTACCGAGCCTCCAGCTCGAGCCATAACGCGGATCTCGCCTACCTGGGCTCTAACTCAATCTCCTACGTGAATGTGGGTTACTCGAAAACCACGCATCAGGCGGAAGACGACTGGTCGGACCTCGTGCAGTTGACCCAAGCGCTCGCCAACACGAACCAAGGCACTTATGTGAGCAATGTCAGCCGGGTGGTGAACATACCCCAATGGCTGACCTACTTCGCGGTCTTCACACTCAGCGGCAGCAGCGAAACGAGCCTGGGCACCGGAGTAGGCGATGACTTTGCGATGTATCGAGGCCAGATCGATCCGCGTTTTCGATTGATCGGGCACGACTGGGACTCGGTCCTCGGCCAGGAGGGAGGCGGGCCTACAGACTCGATTTTCGAGGCGACATCCATCCGCACGATCGACGCGTTCCTCAAACATCCCGAGATCGCACCGCTCTACTTTGCTGAACTGCGCCGACTGCTGGAAGGGGCCTTCGCACCGGGAGAGGTGGCACGTCTCCTCGACCAGACCCTCGGATCGTGGAACTCGACCTTCACCCTTAGGGAGATGAAGTCGTTCGCAACGAACCGCTTCAACTCTGTGTCCAGTCAGATCCCGACCGATCTTCGCTGGCGCTCCAGTTCCCCAGCGACCACCACAGGCAGCACCTTCCCTCGAGCTACCTCCACCAATCTAACACTGTTCGGTTCGAGCCACGCGGCCCGGACTCGCAGCGTGCTGGTCAACGGGTCCCCAGCACAATGGTCCGCCTGGGAAGCGCGCTGGAGCAAAGCAGTCCGTCTCTCGCCGGGTTTGAACTCGATTCTGATTCAGTCCCTCGACGCCAGCGGGGTTGAATTCGAACGCACCAACGCCATCGTCCTTCTGCAAGGAACAAACGGTCTCCCCCTGACAGGTCCCCTCGCCAACAACACCCTCCTAACAAAGGAGTCGGGGCCCTATCGTGTGACCGGCACCTGGGAAGTCCCCAAGGGTCTAACTCTGACTGTCGCGCCCGGCACCACGCTCCTTTTCGACCCGGATGCCAACCTCGTCGTCCGAGGAACGCTCATCGCTTCGGGAACAGAGACGCAGAAGATCTACTTCACTCGATCGAGCAGCGCCGCACAGAGCAACTGGGGTGGCATCGAGTTCGTGGGCCCTGGCGGTCCTCATCGCCTGTCCCATGTGGTTCTAGACGCCGCAGGTTCCCAGACCTCCTGCCTACGCGCCACGAATGTGGTGTTGGAGATAGACCATCTCCTGGTCACCTCTACCACGCGCGCCTTCCTGAACTTTGCGGGCTGTAGCCTCACACTCACCGACTCGGTCTTCCCTGCAGTGGGCGCCCCTGCCCTGATCTCGGGATCGGGTATCGCCCCCTCCGGACCCTTGCTGATCGCCCGCAACACCTTCAACGCGGGGCCGCAGACGGTGGACCTTCTCCGAGTTTCAGGAGGGCGTCGACCCGGACCGATTCTGGAGCTCATCGACAACCATTTTCTGGGAGCGCGGGACGATCTGGTGGAACTCACGGACGCAGACGCTCACATCGAAGGGAATCTTTTCGCCAATGTCAGACCTGAGCTCGCAAACCTGGCGGATCTATCGGCTGCGGTCGTCGTTCAGGGCACCCAGACCGAAGGACCGTCGGTCACACTCGCGCGAAACATCTTTCTGAACTGCACCTACGGCGTGCTTTGCCGGGATCGCAGCCGCGTCACATTGCAGAACAACACGTTCAACAATCTGACCTTTGCGGCCGTCAGCTTTGACGAACCCGATCGCCGAGCGGACGGAGCGCTTCCGGGCGCGGGTGCCCTGCTCGAGAACAACATCGTCTGGCTCACCCCAACGAATCTGGCGTTCAGCAGCAGCTCTCCCGATCTCCCCCTCCCGGTGGTGCAAGCACGACACAATATTCTGTCCGGTGCGGACATTCCAGCCAACACCACGGCCACTCTGATCGTCGATCCCCGCTTGGCGGTAGCGAAGCCCTCCGGAACCAACCCCATGACCCTGCGCGCTTCCGTACAACTTCAACCAGGATCCCCAGCCCTCGGCGCAGGAACGGACGGCCGGGACATCGGCGCTACGGTTGCTCCAGGCATTGCAGCCTGGGGAACCCTCGCGCCCGTCTCCGCTTCAAGCCACGCCAGAGTGAGATTCAGTGGAGCCGGTTCTATGCGGTATCGATGGAGTCTGGACGATGGCCCCCTCAGCGATCCCACTGACCTCGATACGCCGCTCAACCTAAGCGCGCTGGACGATGGCATGCATGAACTGTTCGCTGTGGGACAGAGCAGCGCCGGACGTTGGGACAACACACCGAGACTCGTCCACAGTTGGCGTGTCGAAACCGGCTGGTCACGAGTCGTGATCAACGAAGTTCTTGCCTGGAACCGCGCCGCATTCGCCGATGGCGAAAGCTTCCCCGACATGCTGGAGCTCCACAATCCAGGCGATCAACCCATTTCGCTGGAGGGAGTGGGTCTGACCGATACCCTACTCCTGCCCCACCGCTTCACCTTCCCCAGAGGCTTCACCCTCGAAGCCGGGCAGTTTGTAATCCTCTTCGCCGACAGCCGCAAAAGCCCTGGGCTCCATACCCGTTTCGGGCTGGATGCTGAGGGGGGTGGTTTGTATCTCTTCGCACCAGGCGGCAATGATGCGCCCCTCCTCGATGAAGTCCGCTACGGACTCCAGATACCAGACAAGTCCATTGGTCGTCGCACGGATGGAAGCTGGGGTCTATGTGAGCCGACGCTGGGTGCCCCTAACCGGGAAGCCCCACAGGGCAACCCGAATCGTCTGATCATCAACGAATGGCTCGCCAATGGAGGCCTCCAGGACTTCCTCGAAGTCTTCAACCAAGATCTGGCGGCCGTCGCCCTAGCTGAGCTGAGCTTCACGGATGACGCGCTTGCCTATCCGGTGCGCGATCGGGTGCCCCCGCTCAGCTATATTGAAGGGCAGGGATTTCGCGTCTGGATTACCGACGGACAAAACCCACCGTCTCCAGGCCACCTTAGCTTCAGCCTACCTAAGGAGGGCGGATCCCTCTCGCTCCACGCCAACGATGGCAAAGTGATCGACTGCTTTCTCTATCAGGGTCAGAATTCAGGAATATCCCAGGGACGCTCTCCCAGCGGAGCCACCCGTCTTGGATTCTTCAATCCCCCGACCCCAGGAGCGCATAACCCGGCTCCTCCGCTGCCCATTGCCACCAACGTGACCTTCTCCACTCTCGAGCTAGCCTCGCTGACCAATCATTTCTGGCGCTACCGCCAGGATAACATCGCGCTCGGAGCGGAGTGGCGGCTTGCGACCTACGACGACAGCACCTGGGCGTCAGGCATCGGGCTCTTTGGAGTCGAGGACTGCAACTGCCTGCCCGCACCGATCCAAACGCCCCTCTCTCTGACAGCACCCGACGGGCAATCGTCGACCCCGACCTACTACTTCCGCACCCGTGTGAACCTGCCCGCCTTCTACGGCAGCAACGCGGTGATCAAGGCCTCACTTCTCTATGACGACGGGATTGCCATCTATATCAACGGCACGGAGGCCTTCCGCAGGAACCTAGGGGTGAACCCGACACACACCACAACTGCGGGCCCTCCCGTTGCGGTGGAAGGCCAGATCGAGAACGTGACACTTGCCTTGAGTAACTTTGTTGTCGGCGTGAACCTGGTGGCGGTCGAGGTGCATCAGAGCGCGGGGGTCAGCCCCGACGTGCTGATGGGTATGAGTCTGAGAGCCGAACGCAACGTGACCAACTTCACCCGGACACAAGGCGTCGTTCTCAATGAGATTCTGGCAAACAATGCGAGTCTGGCGGAACCCGATGGAAGCATCACAGACTGGGTGGAGCTCTACAATCTCTCGCAGCAGGAGGTGGATCTCAGCGAGATGAGTCTGAGCGATAAATCGACGCTCCCCAGGCGGTGGGTCATCCCCGAAGGCACAAGACTTGCCGGTGAGTCACGGCGTGTGATCCGAATGGACTCAAGCTCAGCCGCCTCGACGCAGGCAGCGGAGATCCTGAACACCGGTTTCGGGCTCAGTGCACAGGGCGATGAAATCTTCCTCTTCGACACTCTCGCGCGAAACGGAACCCTGATCGACTCCGTGCGCTTCGGAGTGCAGGCTGCGAACTACTCTCTCGGAAGAAGCTCGTACATCACGAACTCCTGGATCTTGAACGTGCCGACTCCTGGATTGGCGAACCTGCCCGCGCTCCTCGGCGATACGTTTCATCTCAGGGTCAATGAGTGGATGGCGTCGCCGGCCAGCGGAGAGGACTGGTTTGAGCTCTACAATCCCGATCCGCTTCCCGTTTCTTTAGGCGGACTCTTCCTTACCGATGATCTCGCCCGGCGGACCCAGCATCCCATCTCCTCGCTCAGCTTCCTCGGCATCGGCTCTGTGGGAGGCTACGTGCAGTTCGAGGCAGATGGCGCGCCTGGAAAGGGCAGTGCACACGTTCCGTTCAAGCTCGGAGCCGACGGCGATACTGTGGCTCTCTTCCACAGCGATGGCTCGACCCCGATCGACATCCGTGCCTTTGGACCGCAGAAACGCGGCATCAGCGAGGGCCGATTTCCGGACGGCGGCGACACGCTGGCGGTGTTCCCGCGCTCCCCCACGCCGGGTGCGGCCAACTTCCTGCCTTTCGCGAGCGTGCGCATCAACGAAATCGCCACACACGCCCCGCAAGGACCGGCTCTGGAACTCTGGAACACCACGGATCAGGATCAGCCGATCGGAGGCTGGTGGCTCAGCACCGATGAGACAGATCCGAAGCAGTTTCGAATTGCCTCGCACACCACACTCGCAGCGCGTGGATTCCTGGTGTTTTCAGCCCCCGATCTTCAGTCGACAGAAGGAACCCTGATCCTGGATCCGCTGCGCACCAAAACGATCCTGCTCAGCGCGGCTGACACACGAGGCGCTCTCAGCGGACTGAGAAATCAGGTCAAAGTAGGAAATTTGGATAAGGGGAACGGCGCGGGAGGGTTTTTGACCAGCCAGGGCTATGAATTTCCGATTCTGCGCACCCTCACGCTGGGTGATTCAAATACCCCTCCGAAGGTCGGACCGCTCGTGATCAACGAGGTCTACTATCATCCTCCAACCGCAGGTGAAGGCGAAGGCGGACTGGAGTATATCGAACTTCACAATGCGTCTGATTCGACCCTCACTCTGGAGGATCCCAACCTTGGAACCAATGTGTGGCACCTCAGAAATGGCGTCGATTTTGACCTTCCAGCCGCATTGTCCTTGCCTCCGATGGGCTTCGTCGTCTTGGTCGCGTTTGATCCCGGAGCCAATGCAAACGAAACGGCAACCTTCCGCGCTCGGTTTTCCGTTCCGGACGAGGTGCCTCTTCTAGGTCCGTGGGAGGGTCAATTGGACAATGCAGGGGACACCTTGGAGCTGAATCGCCCGGGCCTGCGCATAGGTGAGCGCGTACCACG
Organism: Akkermansia muciniphila; assembly: GCA_945861575.1. GTDB lineage: Bacteria > Verrucomicrobiota > Verrucomicrobiia > Limisphaerales > UBA11320 > UBA11320. Next base: position 7,533 of record CAMAVD010000070.1, read on the forward strand.
TGTCGTGGTGGACAAACTCAGCTACCGGGATCTCGCGCCCTGGCCCACGTCTGCCGACGGTGCGGGCTCAGGCATCGGGTTTTCTCTACAACGGCGCGCCGCGCTTTCCTATGGCAACGAGGCTACCAACTGGGTTGCCGCCGTCCCCTCCCCTGGAAAACTCAATGGATTCAGCCCTGTCGCGATTCCGTCCATTAACTCGCCATTGGTGTCCCTGGCGTTGCCGATCGGAACAGCCACAACGCTCACCGCCCTAGCGACAGGAACCGCCCCCTTCTTGTTCCAGTGGGCCCTGAATGGGCTCGATATCCCTGCAGCCACCAACGCATCACTCGCTCTGACATCGATCGCCGAAGCCGACGCCGGATTCTACACTGTTCGTGTCAGCAATCCCTGGGGCTCAGCCTGGGGAGTTCAAGCGACGATTCAACTCATGATGCCTCCTCGCATCACCCGCGAACCCGATGGGCTCGTCCTAGCCCCCGGCGACCCCGCCACGATGAGCGTCGGGGCAGTCGGAACGCCTCCATTGCGGTTTCAATGGATGCGCAATCAGGAGTCGTTGTCGGGAGAAACCCGATCTCTCCTAGCACTCAAGGCGCTCCAACCTGGTGAACTGGGTGAGTATCAGGTGATCGTCAGCAATGCTTTTGGATCGACCACAAGCTCGGTGGCCCGGGTGGAAGTCGCCACGCCTCCGCGCTTTCTTCAGCAACCCCAACCCTCCGCCCTGGCGGTGAACGAAGGACAATCGGCGCAACTCTCCGCCTCCGTCGCCGGAAGCCCTCCTCTGCGAGTTCAGTGGCGACGGAATGGCATCGCGCTGCGGGACGCCACAAATGCGGTCCTCACTCTACCCCATGCGCGGGCTTCAGATGCAGGCTCCTACACGCTCCTCGCTGCCAATCCTCACGGCGAGAGCCTCAGCACACCTGCGATTCTCTCGATCCGCTTGGCCCCGGTCCTGAGCGTTACTTCCAAGAGTGAACGCCTCTTCGAAAGCAACGGAACAGAAGGGGAATGGGTCATCCTCCGCAGCGGCAGCAACCTGCTCTCCTTCGTCGTGAACTTCGCCCTCACCGGCGATGCCGCGCCGGGGTTTGATTTCTCAAATCTCGTCCAACCCCTGATTTTCCCGGCGGAAAGCACAGTGCTCAGAGTTCCGTTCAATGTGCTCCGCGACGGTGTTCGGGAGCGGACAGAGGAGACCGTCTTTACTTTGCTGCCCAGCGAGGACTATGTGATCGGAACGCCCAGCACAGCCCGCAGGACCATCATCGACGAGGACAATCATGGGCCCATACTGACACCGATCTCCCCTATCCAAGGCCAGCGATTCCCCCTCCCCTCAGGCGGGGTTACGGTTGAGTTCCAAGCCATCGATCCCGATCCTGGTGACATGGTAACCAGCGTCACTCTGTTCGGGAATGGCTCCCTGCTGCTGGGCTCGCTCACGGTTCCACCTTATCGTGTCCTCTGGACCAATCCTCCCTCGGGAAGTAACTGGATCCTCGCCAGTGCGTCTGACCAATTCGGGGCCCTGAGCAGCAGTGTCCCGCTCTACTTCGTAGTGAATCAGGCACCCGTCGTCACCCTCCTGAAGCCCCAGCCGGATGAGTTCTTCCCGAGCGTGACCACCTCCATCACAGTCCAAGCGCTGGCCGACGACTCTGATGGGAGCATCGCTTCCTTCCAGTTTCTGCTGGATGGCGCAGTCCTTGCCACCGTTCGAACCCCGCCGTTCTCCTTCAACATCCCCCGACCCGCCGTCGGCTCCCATGTCATCCAGGTTATTGCCACGGACAACGAAGGAAGGGAGTCAGATCCTCTAACGCGCTCGATCTCCGTCGGCACGCGGCCCGCAGTTTTCACCGACGCCTTTAGCACCCGCGGACTGGTGACAGGCACCCCACTCTCTGTGGAGGCCAACAACTCCCTTGCAAGCGTGGAAGACAAGGAACCCCTGGCGCTGAACGGGACCAATTCAAGTCAAAGCGTCTGGATCGAGTGGACTGCACCGATCGACGGCCTGTGCACCGCCGACACGCTGCTCAGCCGCGACGCACTAGGTGAACCGCTGGACACCGTCCTTGCAGTCTATCTCGGTGACAGATTAGACGCACTCTGGGAAATCGCGTCGGATGATGACGGTGGGGAAACGGGCTCCCAGGGCTTCGGCACCAGCATCATCCGATTCAGCTGTGAAGCAGGTGTCTCCTATCAATTCCGAATCACCACCTACGGTGGCGGCCCTCTTCGCTTCAACCTGAAAGTCGCTTCCACACCGAGCTCGGTGCCAAACGGGGACGCCGTAGAGCAGCCAGGCTGGAGTTGGAGAACGGGGGGCAGTTCGCCTTGGATTCTCACCACCACGACGACGGCGGACGGAGTGGACGCTTTGCGCAGCGGATCCGTGAGCGATCGGAACGCCTCCTGGCTGGAGACCACCGTCTTAGGGCCTGCCGCTCTCAGCTTCCGATGGAGAATGTCGGGCAGCGCGCTTAACCAGAACGGATTCACCTACCGCGATCACTTCGTCCTCCGGGTAGGCGATGCTCCCCCTATCGATCTCCTTCAGCGAAACGCCTGGATACCGGCAACTGTGATCCTGCCCGCAGGTCCGCAGCGAATCCGGTGGACCTTCCTCGCCTGCTCCAGCCGAGTTTTCAACTCGCAGCGGCTCGGGGTTCTCGACCTGGTAAACCTCCAGTCTCTGCGACTGCAAGCGCCAACACCGGTAGCTCCAGGGGTCACGGCCCTCAGCGTGCACGGTTGGCCGAACGGGGAATTCTCCATCGAGTCCTCCTCGAATCTATCCACCTGGCTCCCGGTTCACGCGGGCCGTTTTGGCTCCGATGGCAAATCGTCGCTCCTGCTGACCAATCCCGCTGGCCTGCTTCCGTGGGAGTTCTTCCGCGGGAACGGCACACCTTAACGTTCCTATGCAGGACGGGATGAACTCCATTTCTTTCAAGCCCAAAGACTCCGCAGGAGAATGCTGTGTTCTCGACAACATCCCTGTCCCGACCACTCCAGAAACCCGAATTCCTCGCACCAAGGCACTAGGTTCACTAAGGGACCGTGCAAAAATAAATTCGGGTTTTGCTGGAGGACCCAGCCCTTCGGGGCGGGGCGGTGCCAGGCCAGCTGCGTCGTTGCTCGTCAGTTACAGCCCCACTTCGGGGATGCGCCTTCCTCGCGTCTAGCATCTGGCCTGGCAGTGCTCCCGCCAAAACCAGAAGTTATTTTTGCACGATCCCTAAGTCCGGCGGTCCAGACTGGATAAAAAGAACAGAATCTCGACTCCTTTTCCCATGCAGATCCTCTGCCTCCTTCAGAAAGCTTTGTGGGCTTCGTGCCTTCGTGCGAGGAATTCCCGTGCCCCCAGCGCAGTTCCCTCCACTGCCGCTCGCAACTTCCCTGCCCCGCTTCAGTCCCGTCACCCATCTGCGTAAATCCTGCAGCCAATCTGTGGATCAACATTCCCCGCGGCCCCGAGGACAGGTCACCGTGCAGGTTTCTCATACGAGAGCCTGTCGCCACGCCTCGACTCTGGAAGGGGTCCTTTCCCACGGCAGCATCGGTGTCGAGAACTCTGACCCAATGAGGCTTTCCCCGCTATGCGGTCTTTCTTTCACTTCCCCTGTCGCACGGTAAGCGGTGATTTAGCGACCCCCTGGCGGATCGGCGGATTCGGGTTAGTCTTCCTGGTTTTCTCCGCACTGCAGAAGGTCTACGCCGCTCGGCTGACGTTTATCGCGCGAGCCTCTTTCCACTTGATCGGCGTCAGTTCACCCACGGTATGATTCGTCGTCGATGGAAGCCTAGTGAGCACGTCCTTCAGGTATTCATACGGCTCGATACCGTGGATTCGGCAGTTGGCTATTAGCGTGTAGATCACCGCATTGCGCTGACCCGCCTCTTCGGATCCGAAGAACATCCAGTTCTTTTTTCCGATTGCTGTCGGCCTGATTTTGTTCTCGATGAGGTTGTTTGTCCACTCGACCTCCCCGTGGTCGATGATCCGAACCAGCGCAGGCCACTGGTTCAACGCATATCGAATGGCTTCCCCCATCTTGCTCTTGGGGAGATACCGGGGCTGCAATCGAATCAGGGCGCGATGGAGCCGGTCGACTACCAGCCGGTGGCAGGATGCTCGTTTGACTTCCCTCATCACCGGTCCGGCACCGATCTCGCGGAGCTCAGCTTCCCATTGATACAACCAGCCCATCTGATTGAGGATCCATCCGACTTGTCGGGGCGCTTGCTTCTGAGCTTCAAAGAAGCCTCTCCTCGCATGAGCCCAACAGCCAAAGAGATCGGTCCCCGGTCTGCTTTTGACGAACGCTGGATACGCACTGTAACCGTCGCACTGGATCTTCCCCTTGAAGCCAGGCTCCAGCAGGGAGTCCAAGCACTTGGCTGCCCTGCTCGCATGCCACTCGAAAATCACACACTTTCCAGGGACATGCCCCGTCCACACATAACCTTGGCTGCATTCACCATTTCCGGGATCCAGATATTTGATTGGCGTCTCATCCAGCTGCACGTAAGGACTGACTTGGAAGTCGGCTTTGATGCACCTGACGATGGCCTCCAATAACGTCGATCCTTGCTTCATCCACAGCACCATCTGCTGACGAGCGATGAAGACCCCATGACGTTCCCAGAAAATCGATTGCTGACGGTAGAACGGAAGATGATCCGAAAACTTGCTCACCAAGAGAAAGGCCAGGAGTCCGGGCGCCGCCATCCCGCTGGCACGTTCTGGAGCTGGTGCCACCACCGGCGGCATTGCTCGGTCGGCCACTCGCACATACTTGGGCCGAACGATCTCCAGCCAAAAGAACTTGCCAGGTTGGTAGTCGAGTTGACGGCTAATCTCCTGGCCGATCTCTTTCCATTTCTCGGGTTCGGCTTGCACGTCCTTAGGCTCGATGACGTTCTTCACTACTTCCAAGTTGTCCGGCGTACGAACTCGTGTGGAACTGTTACGCTGGCCGCGCCGAGGGGATGGGGCCGCTGGCTTGGCAGGCACGGGAACCGACACCTCGGTTTTATCCAAGCCACTTAAGAGCAGTTCCAACTGGGCGCTGCTCAACTGTTCGCTCTTTTTGCCAAAGTAGCGCCGTGCCAGGGCATCGAGCTTTTGTCGTAGCAGCGAGCTCTCCAATCTGGACTCTTTGAGTGCCTCTTGCAGTTGCGCGATCGTCTGCGAGGAGGCTTGCTGCAACTCCTTCAGCTGCTGCTGCAGCTGGGCGATTTGATGTTGCAGTGAGGCGAGGTTCATCGGAGTCGATGGTCTGACGACGCCGATGAAAACTCGTTCAAACTTTGTGAATAATTTGTGCGCTCGTGCAGAGCGCTCTTACTTTGCGCCTTCGTACCAAGCACGACGGCCCGCATCCTTGAGTTCCACGCCGTCGAGTAAGAGTTGGAGCGCTTGCGGGGCCAGCTGAAGTTTGCTCCCCGATTCGGTGGCACTCTGGGGCCAGCGGTAAGTCCCTTCCTCGAGACGCTTCATCAAGATGCACACGCCAGTTCCGTCGAAATACAGAATCTTGATCCTATTCCGACGGCGGTTGCCAAAGACAAAGAGAGCGCCACTCTTCGGATCCTCTCCCAGCTGTTGCTGAGCTGCGGCCCACAGACCGGTGAAGCTGGCGCGCAAGTCGCACGGTGCGGTGGCCAGAAACACCTTCAGGTGAGAGTGAAAGCTTAGCATGGGCTCTGGAGGCAACGCAGGAGGCGGGCTGCCAGTTCAATTTGGTCTGCAGAGGTGAGACGCACTCGAGCGAGAGTGCCGACTTCCACAGTGAGGTAGGTGGGTTCACTGGGGGCGAGTTCAACCTGCGCGAAGGCGATAGGCTGTTTCTTCTGGGCTGATCGATGTCGCCAGGCCGCGAAGGTGGTGTAATTGAGCTGATGCTTGCGGGCGAAGGCGGCCGCGGACAAACCGCTCGCATCGAACTTAGCCAGAAGACGAGCCCGGCGAGCAGCTTTGGCCGGCCGACACCGAAGACGGACCGAACTTTGATGTGATTTCATGCGACGCCTCCATAGCAGCTCGCGCCGCCATGCGCCAGGGGGTCGCCGAATCACCGCTTACGTCGCACGTGGACGGTGCGTCGTTCGGTGTTCACGTCCGGCACGCTCAGGAGAGTCACGGATTGTCAGATCTGAAAGTCTCCACACCTGCTCATCGCGAGTCGACGAAACTACCCAGAGTTGTCAATAGCCTAAAAAGGAGAATGGAGCGGTATCAGGATGCGCAACAGCTTGGATGGGGATGGCTTGCGTCGAAGCGAGGCGTATCCGAAAGGTGATACGGCGAGCTTCGACAAAAGCCATACCCGCCAAGATCTTGCGTCAGATTGATGCCGGGCCATTCTCTTTTCTAGGATTAGCAAGAATTGACCCCTATGGCTTTCATAGCCCTCGCAGAATCCACGCCACGGGCGGGCTGAGCCAGCCTTCAGCTGGAAATTCCTGTCCGAAATCCAATTCCGACGACTCCGCCGCCGTTACGCGCGCTTGCCGCAAGGACACGACCCCTGATCCCGACAATGACTAGCTCCGGAGGTCTGGACCAGCAAGACCCAGAGCATCACTGAGCGCCTGCAACCTCCCACCCACAACGACCCTTGGAAGCGAATTCTTCGAGAACACCAACCTCATTTTCCAGTTCGGCCAGCCTTCCAGGATCAGTTCGCAAGCCTCCTCACCACATCGATACGATCGCAGTAGGCAAATATTTGTCAGCACCCAAGCTTCCGCAGGTGCCGCAAACCGAATGCGCTGTCCACACCCAGACACAATCTCGCTCCGCCGAACAGACGCTACTCTGAGTGACACTTCATCTTGAATGGTCTCCCTTTGCATTTTATCAAGCGGTAGCCTGAAGCGCAGCTCCACAATTTTCCCCTTCGAAACCCTTGCGTATCCAATAATTACTGCTTCGTAAAGAGCTCGTCTAAGTATCGGGATGCCACATTCTAGACGAGCAACCTGATCCCGCTCAATATGACGCCGGAGAAGAGCCCATGGAAATCGACCAAGTCTCATAGAGTCAAAGCTATGTCAGAGATACTCGAGGCCATCTCAGTTAATCTCGTTGCGACGTTTTTGTGTACTGTAAAGGAAAGCCAGTTACCTACTCAGGTGTTAAACATTTGCGATGTTAGCAAGATGGAGCACCGCCTTCCCGACACCCGGGGAAATAAGGGTCGTATACACAGGGGTCAAGCAGCAGCAGTGGAATTGACAAAATTCCATCCAGAACTTTCTTCAAAGCTTCCTTAAATAGAGGCCAGGTTATCTTGTTTAGGTTTGGTGCCCTTGGATCTCTGGGGGTCCCGTCTAAGTTGTAACGCGTTTTTTGACCATGCTTATTATAGCGATCGACATGGGGATCCAAGGCTCGCCCGTTTGCGTCTCGCCCATGCCCGAAGGGATCCGGTTTAAACTTATCCTTGTTACACCATTCCGAAGCCAGTCCATGGGGATCCACTGCCCCCACAGGATTATTTTGCACCATCGCATAAAGGTTAATCCCCCCGGCTTCCTCAATGGGATCCCTATTTGGCCACCGCTGGGTGATCGGATCATAGAACCTGAACCCATAGTAATAAAACCCGCACTGGGTCATGAGTTCTTTGGACGAGAACCGATAGATATTCGCGGACGCCAGGCTTCCGCTGCTGCTGATCGTGCGGCCAAAGGGGTCATACTTGTAGTCAGCCACGCTGCTCTGGCTGCTGTTCACCAGCTTGGTGATATTGCCATTGGCGTCGGCATGGTAAAACGCATGGGTCAGGGTCACCCCGTTGGCCCCGGTGTGTGCAGTCCGACTCAGCAGGCCTCCGATGCCCCCCGCCCCTTCGAACGAACCACTCAGGTCCAGACCCCTCACATAGCTCACCAGCGGGGTATTGCTCCCGTTCCTCTCCTGGATCACCCGCCGCCCGTCATACAGATACCGGGTCTCCGAGGACAGGACCCAGCCCGTGATCGCGTTAAAGCTGAACTCTGTCCGGGTCCTCATCCGTCCCCGAGCGTCATACACCCACTCGGTCTTCCATCGCGAGGCCACGGGCGTATTGACCGTGTCCGTCGCCGCACTCACCAGTTGGTTCTCATCGTCGTACGAATAGTAGACCGAGCCCGTCTGCAGCTTGCCGGTGCGATTCCCATTATTGTCGTAGGTGAACGTGAAACTGCCGTCCGATGTCAACTGGTTGAGATTGTTGATCGTATAGGTGGTCACCGTGACGTCATTGGTCCGTGCCTTCATGCTCTGCGCGGTGTCGTAGCCGAACTTGAAGTTCTCGCTATTCACCGCCGCATTGCCCGAGGTAAAGGTCAATCCCTCTCGCAGCTCACTGGCAGCATCATAGCTGTAGTTGACGTAGCCCCCATCGGTGCGGGTTTGCTTGGTCCGCTGCGCCGCTTTGTTGACCACGTAGGAATGGGAGTTGAGCACCGTGCTTAACTGGCGTCCCACTGAATCAAACGTGTTGGTGATGAAGCTGGTGTTGGGCAGCGAGATCCGCGTTACCTGCCGTGAGGCTTTATACGCCGCCGTATCGACGGGATAGATGTAGCTGTAGGTGCCCGGCGGCGATACGACGCTTGCCAGTCGCTTGGCTGAATCATAGGTATAGGTCTGGCTCCAGTTCCCAATCACCGGCTGCTGCAACGTAAGGCTGGTCCGATGACGTGCGGTATACCCCAGGGTCACGGTGCTGCTCGCCCAGCCCGACACGGCCTCGGTCTCGGGCAAGCCCCCGGGGCGATAGGTGTAGTTCACCGCTACCCCACCCACCACCGTCTCGGACGTCACCAAGTTGAGCCCGTTATAAGCCATGATCAGATCAGCCGTGGTAGGGTAATTGACCCGGAGCAAGTTGCCAACCGTATCGTTGGTGTAATAAGTCGTCCCTTTTCCAGCGCTCCAGCGTGCCACCAACCAGCCATTGGCGTTGTTGGTGTAGCGCAGGATCTCGGTGGAGTTGGCATCAAGCTTCTTCCACAGCCGCCCCTCCTTGTCGTAGTTCCAGCTGGTCAGCTGGTCCTTGCCGTCCTTGAGCTGGTAGAGCTCCCCGGCCGGATAGAACAGATACTTATTGGTATACACTCCCGTCACCACCTCGTTGGTGCGACGCTGGGAGGGATCGTACTTCCAGGTAGTCACAATCCAGATCTGATTGGTGTAACTGGTCGACTCTCGGTATCCCGCCGTGTAGCCCCACAGCTCCTTCCCGTCCCCCGTGCCAGCGGTGCTGTCTGCATAGCCTCGAATGAGCACACGGCCCAGACCATCGTAGAGATTGGTGGACCAGATCCCACTCGCATTGGTGCTCCCCACGATGCGATTCCTCAGGTCGTAGCCTTTGGCTTCCACCAGCCCCTTGCCGTTTCGCACTTCACGCAGTCGGTCCAGGTTGTCGAAGGTGTTCGTCGTTAAGCTAAAGCTATCCACCTCCTTGTACAACCTGCCCAGTCGGTCATACTCGCGGGTCACGGTCACGGAGTCCGGCAGATTGAGGGTCGTGGGATTGCCCCGATAATCGTAGACGTAGCTGGTGGTCTCAGCCTCCGCCTTGTTGGAGGCACGAGTAACCGTGCTGGGGGATCCGCAGCCGCAGTAACTGAAGCCATGCTCCACCCCGGACTGGCCTGCAGCCCTTGGGGGTTCGATGGTCTTTTCCAACTGCCGAAGCCGATTGGGCAGGCTATACCAATACTGCCCCATCCGATCCTTGCGGGTGACCATGTCCAGGACGGGGAGAGGGTTGGCGGTGGTGTTGAAGCCTGTGTTCGCGGGTAGGACGTAGAAGAACTGCTCCGTGGTGCTGTCCGTGCTGTAGCTGACCTGGCTTATACGCCCCAGGAAGTCGTAGTCGAAGGTACGAATGAGGCCTCGCGGATCGGTGTGGGTGCGCTGATAGCCATTGAGCCAGGTGTAGCTATTAGTTCGCACCGGGGTCCCCAATACGGAGTCGATCTCGGTCAGCAGGCGGTCGTTTGCATCGTAGGTGAAGGAGCTCAGGAGCCCAGCAGCTGTCTGCCGGGTGAGCAGCTGCCGCTGCGCGTTGTAGGACATGAGAGTCACCTCACCGACAGCATTGGTTTCCTCACTGTAGAGGCCCTTGTAGGTGGGGTGGAGCTTGTAACCCCGAATCAACTCATTGGAGGGACCCTTTTCCTCCACCAGAACGAGGTTCTCGACGGTGGCATCCCCGGTGCCCGTGGCGTAGGTGTAGGTCCAGGTGCGGCTCTTCACACTACCCCCCTCCTCCCATCGCTCCTTCTTGCTCGTCCTCATCCCGCTGCTATTGCGAGGGGTGTACTCATACCACGTGGTTCCATCCGGCTTGCGTTGCGATATCACGGCTGGAAACGGCGACGAACCGACATAGGAATTCGTCCTGATCTGATGCCCCGTATCCTCATGCGCTGGGTCCTTCCCTGCATAGTCGTAGAAGAGAGGGAAGGACTCGGTAGCTCCATCCGCTGCTGGAGGAAGCACCCAACTCAGGATGGGAGCCATCGTCCCAGGGATGCCGCTTCCCATCCAGTGCACGAGCCAGTGCCTCGTGGTGGAAAGTCGAAAGTCCGCCGCCACGAAACTGAGGGGATCAATAGGGCTTGTGGACAAAGCGGCTGCTTGCTGTCGGTTCCAATGGTGGCTGTTGCGCTTATTGCGAACAGTATCCAGCGTCTTGATAGGAGGATCATTCGCCAGATACTGTGGAATCTGGTCTGAGTTGAAAGCGCTTGGAACGCCCTGCGCAGCATCCAGAGGCTCGTCGTAAAAGAGGTAAACCTGCTGACTCCCTTCAGGCTCAGTGATGACCAGGGAGCGGTCTATGCCACCGCACCCAAGATTGCCATGATTACAGCCGTACGTGCCATAGTGAGAAAACTGCGTATTGCCGTAAGGTGTGGTGAGCTGAGTGATCCAGAATGGGGCGCTGGTGTTACCAATAACACTGCTGGTGATGCCGACCACATCCGTAATCGAGCTTAGGTAGGCGTAGCTGCTCACGAGGGTGTAGCCAAAGGAGATGGAACGTCCATCCGGACCACTGACCCCGGTAATCAACATTCTGTAATTGAGATCTCCCTCGTGTGCGTATAAAAAGGTGAACACCTGTCCGTCCGCTGTGGTGACCGTATCGAGTCGGTTCACGCTCACCGTATTCTCCTCCAGGTGCACATTCGTCTGGATGTAAGCATAGGTCAGGGTATGCCCATTTGAATCTGTCCTTGATGTAAGATTCAGTATTGCGAAGGTCGGATCGGGCTCATAGCGCTCCACCGAGCCGTTCCGGTAATAGGTATCGACGGCGATCAAATCGTCGTTCACGTCCAGCACCCTGCGTGCCCACACACCAGTAGCAGGATCTGGCATCGAATCGGTCACGTTGACCGGAAAAGCGAGCCGGATGCGCTGTGCTCCCAAGGTCCAGAGAGAGAGCTCTGTCTCGATGAGCCCGCTACGAGCCAGCACCGGTACGAGGGCCTGCCCTGGTCCGCTAATGAAGTTGACCTGTGACGAGCCTGCCGCAACGCCCAGATTGGAGTTTCTCCCTAGCACCTCTTTCCAACGCGGAACGGCCCACTGCTGCCAGTTGACACGCATGACAAAGCTCGGTCCGTAAGCGGGCGTGTAGGACATTGGAATGTCGGTCACCCTCAGACTGACCACCGGTTCGACAACAGACCATACAGCCATCCCACTTGCCCCATCCGAGGACGAAGAAGAGTCGTCAGATGGAGGACAGTCTCCTCCGGTCCCATCCGCCCCTGAGCCACCATTGATGCAGCAGTCTGTTTGGCAATCATCAGGATCATCATCGGACGCTTCGTCAGCATACCCTTTACCAAACACCTGCTGGCCTTCGGTCGCATCCACCCACCGGAACGCGGGTGCCAACTCATCCTGACGGATCAGAAAGTAGCCGCTGGCCTCCTCGTTGATCGCATCCGCCGTAAGATACTGCACGGCACCGAAGGTTGGATCGACCACTGTGTAGTAATCGCCCTGACGATTGAGAATGGCCGCATAATGATTTTGCGACCAATGGACCACTGAGGGGATCGGAATATAATCCCCCATAGTTCGCCCCGCAGATCGTAGAGGTATCCCTTCCTTGCGGGCGAACGCCTCCAAGCTGGCCAAGCTAAATCCAGTCTCCGGCGAGCCCAGAGCAGCGATGGTTTTATAGTCTCGCCCGGTGAGTTTATTCGCCACATTCGCCAGAGCATAGACACCGCATTTGTAAGCCACCTCGGGGCTTCGACTCATCCGTGCTGCTGCATGCAGGGTCTTCAGCCAGGTATTGTCCGCATCGGGGTTAATCATCTGTCGACCTCGATTCTGCTCGATCAGGATCAGTAGATCGTCCAGGCGCCCAAGACTCGCCAAGCCTCTCGCGCGACTGGCGAGGGCGCGGTCCGCAGCGAGGCGCCCTCGCTCATCCTGTCGGTCCCGCGCCAAAGCGAAGGCCTCCGACCACTGCTCCATCGCGCGGGAGAACCGCCCTGTCGAGCGATAGAACGTACCAAGCCCCGTTCGCAAAACCGCCACCTCCGGAGAGTCCGGAGACTCTGCGATGAAGGTGTCGATTGCCGCAATCTCCGCTTCGACCCGAGCCGTCTCCTCGGGGCTAATCCGAAGGCCGGATGCGTCGGCAGCATTCACACCAAGAGCGCATGCACCCAACACAAAGGCAATGCCCACGGCCAAGCGGAGCCTGCTCCAGGCCTCTCGAACGAGGCAGGCAAGGCTTCGTAACAAAGCGTCGGGTCGTTGTGAGTTATGTGGGCATGGCCTTACCGCGTAGTTTATGGATTTCATGGCAGGGGATGGGAGAGGATAAAGGAAATCAGACAGGCTTTGACGCCGCTTGAAAAACGGAGCCAAGGGTGATCCGGCAGAAAACGGAAGCTTAGAGGGAAGACCGAACGCCGAACGCCGAACGCCGAACGCCGAGAGAAGGAACTACCTCATGCGTGATGCGTCTATCGAAGCCGCGGAGGGCTGCATCCTTGCTTTGACTGATTCGACAAAAACTCATGCGAGCTCTCGTTCCAGTTCCGGATCTGTCCGACGGTTTAGTTCCTTGGGGGTGTTGCCACCTCCATGACCTCTTTCGAGGTTTCTGCTGTGATCTGGAAACCAATTACTCCTCTCACCTCGCCCTCGTCAATTTATAATTTGAAAATTCCAGTCCCTCCGAGTAATCGAAATCTCCCCCCTCCCTGTAGGAGACGCGTAAGGCAGAACCCGTTTCTCATCGCAAATCCCTCCAACGCCGCCCGCATCTTGCCCCCGTTTCAGCACCTGCCTTCCGTCTTTGTAAATCCTGCGGCTCAATGGGGGATCCATATTCCCGACAGCTTCCACACCGCACTGGGTGAGCGATTCAGACTGACTCCCAAGTAAAGAGGATGGTGAGGAACTGAAGCGGAGCGGAGCGCCCTGCTGGCAGGCAAAACCGGCCAGCCGTTTTCGATAGCCCTTGCACCACATGCTTGCTAGGTTGACCTAGTAGTTGTCAGTGACGACATCGGACTATGCTCTCAACTGAAAACAGCCCGGCACCCGCCGCCGCCCCCTCCACGGAAACCGTGGTAGCCGTTCGCGGCTTGACCAAGATCTTCAACGATTTCTGGGGACGCCCTAAAGCTCGTGCCGTCGACCAGGTAGATTTCGAAATCCGCCGAGGCGAGATCTTTGGCTTGCTCGGTCCGAACGGCTCGGGAAAATCGACCACGGTGAAGATGCTCTTGGGCCTGCTCCACCCCACCAAAGGTCATATTGAAATCTTTGGCCACTCCCCCCGTCACGTCGCCACCAAGGCTCGCATCGGCTATCTCCCAGAGGAATCCTACCTCTACCGATTCCTCAACTCCGAGGAGACGCTCGATTTCTTCGGTCAACTCTTCGACCTGAGCAAGGCCGAACGCCGCCACCGCTCGGAGCAGCTCTTGGAGATGGTCGGTCTCAGCCAAGCCAATACGCGTGCCGTTGGAGAGTTTTCTAAGGGCATGCAGCGCCGCATCGGTCTGGCACAGGCCCTCATCAATGACCCAGACCTGATCATTCTCGATGAGCCAACCGCTGGCCTAGACCCGATCGGATGCCGGGAGGTGAAGGACGTCATCACCGCCCTCGCTCGCCGCGGCAAAACCATCATACTCACCAGCCATCTCCTTTCGGATGTCGAGGACGTCTGCGACCGTGTGGTGATCTACTACGGGGGAAAGATCCAGGCTCAAGGAACCCTCCAATCGCTACTCTCCAAGCCCGATACCCTCCGAATCACGACCCCCGTCCTCCCCCGCCCTGTCCTTGAGAAGGTTCTCGAGATCATCCGCCGGGAGGTGGCAGCGGACTTGGTGCGGATCGACAATCCAACCCAGAACC
>CAMAVD010000071.1 GCA_945861575.1 Akkermansia muciniphila
CCATGGTTTACTGTATGGGGATGGCATTTTTGAGGGTATTCGCGCCTACAATGGCCGGGTCTTCAAGCTGAAGGAGCATGTGGATCGCCTGTTCTATTCAGCCAAGGCGATCCTGCTGGAAATCCCCTTCACCCACGCTCAGATCATGAAGGCCGTGGTGGACACCTGTCGCAAGAATCGCCTGAAGGAGGGTTATATCCGCCTGGTGGTTACCCGCGGCGTGGGCACGCTTGGGCTGAATCCGAAGACGTGTTTGAAGCCGTCGATCATTGTCATTGCCGGGAAGATCAAGCTCTACCCCCAGGAGATGTATGACCATGGGATGGACATCGTTACGGTGGCCACCACGCGGAATTTGCACAATGCGGTCAACCCCGCGATCAAGTCGCTCAACTATCTCAACAACATCCTGGCCAAGATCGAGGCAAACATCGCCGGCTGCGAAGAGGCCATCATGCTGAACTCGGAGGGATTTGTGGCAGAGTGCACCGGGGATAACATCTTTATCGTGAAGGGTCGGCAGTTGCTGACCCCTCCGCTCTCAGCGGGTGCCCTTTACGGAATCACCCGAGGGACCGTCATGGATCTTGCGCGTCAGGCGGGTTTGGAAGTTTCCGAGCCGAATATGACCCGCTACGACCTTTTCAATGCCGACGAATGCTTCCTGACCGGGACGGCAGCGGAGGTCATTCCGGTGGTGAAGATCGACGGTCGGGTGATCGGGACTGGCAAGCCAGGGTCGGTGACCCGTCAGCTGCTTGAACGGTTTCACGACCTAGCCAACCGCACCGGGGAGCCGATCTGAACAGACTGCTCTTCGACCTTTTTTCGCTCCATTTTCCTGGGCGTCAGGCGAAAATGCCTGTGCCGCAGGGTTTTTTTGCGTTTTCTCGCCATCAGGGCCTTGACTCACCCTCAACCTGGACCGATATACCGGTAGTATTATGATCTGTTGCAACTGCAAAGAAAAGCAGGCGACGGTGCACCTGACTCAAATCGCTGGCGAAAAGATGCAGAAAGTCGATTTGTGTGAGGAGTGCGCCAAGAAGAAAGGCGTGAATGAGCCCACGGCATTCGCGCTGGCCGACCTGCTTTGCGGCCTCGGCGCTTCCAATGAAATGGAGCAAGCGTCTGGTGAATCCCGCTGCCCTCAATGTGGATTTAGCCAGGCCGACTTTAAGAAGGCAGGGCGGCTCGGCTGTGCCGAGTGTTACAAGACCTTCGCCGAAGGCCTTGAAGGGCTGTTGGAGACGATGCACAAGGGAACGAAGCATGTGGGCAAGGTGCCTTATGCACTGCAGCAGACCCGCGAGCTTAGTGAGAAGCTGAAGCAGTTGCAGAAGAAGTTGGACAAGGCAGTGGCAGAGGAGAATTTTGAGTCGGCCGCAGAGCTTCGCGACGACATCAAGCAGACTCGCGAGAAGCTGACGGAGATCACAACGACCTGACCTTTTCGTGACATGAATCTGCATGACTTTCTGATCTCCCCCGACCAGGCCGCGAAGCAACACGGCCCTCATAGTCGGATTGTCATGTCGAGCCGGGTTCGGCTGGCGCGCAACTTAAAGACCTTCGCTTTCCCGGGTTGGGCCAAGAAGGCAGAGCGAGTGCGGGCGCTGGAGGCTATCCGGCCCGCGATCGAGAGCCTGCCCCAGATGGCGGACTGCTTCGCGCAGTCGATGGACAATCTTTCCCAAATGGAGAAGCAGATCCTGGTGGAGCGCCATCTTATCAGCCGCGAACACGCGGCCAAGAGCTCCGGCAGCGGCCTGGTCCTGAATCGCGAGGAGACCCTCTGCGTCATGATCAACGAGGAAGATCATCTTCGGATGCAGGCCTTGCGTCCCGGCTTACAGCTGAAGCAGGCCTGGATGGCCATCGATCAGGTGGACTCGAAGCTGGAGCGCCGCCTCGAATACGCTTTCAATCCCAACCTTGGCTATCTGACCGCCTGCCCCACAAATCTCGGCACAGGGATCCGCGTGAGCGCCATGCTCCATTTGCCCGGTCTGGTGTTGGGTGAGCAGATTAACCAGATTATCCAGGCGGTGAACAAGTTGGGCTTGGCCGTTCGCGGGCTTTACGGCGAGGGTACTGAGGCTTTGGGCAATGTGTTTCAGGTTTCCAATCAGCGCACGCTAGGGGAGTCCGAAGCGGAGATTGTCGAGCGGCTTAACAAGGTGCTTGCCCAGATCATTGATCATGAGGAGAACGCTCGGGGAAGCCTGCTCGAGAAAAAGCCCAAGGTGCTCTACAATCACATCGGTCGTGCCTACGGAACCTTGGCGAACGCGCATAGCATCTCCTCCAAGGAGACGATGAATCTTTTGTCGCTCATGCGTCTCGGTGTGGACATGGCCATGTTCCCCGACCTGGATCGTTCGCTGATCGATGAGCTCTTCGTGATCACGCAGCCAGCGCATCTGCAGAAGCAGTTCTCAGAAAAACTGGGTGCGGACGAGCGAGATCTGGTTCGTGCGGACATGCTGCGCGAGCGTCTGCGCAATGTACGTCGACCCGTGGCCAGCCCGCTTGCCCCCGCGACCCCGCCTCCTCAAGAGGCCCCTCCTGCTCCGCCCGCGAAGCCTTCCGAGTAGGGGTGGCTGCGGTCTTTCCGCAGTCTTTCTCAGACGGCTGTGGAGAATGTGATCGAATTGTCAGGGTGGACAGTAGGTTTAGAACTCCTGACCTAGAGTGGAATCAGGCTGAGTTTACTTGGCGATAGGCGAGGCGTAGCGAGAGAGCGTGAGTGCGCAGAGGGGATGGGAGGAGTTAGATCCGACTCACGTCGGATGCCACCCATACGGAAAGGGTAGCATCTGGCGTAAGCCACACAGAAAGCCAGTGGGAGACCCCAACGTCCAACCTTTGGCGCTGTATGAAGACTCGAATCCCCGCCTCGTGCAGAAAGCTTCTCTGAGATTGCTCCCGACAGGCTCAGGGAGAACCAGAAAACGGCCTGCGCTTTGGCTCATCCTCCTTCCACTCCGACCGGCGTCGTCCCCCACGAGGTCGGGTAGTCTGAGGCTTTGCCCCCTTTTTCCCCTGCGAAAAATCCAATTCTCGAATTCGTATTGACAGTAACACTGTACACAAGCATTTTGAGCAAATGAACGAACGGTTGAGCCTGTCGGAGCTAGCGCATGCGGTGAATGGGTGGTGTGAAGAGCATCAGATTGTTCCCGCCAACGGGCAGGCGGGGGAGGCGCTGTCTGAGCGCAACTTACGATACTATCGCTCGCTGGGACTCATCGATCCGCCTGTGGTTGGGGGAGGGCAGGGGTATGGGGAGAAGCATCGTCTCCAGGTCAGTGCCATCCGGCTTCTCCAAGCCCAGGGCTTGCCTCTCAGCCGAATCCGAGAGCTGCTCTTTGGTCGGGATCTGGCCGAGCTCCGCCAGATTGAGCGCCAGGGCCTGGCTGAGCGGGCGGGACATCGAGCCCATTCGTTTCGTCCGACGCTCGGGGAGTTCTGGGCCGTCTTTCCCCTCGACGACTCCTTTCTTCTGGTTTCCCGACGTGGCGAGTCCATCAGCCAGGAGAAGCGTGAACAGATTTTGGAGATTCTTAAGAGCAGCACGACCAGTCCGTGCCGCAAGACCTAACCCAAACCCAAAGTAAGGAAATTTTCATGGACCATGATATCCGAAATGAAGGGACGTTCCACCAAGCTACATTTGGCCTGATCAGTTGGCTGGAGGAGACTAAGATAACGCTGCCTCTTCGGGCGGTTGACTGCCGATTTCATGTCTGTGGCGACTTGTTGGGGGTGGAGCTCGATCAGGTCTTTGTGCAGAACAATTCAAAAGCCTTGGATTGTGTTTACACGTTTCCGCTTCCCGCTGGGGCCGCAGTGTACCGCTGCGAAATGCATGTGAACGGGCGGGTGATCCATGCGCGGGTCGAGGAAGAAGCCAGCGCGCGCGCGCTGGCGAGGGAACATAAGGCGGCAGGCCACCGGACCGCGCTGGTGGAGATGGATCGTGAGAATCTCTTCACGCTCTCCCTCGGCAATGTGCAGCCGGGAGACGTTCTGGCGATTCGTTTCGCATACTTTCAGACCGTCACGCGCTTGGAGGACTGGACCTCCTTCCAGATCCCTTTCTGTCCTGGCGTTCGCTACATTCCAGGCAAACCGCTTTTGCGTTCCCCGATGGGGAAGGGGACTGCGGACGACACGGATCAGGTGCCCGACGCGTCCCGCATCAGTCCCCCACGCCTGGATGATTCGACCCAGACTGCGGCGTCGCTCTTCTTTTCAGGTAGCGTGGAGGATCCGTCGGGACGAATCCGAGATCTGTCGTCGCCGAGCCATCCATTGGTGGTGAGGAATCGAGAGATGCGGTTCAATGTGGGCTTGTTGGAGGCAGGCAACATCCCGGATCAGAATTTTGTCCTCCGATGGACGGAGGAACCTGCCAAGGAGTTGGAAGGGGTGGCGTGGTGCTGGACGGAGGGGTTGGAGAGTTATGCCATGCTACGCATCACGCCCCCTTCTGCCATGGCGGAGGAGGAGACCCCGCAGGTGGCAGCGGGGAGGACGGATATCTACTTTCTGCTCGATCGATCTGGAAGCATGGAAGGGGAGAAGTGGGTGAGGACGGCCGAGGCCTTCCTAGGGTATCTTAAAGGAGTGTCGCCAGAAGATCGTATCTGGCTGACCCTTTTCGAGAGCCAGTTTCAAGATTGGGCGGAGAAGCCAATGGCACCTGCGAGTTTTCTTGCGGATGAGCGGGCGCTGGCCTTGCCAAGCATGGAGATCGGGGAACAGACCGCGATTCTTCCGGCGCTAGTCCATGTTTGTGACATGGCGGGTCGCCATTCGGTGGGTCGACGCGCTGTCGTGGTGCTCATTACGGACGGTCAGATTGGGAACGAGGCAGAGGTTCTCAAGCAGCTCGAGAGATTCCCCGAAATCACCCTGCATGTATTGGGGATCGATACCGCGCCGAACGATGCGTTTATGAAGGCGTTGAGCGAGCAGCACGGTGGGTCCTGGCATCTCGTGCATCCCAATGACGACATTGCCGGCACGGTGTCCCGGCTCGCGAGACGGCTGCGCCCCGCTGCACTGGAATCCTTCAGTGTGTCGGAGGACTGGGAGTCGGTGGGTCGATTGCCGAACGGCCTCGCTGCCGGCCAGAGCGCCACCTTTCTTTTGCGAACGAGCTCCCCGGAGGCTCGAGACTCGATCGAACTTCGCGGCATCCGTCCCGGGAATGCGGCTTGGTCGTTAAAGCTAGCCCTCGCTGCAAACGGTTCGGAGGCAGTGCAGAAGCTCTGGCAACGCGGGCG
This sequence comes from Akkermansia muciniphila, assembly GCA_945861575.1. Taxonomy (GTDB): domain Bacteria; phylum Verrucomicrobiota; class Verrucomicrobiia; order Limisphaerales; family UBA11320; genus UBA11320. Next base: position 5,295 of record CAMAVD010000071.1, read on the forward strand.
TCTTGATTTCCTGATACGGCAGGGGAGGAACCAGGAGGCCATCTCACTCGCTAAACAGGCCAATCTGATTTGCTCGGGCACGGCATTCATTGCCTGGGAAGATCAGGAGACGGTGGAAATCAGCCAGAAGGAGATCCAGCAACCGGTGGCAAGTCCGCGCGGACGATTTCTTGGATCGGCCTCGAGTGCCAGTGTGTTCTTGTTTGACGAGCTTGAGGACATGCACCGTTCGTTTTGCATGGAGTCCCGGCTAGGTTTCAGTGAAACGGATTCGATGTCATTTGAGCGCACGGGTTCTGACGAACGCTTCTTTCTCGACTTACGCGAACTCCAGCTTCTCGGCTATGTGTGGGCAGGGGAAGACGGCGTAGTCTGGTCTGCATGGCGAGAGTTCATCACCGGGTTTCTGTCCTGGCTTCGCTCTGTGGAGGCTTCCCGCTTCGAGCTACTTTCACCTGAATGGCTCGAGATTCTCGGGCGCTGGCCCGCTGCGGATGCGGTGAGCAGTCCAGACGCTGCACTGGGGTTCCTCGCCTGGGTGGATAGGGTGGGTCTGGCCGCAGGGCCAGATTTCGATGCCGTGCGAGCTGATCTGCTGGCGCTTAAGCGGGTCATGCGAGAGGAGGGGATTCCTGTGGCCTGATCGCGGCGTCGCTGCGCGAGGGATCGACTGAGCGGCCAGTTCAAGGGATCAGCAGCCGGTAGAACCGTCCGTGTGGACTCCCCGGGTCTGTGACCCGCTCCAAGCGATTGGTGGGACGTGCTCCGACGGTGCCCAGCGTCTCCCAAGAGCCCATCTCCAGATTCTCACGGTATTGCACGGTGTAGCTGCGATTCGAGACAGCTTGGAAGGTGAGGACCAAAGGGTTGCCCGCGAGCGGCTGGTTCAGTTGGAGAACGCTGCTGGCCTGGGTGGGATCAGTCCCGGCGATGTACTCGTGTTCATTGATCATCCTGTCGCCGTCTCCATCACGTCGGGCGTCGGCCACGGAGTTGGTGTCGAAACCATACGCGGCCTCCCAGAGGTCCGCCATGCCGTCTCGGTCGAAGTCCGCCAGCACGGTGAGGGTGGCCGTGGCGCTTGTCGGCGCGCTCCCGCCCAGATTGCTGACGAAGACGGTGTATCGGCCTGCGTCGCTTCGCTGCACCTGCCCGATGCCGTAGCTGGCCGTGAGGCTTTGGAGCACTTGGTTGGCGATCGGGGCGTTGTTCTTTCTCCAGGTATAAGTCATGGGCAATGAGCCGCTCGTCTGAACTGCGAACACCGCCGTCCCTCCCTCCAGAACCGTGAGGCCCTGTGGTTGGGTCACGAGGGTGGGGCGAACGGGCACCGTCAGGGTGGCGGGTCGGCTCATGCTGGAGCCGATCTCGTCCGTGACAACCGCCTGATATGACCCCTCCTGCGCAGGAAGCAAACGAGTGAGCGAAAGGGTGGCGTTTGTCTGCGCGGGCAGAGCCTGCCCGTTGTACTGCCACTGATACCGGAGAAAGCCACGGCCGGAGGCCAGGACGCTGAAGGTTGCGCTGCCGCCGCTCGTGACCGTGCGAAAGGTGGGATGCAGCAGAATGAGCGGGCCCGTGCGGACGATCAAGTGGGCGTTGCTGCTGAGGACCGTGCCGTGTGGGTTGAAGACCACCACGCTGTAGGCACCGCCATCGTTCGGACGCAGAGAGCTCAGGCGCAGCGACTCCTGGTTTGCACCGGGCAGAGCTACGCCGTCGAGGCGCCATTGATAGCGCAACGGAGACGAGCCTTGGGCGGACACTGTGAACAACGCCTCACCGTCCGTCGCTACTTCGAGGCTTGACGGCTGGGAAAGCAGCGATGGGGCGGAGCCCGCAGGAGCATCGGTTCCAGGGTTGGGCGCGGCTACCGTCCAGTGAGCCGGATCATCTCCGTAGAGTGTCGGTGCCAGGCGTTGAAGGGAAGCCCCGGTGGAAGAGGCTCCCTCAGGCCAGGGCCGTCGGCTGTCATAGTGCACAGCATCGACTGTGATGGACGCTGGACCATTGGTGTCGGGGACCCCGGGCTTGATCAGTTCCAGACGCTCTCCGTTGTTTTGAAGACCTCCGAGAAACGGGCCGAGAACCCGGAGTTCCGCTGAGAGACCATAACGCGCTCGAAACGCGGCTGGATCGCCGGACACCAGAATCATCCGCTCACCCGCCTTGAGGGAAAGCCCGGCAGGGAAGAGATAGTCCACTCCGCTCAGATGCCACGTGTTTGACGGCCGTTCCGGATCGTAAAGCGGGACAAGGGTCGCAGTGATGTTGAGCAGTTCCACGAACTCCTGTTCGCCTGGGGGCGGATGGAAGTGGATTTCCGTGATCACCACGGGACCGATCCGAGGATCGCCATTGGGCTCTCCGAGTGTAGAGGAGGTTTGAGCGACGAAATGCTCCTCGCCCGTGCTGTTGAGATGGCGTCCGAACGAGATTCCCGGGGAGGAGGCTCCGAAGCGGAATCCGTGGTCGTGGCCGGTTAGCTGTCCGGCCTCATTGGCGCTGAAGAGATGAATCGACTCCCCGCGCGAGCTGAGCGCGAAGTCATTCGTGGTGCCGGAATGGTTGAAGTCTGTTTCTGTGAGCACGAGATAGCCGCTTCCCGGAATGACCGTGCCTGCTGGGATCCGATACTTGCGAGGCAGGGCTTCGTTGTCGGTCAGAAACCAGCCTCCGAGATCCACGCCTTCAGCGCTCGGATTGAAGAGCTCGACGCTGTCTTGAGTGGGAGGGGCGGGATTGGCCAGGGCCTCATTCACCTGGATCCTTGGCACCGGGTTGAGCGGATCCTGCTTGCCAGGGGAGCCGCCTGGGTTGGATGAGGCTCGCCACGCCGTTGAGAGATTGGGGTTCGGCCCTCCGCGGCTCTCCCTGCGCACCAGGGAAAAGCCCATGCCTGCAGGCGTTCGCGGCCAGGGACTGGAGCGGTCGAAAGTGAGGTCGAAGACCGCAGCGCCCGATGGCCTTTCGAGGCGTAGGCGTTCTCCTTCGTTGGCGAGGCTTCCGGAGTAAGTGCCTTGAACCCGCAGTCCGGGATACGTGGCCTGAAGCGCGGCAGAGTTTCGGCCGAGAACCAGGAACTGGCTTGGGGCGAGCAAGGAGCCTTGGGGGAATCGATAGCGGATGCCCGAGGTGAACTCCAGTCCCTCCAAGGCCAGGGTCACGTCGCCCGTATTCTGTAGTTCTAGAAACTCAAGCTCCTCCCCGGCGACGGTGCCCTGGTCCGGGGGTTGGTACATGATTTCAGTAACGGAGAGGCCGAACCCATCCTCGGGAACCGAGAAGGTGGCTGCTGTGAGCGCGCTCCATTGTCCATTGCTAAGAACGCGTGCCTTGACCTCGACACTGTCCTTCAAGGGCACTGGCAAGGCATAGGGCTCGGCGCCTGCCGCCACCGCGCCGCCGGGCAGGCGGGGGTCCGTGCCGTCGAGCGTGAAGTAGATCGTGCCATTGGTGGCCGTGAGAGTGAGGAGGCCACCCATGCGGATGGGGCCACCGCTTTGGGGCGCGCCGTCTATGGCCAGTCCTGGGGCGGAGAAGGTGGGAAACAGTTTGTCCGCTCGCAGCTGGCTCATGAAGTTGCTGAAGCGCCTGGGAAAGTAGGTTTTCATGATTCGATCGCGCTCGGCCACCCATTCGGTATCTCTGCGGAAGGGCGGCTCCTTCTTGGCATCTCCCCAGCGGGCGGATTCCGCGACAACCGCTTTGTCGATTTCCTCAGCCAGGGAGGCGTATCGTAACATCAGGGCATTGGTTGTGTAGGGTCCGCCGTTGAAGAAGAGATGCTGAACCCGGTCTGCGAATCGGAGTCGATATTCGGGGCTTGTGCGGAGCCGGAAGTGGAGATGTCCTGGGTTTTCGAAGCCATCGCGCTCGCTCACGTCCTCACCCTCTCCTTCCAGGGTAAACTCCGAGTCCCATCGCCAGAAGCGAAACTTGCCTTCCGGACTGCGATGGCGAGAGGCGTAGAAATTCTTCGGCTCCAAAGAATTCGGCTCGCCGTTGAGCCAGCCGGTGGGGCCGTCGCGGTCGGCAGTGTAGAGGATGCCGATCGAGTAATCGATGAAGGGATCCATGTCGATCCACCGCTCGACCTCCGCGTAGTTGCTTGCCTGGGTGAGGGCCCGATCCGCTGTGGCGAATAGCTGGCTCCAGGCATCGCGGAGGCCATTGATATTCCGCGCCTGAGTCGAGCCTCCGGCCTGCAACCCCTTGAAGACGTCGTAGTCCTCCTTCGCTCCTCCGAAATTGGAGGCGGAGAAAGATTCATCTGGACGCTCTCCCAGATCATACAGCCCCCAGTAAAGGCCGTTCAGATAGACATGCACTGTGCGACTATGCACATAGGCTCGGCCAGGCTCCGCACCTTCGAGATCCCACGCAAAGCGGTTCCGAAGGAATTGGGAGTTTTCAATGCCGGTAGACCATCCTTGATTGTGCCCGCATCCGACCAGCAGGGTGTCGAACTCGGTGACCGAGTAGCCTGCGAAGAGCGGGAAGCTGAGGCGGGCCGGGCCCCAGGCCTGCTTGAACACGAGTCGGAAGGAATGCTTGGGCTGATGGGTGAGACGGCTGAAGTTTCCGTTGATCTGGATGCCGGCGTTGATGGCGAACCCTTTGCCTTCCCGGTCGCCACGGTATTCCTCGGGGTAGAAATACTCGACTGACGCCCCGCGCTCCCACTCATCGCCCCGGGAGGCGGCGTTGGGGTAGATGCCGTTCGGCCCGAATAGATCCTTGTTTTCCATGACGATGGAGAGTACCGGCAGATCCACCAGGCCTTGGGGCACCGTCCATGTTTGAAATGAGTTGTCAACGATCTGGGGGTCCATCGCGGTATCCCAGTGCGCGCCCTCGGGTGCCGAGTTGGTTTGCCGAAGCACGTCGTCCAGGAAGAGGTAGGTGTGGGTGACAGGTTCGGTGGGGCTGAAGCCAGGGCGAAAGCCGGCCGCCCGGACCAGCGTGTTGTGTGAAATCGTCAGGGGGCTGCTGTAAGCGAGGCTGTTTTCCCGACGCGGAACGGCACCGTCAAGGGTGTAGCGGATCTCCACAGAGGGAACATCGCTTGTGATGCTGAGAGAGAAGGGCTGCGAGACGATGCCCCGCTCACGGCTGAAGCCGAGGGTCGCAAAGACTTTCTGAAATGCCGCGCCGTTCATTGCTCCGGGCGTGGGGGAGGAAAAGTAGCCTGTCTCCCCCGCCTCGATATCGAATGCCCCGCCAATCAGTTCGGGCATCAGCAGCATGTCGGAGTCCTCAAGGCCGAAATTGAATCCGTGGAGGGCGAGAATGTTTGTTCCGGTGCGCAACGTGTCGGAATTTTCGGAGAGGTCGAAGGAAATGAAGCTGGAGGTGGACGTGCCCCCTTCGATCAGGGTCTCAGCTGCTCCCCCGTTGTTTGCCACGGAACGTTCGAAGAAACTGCTGCCGTTCATCCACTGTCCTGGGATGCGTTCTGCAAAAACGATCCCGTCGAAGATATCGCCTCCTGTCGGGTTCTCCAGGGTGAGAGCGCTTCCGGCCTGTTGGTTGAGATTCGCCAGGCTGACCCAGACCACCAGCGTCCGCGTGCTGATGTTTGTGCCGATACGAGCCGAGCGCATGTAGTCGTTGATGCCGTCGAGCTCGAGACGTCCCTGTTCGATGCGAGCGCCATTGACAAGTCTGCCGTTGGCCTGTCCCACAAGATCGCGTGCCGTGCCGTCGTTGAAGGACCAGAGGTGAAGGAGGGGGAATGTCGGGCTCACTTGAGGAGGCTCTGCCCCGCTCACCGGTCCGAGGCGGAAGAGATTGCTGATCGCGGATGCGGTGAGAGGGGCGCCGTAAATGCGAGCTTCGTTGACCGATGCCGCCAGGAATCCATCGACACCGGTCGCGGTGCCGCCCTCCGCCAGATCCTCATGGCGTTTTCCGATGAGCACATCTGCAATCCGCGCAGGGTAGGTTTGGAGGGTTCCAGTGGAAGCGCGTGAAGGGTCTGCGTAGATCTGTCCGTTGCGGTAGAGCGTGATCTGGTTCCCGGGTCCGTAAGTGATGGCGATCATCACATCTGTGGCGTCCCCATAGTCGCTGGCGGCGCGGGCATTCCACTCCAGGTCTGCGGGTTCGTTGTCCGCCGCAACGCGTCGTCCATTGAGATAAGCGGCGAAGCCGTCATCATGACGCATCCGGAGTCGCAGGGTGTTGAAGGTTGAGGACGCGGGCAGCAGGAAGGGAATCCTCACATAGACAGAATTGTTCTCGTTGATGCCGTCGCCATTGGCATCCAGCCTGAGGCCTTCCGGTAGGGACGAGGAAAGTAGATTCAGGCCCAGCAGGGACGCGTAACCAGAGCTCCTTTCATAACCGACGCCTGTTGTGCCGTGGATCCATCCCGCGTCGTTGAAATCGGGATCCAGCCAGGTGCTACCGAGCGAAGCGTCCCTTGGCACCCAGGCCCGTGCCTCCGCCCCTAACGGGACGAGAGTCGAAAGAGTTCCGTGCGCAGCGAGACCGTAAGAGACGTCCGGAGACTGCGGAGGAAAGGATGGGTTAAACTGGGTGGCAATGGACAATCCATCCGGGGCAACGAGAGCGAGGAACTCGCCGGAATCGGCAAGGCGAAAATTCGTATGCAAGGCCGAGCCGGGGCTCCGCCGGTTCTTCCCTGAGGCGAAGGTCAGCAGGAAGCGGCCTGGTGGGAGGTTGGTCGCGGGAAAACGCCATTGGGTCAGGTTCTTGGCGCTATCCGTGAGCGACCAGTTTAATAGATTCACCGTTTCCTTTCCGCCGTTGTAAATCTCGATCCAATCGGAGAACGCCCCGTCCTCGTCGGTGACGGTGCGGGTGTTGTTCGCCATGAATTCCGAGAGGATGAGGGGGGTGCCACCCCGCAACGTTCCAAGCCAGGGTAGAAGGACACACGATAGAATCAGCAGGAACGGTTTCATGAGAATAGGATAGGCCCTATCTTATGCCATGAGATGGGGGGAGAGGCTAGAGCGAATTTTAGGGGTGGGGGAAGGTGTGCGCATCTCAGCAAAACGGTCGCCTTCGACGACGGAAGAAGGAAGCGCCCCATCAAGAACTTACAGAGTGGGCGCTTGGAAGTATTTTGCACTCGCGTCAATCCGCTCCCCCTCGTAATCGTAATCGGAGTCGGAGTCGGAGTCGGAGTCGGAGTCACATGAGCCGCCGTCTCGACCACGAAAAGCTGGGAGTTTACCAGGCCGCCCTGACTTTCATCACCTGGCTGGAGTCGATTCTCAGGAACGTGCCAAAGTCTCTCGCTGTGGGAGACCAGTTGTGGCGCATTGTCTCGATGCTCGTGGCCCTAATCAAAGCCAACTCGAGCTACCGACTGCACGACCAACGCCTCGGCGGCGAGAACGACGGCTAGCCGATTACGATTACGAGGGGCGCTGCAAATATCTCAGCGTACAGCACAAAGCCGGTAGTAGGTTGAGACCTGCCACCGGCTGAAGCTCTTTGGGTTAGGGAAGATTAGGCCTTGGGGGCCGGGGTCTTCTTGACGGCAATGGCTAGGCGCGACTTCTTACGGTCTGCTTTGCGCCAGTGCACAACGCCTTTCTTGGCGGCCTTGTCGAAGGCTGCGCTGACCAAGCTCAGCGCCTTGGACGCCTCGTCCTTCTTGCCGGTCTTAATGGCGTCGCTCAAGCGACGCTCAAGGGTCTTTAGGCGGCTCTTCGACCGGCGGTTGATAGAGGATCGGCGAGCGCTGTTGCGCACGCGGCGTTCGGCTGACTTCGTGTTCGGCATATTAAATCGGTGGTGACGTCAAGCGTCGGAGCGCGCATTTGTATCGAATCTGGCGGGGATGTCAACGATGTGAAGCAGCAAAGTGTGCGCCTATTTTTAGCCCGCCCTTGCTGGATGCCCCTAGATTGTCTAAGTTGCCGCCCCTATGGACGATCAATCTGGATCCACCGGAACACCCGGGACGAGTGAATTCACGGGGCAGGGCGGCACTCCTCCGCCCCCCTTGCCTCCGCCTCCGTCGGCACCACCGGCCCCCCCTCGGGCGAGCGCGGCCAAGGTGGCTCCGGAGCGTCGAGGACGCGGCCTGGGGTGGACGATCGGTATCACTCTTGTCGTCGTTGGGGGTGTGCTGCTCGTGCTGTTTCTTGCGGTGGGCGGTTTCGTGAGCCGAATCGCTTCCGGTGCGGTATCAGCGGGTCATGGGTCGAGTTCCGATTCGGCGATTCAATTGCAGGAAGTTGTTAAACAGGAAGGGGATAAACATGAGCGTGTGCTGGTGATCCCCATCAATGGCGTGATCAGCAGTTCTCCTCTGGAGAGCGTCGGTCATAGTCTGGTGGATTTGTTGGAGGAGCAGTTGAAACAGGCGGCGTCAGACCATCACATCAAAGCCGTGCTGCTGAAAGTGGATTCTCCCGGCGGGGAGGTTCTGGCCTCGGATGATATGCATCGGCTGCTGGCTGATTTTCAGGAAAAGCACAAGAAGCCGGTTGTTGCGATGATGGGGAACCTCGCCGCTTCTGGTGGGTATTATATCTCAGCCCCTTGCCGTTGGATTGTGGCGAATCCGCTCACCATCACGGGCAGTATTGGGGTGATCATGCACGGCTATAATTACCGCGGCCTTATGGACAAGGTCGGCATGCGACCTGAGGTTTTCAAGAGTGGGCGCTTCAAGGACATGCTGAGTGGTGAGAAGCGTGAAGAAGAGATCTCTCAGGAAGAGCGTGATATGGTGCAGCGCATGGTCGACGAGACCTTCCAAAGGTTCAAGCAGGTGGTCGGTGAGGGGCGAACAAGGGCGAACGCTTTGAATCTTAAAAACAGCGACTCGGCGAATCGGGGGCGAACTTTGAATTCCAAGTGGGCGGACTACGCGGATGGGCGCATTTTATCTGGAAAAGAGGCCTATGAGCTCGGTTTCGTCGACGAGTTGGGGGGGCTGAAGGTGGCCGTCGAGCGGGTGAAGCAACTTGCGAATCTCGACAATCCCGAACTGATCGAGCTCAGTCCGCTTTTCGATTTTGGCCACTTTCTCCGTCTGTTTGGAAAGGCGCAGGCCCGTCCGGTGAGCGTGGACCTTGGGGTTCGCCTGCCGACGCTGCGCCCCGGCTGTCTTTATTCCATCTGGACTATGGCTGTGCCATGACTGATTTGCCCTCTCAGACACCGATCGATCCGCGTGTGGTTCGGCGCACGTTGACCATCATGGGACTTCTCTTTGGCACTGGATTGCTGCTGTCCGGCCTTTGGGTTTACCAGGAGGTCCGGCGCCTTGGTCGCGTGGAGCGCTTGGAACAGCCTGCCCGGGTTTCCTCCCCGGCCGTAGAGCCGTCCTTTGGTCGCGGACTGAACACGAACAGGGGATCCACCGCTTCCCCCGTCATTCCACCGTAGCCGCCTGTCGGCACTGATCCACCCTGGGCGTGCGGCGGGCGGTGAAGCTTGTTTTGCTGAGCCATCATCTGGAGAGTGCTGTGACAGGCTGCGATATATTTTCCAGCGAAGGAAGAGCTGACAGAGTTGACAGAGCTGACACGCGGGCGAAAAACAGCTGGCTCGGAAGCGGGGGAGCGGGCACACTCAGCATGCAATGATTTGGCCCGCTGACTACCATATGCATACCCCTCTCTGCCACCATGCGGTGGGGGAACCTGTAGACCTAGCGGCGCATGCTGTCGCACGGGGACTTGATGAGATCGGTTTCTCGGAGCACAGCCCGATGCCTCGGGACGACTTTGATGACTGGCGTATGCATGATTCGGCCATGCCCCGCTATGTCGAAGCCGTGGAGCGGGCACGTCGGGAGTTTCCTCAACTCCGTATCAAACTAGCCCTTGAAGTGGACTATATCCCTGGGCATGAGGACTGGATTCGACAGCTCTCTGAGCGATACCCGTGGGACTATCTCATTGGCTCCGTCCATTACATCTCAGAGTCCTGGGATATCGACAATCCGACCAAGCTTTCTGAATGGAAGAAGCGGGATCCTTGGGAGGTTTGGTCCGTGTACTTTGAGCGTTTGGCTCAGGCGGCTTCCTCGGGCCTGTTCGACATCATAGGCCATGCGGATCTTCCAAAGAAGTTCTGCTTTCGGCCGGAGCGGGATTGTGCCCCGTTGTTCGAGCGCTTCCTCGATGAGGCCAAGCGGGCTGACGTGGCCATGGAACTCAACACAGCCGGACTGAGGAAGGATTGTAAAGAGATTTACCCCAGCCCACAGCTGACGCGGATGGCATTCGAGAAAGGGGTTCCGATCACCTTTGGTTCAGATGCCCATGCGCCTAAGGAGGTGGGGGCTGATTTCCAGGCGGCCTTCGATCTTGCTTGGTCTGTGGGCTATCGAGAGACCTGTCGGTTTACCCAGAGACGACGTTCTGTCCACCCGCTCAAGCAGGACGAATGATCGGGAAAATTTCTCAATTGAGTTTATCCTCCCGTCAGGGCAGGGTTGCCCTGCCAACCCGGAACGACTCACGGATACACTGCAGATGCTATGAGCGGACGAAGACCGATAGAGATCCTTCTCATCGAAGACAACCCGGGGGATGTGCGGTTGGCTGAGGAAGCTTTCCGCGAAGCCCAGGCGGATGTGCGCCTTCGATGGGTCACCACTGTGGATGCCGCAATGAGGGCCCTGCGTCCGGGTCCCTCAGCCCGTCTGGTTGAACTCGACTTGGTCCTTCTCGATCTGCAACTACCCCGCAAGGATGGCCGCCAGTTTCTGACTGAGTTTCGGGCTCAGGCTGAGTGGGCGGACGTTCCTGTGGTGGTGCTGACCAGTTCTTCCTCCGACGATGACAAGCTTTGGGTGTCGCGTTTTGAGAAAAGCTGGTTCTACACGAAACCCATGGACATGGATGCTTTCGTGGAAGTGGCGCGGCGCATTCTATCGCTCAGCGGTCGGGATGCTCTCCCCGCCTTCGTCGCGTCGGTCCAGGAATCCACGGGCTTTGCTGGATGACTCAACGCCCCGCCAACATAGAGTGGCCCCCGGAGCCATCGACTCAACCGGGGTCTGAGAGGCCGCCGATTTTCCAGCGCCTACGGACTCGATTTTTGCTCCTCATTGCCGCGGTGGCGTTGCCATTGTTAGTGCTGATCCTGAACACCTTCTTCGAACACAGCCGTGATGCACGGCAGGAGGCCGGGCTCTCGGTCCTGCGCCTTGCGCGTATTGTGTCCCAGCAACAGGATCAGCAGTTGGAAACCGCGCGCCAGCTGCTCTCAACCCTCACGCAGATGGAGCGGTGGCGGGCCTCGACAAATCGGCCTCAGGATTCATTGATGCTCTCGCGGCTTCTGGATCTGCATCCGGGCTACCTGCTTCTGACTGTTGTGGACGGCTCCGGTCGCGTGACCGCTACCGGGACTGATCCGGTAAAAGAGTGGCCGGCCGAGGGGCGATCCTGGTTTCAGAAGGCGAGGACACAGCAGGGGCTGGTCTTGGGCGAGTTCCAGATCGACTCCGCTACTCGAAGGCCGATGCTGCACATCGCCCATCCGATTTTGGATCGCACCAACGGTCTCTTTCTTGGAGCGATCCATGCGGCTTTGGACCTGGGCTGGATCAGCAAATTCGTGGAGGATGCCCAGCTTCCCGAGAAGTCCTCTTTGGTGGTGTTGGACTCCTCGTCACGGGTTCTTCTTCACTATCCTAAGCCTTCGGAGCCGGGTTCTTTTCTTGGCAAGGATGCGGGCCCCGTTCTCACAGGCTCTCCGTGGAAGGAGCAGGCGGCCGGATTTTTTGAGCGCGAGGGTCATGATGGGGAATCCCGCTTCTACTCCTTGGCACGGTTGGTCGGTGACGAGGATGCTCCGCTGCTCAGAGTGGCAATCGGGGTGCCGACCCGGGCGGCCTTCGCAGCGTCGCGCGCCATTCTCACTCGCAATCTTGTCGTGACCGGAGCGGTGATTCTTCTGACCATGCTGCTCGCTTGGTTTGGAACCGACCGTTTCGTTGTCCGCTGGCTCAAACCCTTGCTTCGAGTTGCGAAGGAACTGCACCAAGGGAATCTCGCTGCTCGTACCGGCCTTCCTCATCGAGGGGGCGAGCTTGAGCAATTGGCCGGAGCGGTCGATGAGATGGCAGCCAGTCTGGAGAGGCGGGTTTCTGAGCGGCAGCAGGTGGAGGCCCGTCTCAAATCACTCAACGAGGATCTGGAGAAAAAGATTGGCGAGCGTACGGGGGAGTTGCAGCGATCGAACCGTGAACTGGGAGAGTTCGCTTACGCTGCCTCCCACGATCTTCAGGAACCGCTTCGGATGATCTCCGGGCATCTCCAACTCCTTGAGCGACGCTACAAGGGCAAGCTGGGTCCTGAGGCCGACGAATATATCCACTACGCGGTCGATGGTGCTCAGCGGATGGATCAATTGATCCTGGACCTTTTGGCTTACAGCCGTGTGGGTACTCAGGTGCAGACCCCGGTTCCGGTGGACCTCAACGCGGTCCTCACTCGCGTGCAGGACAATCTGACCCTGCGCATCGCGGAGGCGGGGGCTGTTATCCGCTCCGAGCCGCTTCCCTTTGTCTTGGGAGACGCATCCCAACTTGGATTGGTCCTGCAGAACCTCATCGGCAATGCCATTAAGTTCCGGGGCGCGCGCGTTCCGGAGGTGGAGATCAGTTGCACCCCCGCGATCGAGCAGCCCGACACCTTTTGGCGGTTTGAGATTCATGATAACGGGATTGGGATCGACCCGGAACACTTCGAACGGGTGTTCCAGATTTTTCAGCGTTTGCATACCCGCGAGGAGTATCCTGGAACAGGGATCGGCCTGGCGATTTGCAAGCGAGTGATTGAGCGACATGGAGGCAAAATTTGGGTGGAGTCAAAGATGGGTGAAGGGACGAGCTTCTTCTTTACCCTGAGGCGTGGGGATACGAAGCCACTTTTGGGCAATGCATGAGGGATGCATGCGTTGAGAGATCCGTTCACAGACCTCGAGATACACCTACCAGAGCTTCGGAGACTTCCCGCTTGGGGCGGTCGGTTGGCTTGACCTCGACAGGTGGAAGTCTATCTCAGACGCTGCACAAGGAAAGCCTCAGCGGTTCTTGCGTGGACTTCCTCTGGGGCAGCATCCTAAATTGACCCCGGATGAGTGCCTCAAACTCTAGTCTAAGCCCACAGGCCCTTGCCGTGTTGCCGACCCATGTTGCCGTGATCATGGATGGCAATGGGCGCTGGGCGAAGTCCCGCGGGCTTCCGAGGGTGGAGGGGCACCGTCAGGGAGCAGAGTCTGTCCGCCACCTGGTACGCTCGGCAGCTGAGGTCGGTATCAAGTATCTCACTCTCTATGCTTTTTCCGTCGAAAACTGGAATCGACCCAAGGATGAGGTGGACACTCTCATGAAGTATCTGGCTCGGTATCTCAAGAACGAGCTAGCCGAATTGGACCGCAACAATGTTCGTCTTCAGGTGATTGGCCAGATCTATCGACTTCCTGAATTTGTCCAAGAACAGATCCAGAAAACCAGCCAGCATCTGGCTCGGAACAACGGTCTCACCCTCGTCCTTGCATTGAGCTACGGAGGTCGCACTGAGATCGTGCATGCGATTCGCAACATCGCTAAGCAGGTCCAGGACGGAGCTCTGGACCCTGCGGAAATCACCGAGCACATCGTTGCCCAAAACCTGTATGCCTCGTGGCTGCCGGATCCCGATCTCTTGATTCGCACAAGCGGCGAAATGAGAGTGAGCAACTTTTTGCTCTGGCAGATTTCCTACTCAGAGTTTGTTGTGACTCCCACGCTCTGGCCTGACTTTCGTCGCGCTGAGTTCTTTGCCGCGTTGGAACTATATGCGGGGAGGCATCGACGATTTGGGGGGCTTTAGGAACTCCAGCTTCGCCCAAGTCGTTCCCGCTAAGAGGGGGTGGAAAGTGTTTTCGGAGTCTCGACGGCGGGTGTGCGAAGCGGGAGGGCCTTGAGAAGCCTCGGCCAGTGGCAGGGGGTGGCCTGCTTGGGGTCGCTTTGGAGGGTGGTCGGCTGGATGATTGCCTGCAGGAGGGGGCTTTGGAAAATACTGGCCGGGGTAACTGTTCGGCGTTCCCAGGGGATGGATCCTAGGAACCAGAGGCGCCAGAACCACAGAGGCACTCCAGAACCTTTCTCGACCACCTCCCGGAAAGTCTCTACTTTGCCGATCTCAACCCCCAGGGCTTCCAGATAGATCTCATGAGCGAATTTGGAACAAAACTCCCCCCGGGCATCGTAGTCGAAACCGAGATCGTAGCGACGCCCCATGCGCTTGTTCGCCGCATGACGGAGTTCTTTGATAGCATCCGTCTCAAGGCCCTGTCGGAGCCGTTCCACTGCAAAACGCCTGCTTACAGACCGGGACAGGAAGGTCTCGAGGGGGGTGTAGACCACCTTGGGTACCCGGCTTTCTGCAACCATCCATTCACCATGCTCTCCCCCGAAAAGGACGCCAACGTGGGAGGTCCAGGTCCGGGTCATGTCCGCTACTTTTTGGTAGAGATAGCTGCCACTGCGGATGAAAATCAGATCCCCGTCGCAGAGTAACGAACTGTTGTTTAGGGCGATCATAACCTGGATCCTGCGCCCTCCGGCGCTGGATAATTATAGGATATCACAGTAACTAAATGAGGCAAGCGAACCAGGGTCACTTTGAGTAGGTTTCTGGGTTTTTTTTGGTCGGGATCCTGGCTCGCCAGGGCACCTATGTCCGTTCGGTGCTCGGTTTGATCTAGTATCTGCTGGACGTTTTGGCCGGGAGGTTTTTCTAATGCTGCTATGTCCGTCGTCCGAACGTCCTTCAAACTTGAGTTACCAGGCCACCTCCGGGAGATCCTCTGCGGGCCAGCGACCATGTACAAAGCCTATGTGGTGGGGGGCAGCGTTCGTGATGCGCTGCTGAACCTGCCCGGCAAGGACTTTGATGTGGAGGTGTTCGGCCAGACCTACGAGGCGGTGAGCGAGGTTCTCGGGAGGTTCGGAAGAGTGGATTGTGTGGGTCGTTCGTTCGGTGTGATCAAACTGACCGTCGCTCCAGGGGAGACTTACGACTTTTCGCTGCCTCGGCGGGATTCCAAGGTGGGGGCAGGCCACCGCGGATTCCAGGCGGACTTCGACCCGTCCCTGTCACTGACCGAGGCGTCGGCCCGACGGGATTTCACCCTTAATTCATTGATGTATGACCCTAGGGTGGGGGAGATTTTGGATTGCCACGGAGGGCTGCGGGACTTGGAGGCTCGGGTTCTCCGGCATACGAGCCTGGCTTTTTCCGAGGATCCTCTGCGTGTGCTTCGCGGGATGCAGTTCGTCGGGCGTTTTGACCTGGAGGCTCATCCGGAGACGCTCGCCCTCTGCCGTTCGATTCGCGGAACCTACCCGGAGTTGGCCAAGGATCGGGTGCGGGACGAGTGGATGAAGTGGGCAGCCCGCAGTCAGCGTCCATCGAAAGGTCTGCGGTTTCTGGTAGAGAGTGGCTGGATCGAGCATTTTCCGGAAATCGATCGTCTCCGTGGCACCCCCCAGGATCCTGAGTGGCATCCGGAGGGGGACGTCTTTGTCCATACCGCTCATTGCTGCGATGCCATGGCCGGGTTGGAGTCCTGGCGCCAAGCGGATGAGATGTCCCGGATCGTTTGGATGTTGGCGATCTTGGCGCATGACTTTGGCAAACCGTCCACCACCCGGGAAGAGATGAAGGGGGGACGGTTGCGAATTGTCTCACCCGAACATGAGGGGGCCGGGGTGCCGGTCGCTGCCGACTTTCTTGCGCGAGTCGGCATGCCTAACGAAGTCCAGGAACGGGTGGCACCGCTGGTAGATAATCATTTGGCGCATATGCAAACCTCCACAGACCGGGCCATCCGCCGTTTGGCCAACCGCATGAGGCCTGAAACCATCGCGGGTCTATGTGTGGTCATGTCGGCAGATATCATGGGTAGGCCACCCCGACCGGCCCTCGTGCCGGACTCGATCCATACCTTGTTGAGACGATCGGAGGAACTCCAACTCCATGTCAGCGCTCCGCGTCCTCTCCTACAGGGGCGCCATCTTCTGGAGTTGGGCATGCCAGCGGGCAAGCCGATGGGGGTGGTTACCGCTGCGGCGTTTGAGGCGCAGTTGGAAGGAGAGTTTTTGGACCTTTCCGGAGCCTTGGTCTGGCTGTCAGGGCAGGGGACGCTGCCGCTGCCTGACGAGGTTCGGGAACGTTTGAGGCATTCG
>CAMAVD010000072.1 GCA_945861575.1 Akkermansia muciniphila
CGCGGTCGAAGGACTCAACAACAAGATTCGAGTTGTGACCAGACGTTCCTATGGATTCCGCACCTATGATGCCATGGAAACCGCTCTCTATCACAATCTTGGTCGACTTCCGGAACCACCGACTACCCACAGATTCTGCTGATGAGGCGTATTTCGTTTCTCGGCATCTGACGGTTCAAGGACGAGAACTGATGACGTAAGAGTTGTCTTCCAAAGCATCGTTTCGGACGGCAAACCCGTGGTAACAATCAATCCTGTGCCGACTGTGGTATTCCCTGCAACGGCCAACGTGACAGCCTCAGTCGCAGATGACGGCTTACCGAACCCGCCTGGGCGGCTGACTCTAGTTTGGGGGAAAGTGACCGGACCAGGTTCTGTGACGTTCAACCCCGTAAACGCAGCCAGTACCATCGCGAGCTTCGGTACGCCTGGCAGCTATGTGCTCCGACTTTCTGCCACCGACGGTGCCACTACGTCCAGTAGCGCGGTGACGGTCTTTGTTGCCGGTGAAGAAACGCCGCCTCCGCCAAATGATCCGCCGGTGGTAAGCGCTGGTTCCGATCAGGCGATTGATTTCGGGGATACCGCATCGCTCAACGGAACCGCGACAGACGATGGACTCCCGTTCCCAGGTCGATTGTCAATCACTTGGACTAAGGTGAGTGGCCCCGGCGATGTTTCCATTTTTAACCCGTCTCAGCCTGCCACTACAGCCACTTTCACCGCACCGGGTGTGTATGTCCTACGCTTGTTCGCTTCGGATGGCGAACGGTCTGCCTCGAAAACCGTTAAGGTGACGATTCGTGAGGCGAAAGATTATCTCTCAACTTACGAGAATACACAGGTGCGGTGCGGTTCCACTGGCCTTGAACTGCGGATTCTAAATACACATCAGTACGAGAGCATCAGTTATACGCTGGTCCTTCGGTTGAGCACGGTTTTTGGCGGGGAACTGGAGCAAAAGCTTCAAGGATTGCTCCTTCCCGGAGAGTCGCGATCGTTTGGCTGTTCAGAAAGGTCGCCCGGGCCAGGCTACGGATACCTTTTCCACACAATTGCTGCCGCTTCGTTTTCAACCACGATGAAGCAGGCGATTTTGGCTGCGAATGGGGCTGATGTCGGACCTGAGTTGACGTATGGTGTCTCCTCCACGGGCTTTGCACTTTCTTGGCCAAGCATCGCGACGGACGCGATCCTCGAGGTGGCTGACGAGCTTGGTGCGGATGCCCGGTGGGAGCCCGTGATTCAACCTGCTGTTCTGGAAGAAGACCGGCAGAAGGTGGTTTTACCACTTAGCGAGGCTAAGCGATTCTTTCGGCTGAAGCTGCCTTGAGCAGTTCAACGAACAATGTCCCTCTCGGAGGAGCGGGTGGCGGGTCTTGGTGCAAAATTCTGTGTGCGTGCCAAGGCCCGCTTTTCTTTGCCGGGAAGCCTCCCGTTGATTCGACCCTAGGAAGGGCGAAGCAAACGGGTTACGACCGACGGGGGGGGATTGTTGGCTGCCAGTTGATCGCAAGAAGACCTAATGCTCCAATGGGTGACCCTGTGCTTCCTTTTCTGGAGTGGGAAAGAATAGTCCTGAGCCACCGCGCATGAACTCCAAAGAACGTTTATCCAGAAGTTACAACCCAGGAGCCTTTTTCGTATTCGCGTCTATTCGTGTCCATTCGCGGTTACATTTATGGCCTCTTTCCATGAACTTGGAGGACGGGGAGGTGAATTCATGGTAATAAGTTCATGGTCCGTGAGCAGGTCCAAACGGAACAGGAAACTCATTATGAAAATCGGCGTGCCTCTTTCTGGGAGTGGTTACCCTCTGATCCGTTCCGCTCCCGTGCGACCCCGCCAGGGTCGTGATGTTGGCTGCGCGGCAACCCCGGGTGTCCCTTCGGTCAACCCGGGGCTACCGGCTTCGAACCCTCCGGGTTCCTCTCCCAGAGAGCGTCCGATGAGAAACCGCTCATCTACGCTGATCGTTGCTGATGGGAAATCGCATAGGAAAACTATACCAGCCCTATAAGCGTAGATTGGCGGTTTCACCTCCCTTTCCCTGAACTTGAAGAACCGAGATTTAATCTCCGCTCCTGATCCCGAAGGGATCACAGCCCATAGCCGGTCGGTTGAGGACCTCCGGGACGACACCACCGGTTCTCTGTTTTAGTGGAAGGATCCTGGAGGGATCCCAGGCCTCGGCAAGCGATGAGCCGTATGGGGGACAGGAGTTCCCTCCCTCGCTACGCCTCGTCTATCGCCAAGTGGGCTCAGCCTGATTCCACTCTAGGTCAGGAGTTCTGAGCCTCCCTTCCGACCTTTATTCCGGCTGTGGATCGGTTGGGGGAGGCGCAAAGAGATCCAGTTGGGCACTCGGCTTGAGTGTGCGAAGCTTGTCGCGTTCCGCGCGATGACGAGACGTCTGCCTGACCGAGCCTTCCGGGGTGAGTTCACTGTCCTCCAGATTCACCAAGATCTGCCGGGCCCGATCGATGACTGTCCGGGGTACACCGGCGAGGCGCGCCACCTGGATCCCGTAACTCTTGTCCGTACCCCCCTCCAGGATTTTGTGCAGGAAGACGATCTGATCGTTCCACTCCCGGACTCCTACGTTGTAGTTTTTGAGCCGGGAGAGGCGTCCAGACAGTTCGGTGAGCTCGTGGTAATGCGTCGCAAAGAGTGTTTTGGCCCCGACCGCATTGTGCAGATGTTCCACGATGGACCAGGCGAGGCTGAGGCCGTCGAAGGTGCTGGTCCCGCGTCCGATCTCATCCAACACGATGAGGCTGCGCGCGGTGGCGTTGTTGAGGATATTGGCGGTCTCGCTCATCTCCACCATGAAGGTGGACTGGCCGCGAGCGAGGTCGTCGCTCGCGCCGATGCGTGTGAAGATGCGATCAATGAGATCGATGCGCGCCGACTTGGCTGGGAGATACGAACCGGTATGCGCGAGCACGGCCAG
This sequence comes from Akkermansia muciniphila, assembly GCA_945861575.1. Taxonomy (GTDB): domain Bacteria; phylum Verrucomicrobiota; class Verrucomicrobiia; order Limisphaerales; family UBA11320; genus UBA11320. The sequence continues at coordinate 2,954 of CAMAVD010000072.1, forward strand.
CAGTGCCACTTGGCGTAGATAGGTGCTCTTGCCTGCCATGTTCGGACCGGTGATGAGCGCGACCTGCGGGCCTGCGGTGGAAAGGTGTGTGTCGTTGGGGACGAAGCGTTCCTCGCTGACTCGCTGCTCTAGCACCGGATGGCGCCCGTCCACGATTTCAAGCAAGCCCTCCGAGCCGATCACGGGTCGGCAGTAATCGCGGAGCCTCGCCGTCTCGGAGAAGCTGCAGAGGACGTCGAGCTGCGCGAGGGCGGCGGCTGTCTCTTGAAGGGGACGCAGCCAGGTCAGAACTTCCTCCCGCACTTTCAAAAAGAGCTCATACTCCAGCTGGATGCTCCGGTCCTCGGCCCCGAGGATCTTCCCCTCCATCTCTTTGAGCTCGGGAGTGATGAAGCGCTCGCCATTGGCGATCGTTTGCTTGCGGATGTAATGGGCTGGGACTTTGTCCAGATTGGACTTGGTGACCTCGATAAAGTAGCCGAAGACCGAGTTGAAGCGGACTTTCAGAGAGCTGATACCGGTTCGTTGGATCTCCTCCTGCTGGAGCCGCGCGACCCAATCTTTGCCCTCCCGGGCTCCGGTGCGGAGCTCGTCCAGGGCGGGGTCGAAGCCTTCACGAATGAGCCCGCCCTCTTTGACCGCCAGGGGCGGTTCGTCGACGATGGATCTTGCAATGAGCTCGACCAGCGCGGGTTGGGGGACGATGGCGCGGGCCAGGGTGTCGAGCAGGCCGAGCGCTGCCGGGTCCGGGTCTGGGAGCAGTGAGCCGGTCGGCGGCTGGGTGCGAGCTGCGTCCACCGCGCCGTCGAGGAGGGCACGCAAGTTGGGGACGGGCTCAAGCCCGGTGCGGAGGGCGAGCAGGTCGCGGCCATTGCCGGAGCCCACGCTCAGACGACTCAGGTTGCGCTCGAGGTCCCGCGATCCGGCGAGTGCCGTCCGCACCTGGGACAGGAGATCGGTGTTCTCGACGAACGCTCCCACCACGGCCTGCCGGGCCTGGATGGCCTCCTGGCTGGCCAGGGGCTGGGAGAGCCAGTCACGAAGCCGGCGCGCACCCATGGGAGTGACCGTTCGGTTGAGGGCGGCGAAGAGGGTGCTGGCTCTGTCGGCATCCCGGTGCAGCGGCTCGAGAATTTCGAGATGCCGCAGGGTTGTGCTGTCGAGGACCAGGTAGTCGGCCACCTGATAGGTGCTCAGGCGCGTGAGATGGGAGAGGTCGCGACGGAGGTGTTGCCCCAGATAGTGGAGCGCGCCCCCGACAGCACCGATGGCCGCGGCGCGACCACGCAGGCCGAATCCGTCGAGGGCCGCGACCTTAAAATGCTCGCGGACGGTGAACTGAGCGGTCTCGGGGGCAAAGACCCAGTCATCATAAACTGTGAGCACGCCAGCCCGGCCTTGGAGAAGCTCTTGGAGGCGGATGGATTCAGAGGGGGCCACCGTCTCTGCCGGTCGCAGCCGGTCCATCTCGGTGAGCAGGGCGGATTCGCTGTCGAGCTCGGTGGCCTTGAAATCGCCGGTGGTCAGATCCACCACGGCGAGGCCGAAGACTCCGCCTTGGGGGCAAACGCTCGCCAAGAAATTATTCCGCTCCGCCACCAGCATCCGTTCGTCGAAATGCGTTCCAGGACTGAGGATCTGGGTGACTTCACGGCGGACCAACTGGCCGGGCTTGGCCTCCTCCACTTGGTCACAGATCGCCACCTTGAGCCCGCCTCTGAGGATGCGGCTGACGTAGGTGTTGGCGCTGTGATAGGGGATCCCGCACATGGGGACAACCCCGCGCTTGGTTAGGGAGACGTTCAGCAGTTGGGCGCCCTTTTGGGCGTCCTCGAAGAACATTTCATAGAAATCGCCCAGGCGAAACAGCAGCAGCGCATCTTTGGGTAGCTCACCCTTGATGCGCCGATACTGGGCCATCATGGGCGTCAGCTGTGGCTCGGAAGACATCAGCCCTGGACGTTAGGGTGAAAGCCACCTTCGGTGAAGGGAAAGTTGCTGGATATTCCGATTGCGCCACCGGGTCGGTCCGCTAAATTTGCAGGCATGACTGAAGTGATCTCCACCAAGTTGCTCCGCGAGTGCGACGCGGTTCAAATTCCCCATGGCAGCAGCCTGACCCTCGCCAAGGGGACCCAGGTCGACATCATCCAGACCCTGGGGGGCACCTTCACGGTGCGGACCTATGAGGGGCTTTTTCGCATTGCGGGCAAGGATGCGGACGCCTTGGGAGTCGAGCCGCCGGCTGAGTCCCTGCCGAAACCTGCCAGCTCACTGGAGGGGGAGGTGGATGAAAAGCTGGTTTGGGAAACACTGCGAACCTGCTACGACCCTGAGATTCCGGTCAATATCGTGGATCTGGGTTTGGTTTACGACATGGCCGTGGAGAAAACACCTGGGGGTGGGAGCAAGGTGAGCGTGAAGATGACTTTAACCGCGCCGGGTTGCGGAATGGGGGCCACCATTGCGGGCGACGCCCAGCAGAAGATTTTGATGCTTGATGGGGTGGGTGAAGCCCAAGTGGACATCGTCTGGGATCCCCCCTGGCATCAGTCCATGATCACGGAGCAGGGCCGCCGCATTCTTGGCTTGGAGTAGGCCTATTTGGCGTCGGTCAGCCGCACGGCCGCCGCATTGGTGCCACCGTTTCCGGATTCGCGGGCGAAGACCGGAATCGGCCCAAAGCCCAGCCTGAACCAGCTGCGATCGTCGCTTTTCTTGGCGATGCTATTGGCGATTGCCAGGCTGCCAGGCGTGAGTTCACCCAGGTAGACCGCACGCTCGAAGGTCTCCTCTCCGTCGTTTTGGAGGTCGACCAGACAGACGAAACGGTTGCCTTCGAGTGACTGCAGACCGGTTCGCACCAGAGTAATTTTGCCGCCCATGAGCTCCTCGCCATGGCGCACCAGGGGTCGCACCGCGCCCTTCTCGTAGAGGTAGAGGCTGAACTCCTGTCCCTGCGTTGCAGCCTCGAAGAGGATGCGTTCCTGGTTTACCGTGGCGTAGTTAATGGCCCCGATCATCGCGCGGCTTCCGGGGATGAGCGTGGCGTCGTTTACGAGAGTTTCGATACTGGAGCCATCGATCTTCACCCGCCCGATGGACAGGCTTCCGCCGAAGCTGGTGAAATAGACCCAATCGCCCTCCACCCCGGCCAGGAGTGCGCCCGAATAGGGCTTCTTGGTGCGAGGCTCGATAGCTTTTCGATCCAGGAGGGTTGTTAGCTCCCCTGAGCGGGACCGATAGAGGGCGGACCCATTCGTAGAATAGCCCGTGAAGTAAACCGTGCCATCCTGGGACACTCGAGCGTAGCTGAAATCATGGAAGGGAGCCGCATTGCCCTGGGTATTCGTCGAGGTGTCGGCAATCCGCACGATGCCGGATCGAGTGGCTCGATACACCCCCTTTTGTCCCTCCTTTCCAGAACCGATGAAGACGGTGAATTCGCCCTGAGTGACCGGATACTGGAGACGTTCGAACACGCCGTTGCCCTCCGGGATTTGATTGGTGCCTCTTACCCAGGCCCGCTCTTGACGATTGGTGCTGATCGAGTAGATCCCGAGCTCACCTCGCCGGCTGCGCCCGACAAAAGTCATCCCGCGTTCGTTGGCGTTCAAATCGTAGTTCAGCCGGTCGGTGTCTTTTTGGAAAAAGGCGTAAGGGTCTGTGCGTTCCGGCACCCAGGTGGAGGTTTTAAGAAACGGGCGAACGGCCATGGGAGCGCCTTCATAGAGCGCTTCTTCCGTCGCGAATCGTACCAGCCCTCCGGACAATGAGGGGAGTCCGATCGCACCCACGAGCGGCGACTGCCAGGTGGGCGACACACGGATCAACTGAATGGGGGGGGTGGGAGCGAATTTCGGCAGTTCGGCTGTCTGGCCCTGGGGTATCATCCCCGCCATCACGGCAAGGGTGAGCAGGGTTGCCAGTCGATTCCGCCCGTCGAATAAGTGCGTCTTCATGCGTTCATGGGATAGGCCGCTTCGGATTGGTTCGTACGGCTTGCCCAAGGGGGTATCGGGCCTGGGATGGAAAACTTGAGTTTCGCAAAACTCCCCGCATAGTTTCCCTCCGTTGGATTAACTGCACATGAAAACTCTTGGCATCGCGATCGTTGGCTGCGGCGGCATCACGCTTCAAAATCATCTTCCCGGCCTCGCGCTTTGCGCGGACGTGCGCGTCAGCGCTCTCTGCGATTCCGATGCGGCCACGCTGGAAAGGGCTCGGCAACAAACCGGGGTCACGGTGACGTCGACAAACTACGAGGAGATCGTGAAGCGGGAGGATGTGGATGCGGTGATTATTGCGACGCCGAACTTCACTCATGCACCCATCGCCCATGCTGCCATCCGCCATGGAAAGCATGTCCTCTGCGAAAAGCCGCTGGCCTTGAACGTGGGCGACACCCGGGCCATCGCTGAGGCTGCCGATCGTGCGGGCGTGCGCCACATGACCGCTTTCACCTACCGATTCGTTCCCGCCATGCGATACCTGGCGCATCTGGTGAAGCAGGGCGCTCTGGGCCAACCTTATCACTATCGATCCTGTCGGCTGCAGGATTGGGGCACGCGCAATTTGGGCTGGCGTCAGGTCAAGAAGCTCGCCGGAACAGGCGAGATGGGCGATATGCTCTCCCATCGCATCGACTTCGCGCATCTCCTGGTGGGACCCATGCGCCGACTGGTTGCCAATACGAGAACGGTGCATCCCCAACGACAGGGAGCCGCCAGCGACCTGGAGGACTGGGTGGCCATCATGGCGGAGTTCCAAAGTGGAGCCACCGGCGTGCTGGAAAGCAGCAAGGTCGCCAGTGGTCGCAATGAGAGTTGGCGCAGCTTGGACTATGCGGAGGTCAATGGCAGCGAAGCTTCGTTCGTATTCATCACCGGTGAATGGAACAAGCTGCAAACCGGCAAGGTGGGTGGCCCAGGTCTCCAGACCTTGGAAGTTCCGCGCGAGTTTTATACCTGGCCAGGCTCCCCACGTGACCCCGACCAGGGCGATCCCCTGGTGACCTTCCGCTACGATCAGGCCTTTGAGTTCATCGACGCGATCCGTAATCAGCGTCCCTGCACCCCCAGCTTTCACGACGGCGTGCTCGCTCAGGGTGTCATGGATGCCGCCGTTCGCTCGGCGGAGATCCGTCAGTGGGTAGATCTAGATTAAGGGCGCTGTTGATCGATTCCCGAAGAACACTTTTTATCATTTCATGAGTCAAAACGCTGTGGTTACTGGGGCTGGGAGCGGGGTGGGACAGGCGATCGCTCTGTCGCTCGCCCGCCAAGGTTGGAGGGTGGCGGTGGTAGGGCGTCGACAGGAGTCGCTGGACGATACCCTGGCCAAAGCGGGAGAGCTGCGAAGCCTTCTGATCCCACGGGTGTGCGATATCAGCGACGCTGTGCAGGTGGCGGCGCTCGGGAAGGCTGTATTGCAGGAGTTTGTGACCGTCGATGCGCTGGTCAATGCCGCAGGGACGAACGTTCCCCGTCGCAGCCTCGAGGTGCTCTCGGACGCCGACTATCACTGGATGATGAACACCAATCTGAACGGGGCCTATTTTGTCGTGCAGGCCTTCCTTCCCCAGATGCGGGCGCGGAAGACAGGCACGATCATCAATATTGTTTCGGATGCCGCGAAACAGGCCAGCCCCAAGGCGGGACCGGCTTATTCGATGTCCAAGTTTGGAATGGTCGGCTTGACCCAAGCTATCAATGCGGAGGAGCGAGGGAATGGGATTCGGGCCTGCGCCATCTTGCCTGGCGACATCGACACGCCCCTGCTCGACAAGCGTCCGAGCCCTCCACCGGCGGAAGCACGCACCCGGATGCTCCAGCCTCAGGATATCGCGGACTGCGCCCTGCTGGCCATCCAGCTGCCTGAACGCGCGATCGTAGAGGAGATCCTGGTTCGGCCGCGCTGATGCAACCCGATCTGAGAGACATTTATCAGCGTGGCTTTTCCCGATAGGTTTGATCCATGCCTTCTTCGGTTTTATTGGCAGGTCCGAGGTTGGAGGCGGTCATCCTTGCGGGTGGGCTGGGAAGTCGGCTCGGCAGAGATAAGTCTACCCTTCGATTGGGTGGGCGTCGGGTGATGACCCTTTTGCGTGCGGCTTGTAAGGAGGTAGGCCTTCCTTGTCGGGCCGTGCGGGAGGACATTGTGGCCCGCTGCGGGCCTTTGGGAGGGATTTTGACCGCACTCGCCTCCACGAGTTTCGAGGGGTGCGTTGTATTGTCCTGCGATATGCCCTTCGTCGACGCGCCTCTGTTGGCTGATTTGATTCGTTGCGCGAGTCAGCGAGGAAGACATCGAAGCTGGTTCGTGAAGGACAAAGAGCTCTTTGGTTTCCCGGGCGTGGTTTGGAGGGAGGAGAGGGAGCGGGTCGAGGGTGCGATTCGCGGGGGGCGGCTTGGATTGCAGGGCTTGGCGAGGGATTTGGGGGCAGGCTCATTGCAGGTGAAGCGGCCTGACCGATATCGTCTCTTCAACGTCAACACCCCGGAGGACTGGCGCGAGGCGCGGCGACTGTGGATGGGTCGTTGCTCTGGAGCCGTCTGATCCTGTCGTAGCCAGACGTTCAACGTTCAACGTTCGGCCATGACAGTTTTCTCGCTGGCGCTTGTCATGTCGGCTTCCCGCGCCTAGTGTGTTTTTCATGCTGATTCGGTTGGCATTCATTCTGGCTGCCGGGACCTTCGCTTCGGGCGCGTTCGCCGCCGATGTGATCCAACTTCGTGACCAGCATTCCATCACCGGAAAAATCTTGGCAGAGAAGCCGGACTCCGTGGTGGTGGACATTGGGTTTACCGCCTTGACCGTTCCGCGGAGCCAGATTGTTCGGATCACGACCGACAAGGACGTTCGATCCAAGCCTGCCGAGGTAAAAGTGGCGGAAGCGGAGCAGCGTGGGCAGGTGTATTCCGTGGCCAAGGCCCCCCCGCCTGAGCGCAGTGTGCGCGACTGGTCCCGGGAGCTGGGGGAGGCTGTGGTCCAGGTGAGGACCCCGGGTGGGCTTGGATCGGGCTTCCTCCTCAGCGAAGACGGGTACCTGATCACCAATTTTCATGTCATTGAGGGAGAAACTCAGATCTCGGTAGAGGTGTATCATCAGTCCGCACGGGGCCAGTTGGAGAGGAGGCCCTACAAAATGGTGCGGATTGTGGCGATGAACAAGTTCCAGGACCTCGCTCTGCTGCGGATAGAGGACGAGGGGGCACCGCGCTTTAAGCGGGTGCTCTTGGGGAGCGCCGACGCCCTTGGTCAGGGCGAGCGAGTGTTTGCTATCGGGAGTCCGCTAGGGTTTGAACGAACTGTGACAGAAGGTATTGTGAGCACTAAGAGCCGCGAGGTTTCCGGCAATCTCTATTTGCAGACGACCGCCCAGATTAATCCAGGGAACAGCGGCGGACCGCTTTTCAACCTGCGTGGAGAAGTGGTGGGGGTGACCAACATGAAAATCACCTTCAATGAGGGGCTGGGCTTCGCCATCCCATCTGAGCTGGTGCGCTACTTCCTCGACCATCGAGACGCCTATGCCTACGACAACGACAATCCTAGCAATGCGTATCGCTATCTTGAGCCGCCCCAGCTTCCGAACAAATCCCGGCTTCCTCAGTCGAAAAAGGCCGGTGGCGGCTGAACTTTCTCACTGGAACTTTCTACGAGCGAACCGATTTTTCAAATCCATGATACTTCCCCGAGTTCAACGAGTCATTGCAGCGTTCGTTGTCGTTTCCCACGTCAGCCTTGCCTTTGCCGCTGTGCCGCCGCCCGACAAGTTGCTGCCCGCGTCGACCCTTGGCTTAGCCACCATCCCTGACGTGTCCAAAGCGCGGTCACATGCCGGACTGAATCCGACGCTGGCGCTGATCTCGGACCCGGCCATGAGGCCCATCATGGATAAGTTTAAGGCCAAGTTTCAAACCGAGATTGTTGCCAAACTGGAGCAGCAATTCGGAATTCAGTGGACCAACTACCAAGATTTGGCGCAGGGCCAGATCACCCTTGCATGGCTCGCCAAGGCACCCGATGCGAAGCCGGGGGATCCGGCTCCCTTCGTTTTTCTGATCGACTCGGGTAGCAAGTCGAATCAGCTCAAGAAATCGCTGGAGGACATGAGGAAGAAGTGGGTGGATTCAGGTCGGCAGATCAAGATGGACAAGATCCGTGGGGTCGACTTTTCGACGCTCATCTTTCACGACGCAGACTTAAAGCTAACGATGTCCGCGCTCTTTCCCGGTGGGGCCAAGGACGAGGATGGAGGCGGTAAGGACAAGGCCGAGAAGCCGGAGAAGGAGGCCTCCAATGATCCCGCCACGCGACACGAATGGCTTCTGGGCCAGAGTGATTCACTCCTCCTTTTGGGAAATTCGGCAGCCAGTTTGGAGAAGGTGCTGGCACTTCAGGGCGGTGGATCGGGCGAGACCCTCGCGGATTCTCCCAATTTTGCGGCTTGGCGCGACTCCGTCTTTCGCCCCGCTGATTTCTACCTGTATGGAAACGTTCAGGAGATCGTCGCCATGCTCAAGAAGGAGCTCGCGAACTCTCCTGAGCAGAACCGGCGTCGCGGCGCGGGTCCAGCGGGCTCCCCACTTCAGTGGATCGATGGATTTGGCGTCGGGGCTATCCGTTCGGTGTCCTATGCTGGGCGGGTGACTCCCGAGGGAAGCTTCGGAGACTTCAAATTGACGGTTCCTGAGGGGGAGCGGGCCGGATTGGTGAAGATGTTCATCTTCGAACCCAAGGATTCGGCCCCTCCGGATTTCGTGCCAGAGGATGTGCTTAAATTCAGCCGTTCGCGTGCTGACTTGCAGCGGGCCGTCCAGGTTTTGGAAGAAACCCTCAATAAAGTGATCCCTCAGAGTGCCAGCCTGATCAAGATGGTTATGGATACCGCCGGCAAGGACAAGGATCCGGACTTCGACCTTCGTAAGAATCTCCTGGGTAACCTAGGTGACGATCTCATCAGCTACGCCCGCAGCCCGAAGGAACGGACCCTCGAAGCGATGTCGGCTCCGCCGTCGCTCACCCTGATCGGGTCGCGCAATCCCGAGAAGCTGATGATCGCGGTGAAGACTGTCAGCTCCATGGTTTCTGCGCAGGCTGGACGCAAAGAGCGCGATTTTCTGGGCCACAAGGTGCTGACCTTGGCGATGCCAGATGGGCAGGAGTCGGTGAGCCTTACCACGCATGGTGGATACCTGGTTATTTCTCAGGAACCTGCGCTACTCGAGGAGTATTTGCGGAGTGCCGAGCAGAAGGCCAAGCCCCTGAAAGGTGTTGCTGGACTTGTGGAAGACGCGCAAAAGATTAGGGGACTTGGGACGGGACTGTTTAGCTACGTGAACGACCTCGAAACGGGTCGCTTTCAGTTTGAGGTATTGAAAAAGGAATCCGGATCCTTGGCAAATTTGGTCGCTGGATTGCCGATCGCTTCGACCTTTGGGTGGGACGAGGACGCCAAGGCGTTCAAGGGTTGGCTAGATTTCACCCTCTTGCCGCCCTTCGATCAAGTTTCCAAGTATTTTCATCGCAGCGTCTACACGGGCGAATTCACTCCGCAGGGCTTTGAGATGAGGCTGTTCAGCCCGATGCCTCCCGGGATGAGGAAGTAGGTTGTGCGCACGTTTGCTCCGTGCGCCTCTCAATAGTTTGAGCCCGCAGCGATCCTTGTGACGCGGGAATCAGCGTGAGGCGCGCGCCCCAGCCTGAGCGCAAGAGCGATTGGCCTGAACGTCAGGCACGCAACGTTCCGCCAGGTGGCCGTCGGCCGCTCACGCCGATTTTCTTTGCCCCGCAGCCAGCCGCCCGACACCATGCGCCCTATGCTGGTGTCTGTGCGCATCAAGAATCTCGCCCTCGTGACCGATCTGACCCTGGAGCTCGAGCCAGGGCTAAATGTCATCACCGGCGAGACCGGCGCAGGCAAGTCGGTCATCCTGGGCGCGCTGAACTTGGTCCTAGGACAGCGCGCTGACCGGGGCCTGATCCGTTCCGGCGAAGACTCCTGCACGGTCGAAGCAGTCTTCGACACCACCCGACTCCGAGCGCCGCTCAAGGCCTTCCTCGATGAGAGCGGGCTCGAACCCTGCGAGGATCATCAGCTCGTGGTGAAGCGCAGCTTCAGCGCCAGCGGCACCAACCGCCAGTTCATCAACGGCTCGCCCACAAACCTCACCACTCTCTCCACGCTCGGAGCCTGGCTGGTCGACATGCACGGCCCTCACGATCATCAATCCCTGCTCCACCCCTCCCGGCAGCTTGCGATGCTGGACGCGTTCGGAGCGCTGGACGAAGCGCGAGAGCGGTTCACCCAGCTTGGCCGCCAACTTAAGGAGCTTCAGCAACAGGCAAACGAACTCGTGGTCGACGAACGCACTTACGCTCAGCAGCTCGACCTGCTGCGCTTCCAGGTGCAGGAGATCGCCCAAGGTCGCCTGCAGGCGGACGAAGAGCTGCCGCTTCAGGAGGAACTCCAGCGTGTGAGCAATGTATCGCGGCTGATGGAGCTATCCCGCGGAGCCATGGAGCTACTCTCCGAAGGCGACTCGGCCATCATCACTCAAGCCGGACAGCTCGGACGCAGCCTCCAGGAGCTCCTGCGTCTCGACCCATCGGCTCGGGATCTGCAGGATCTGCACGCTCAATCGGTCGCCCTGATCCAGGAACTCAGCCAGGCTGTATCGCATTATGCCGACCGGCTGGAATCCGACCCGAGCCGACTCTCCGAGCTGGAAGAACGGCTCGGGCTGATCCAATCGCTCAAGCGCAAATATGGAGGCTCCCTAACCGAGGTCATCGAGTTCGGAGCCCAGGCCGCCGACAAGCTGCAGCGTCTGGAAGGCCGCGAGGAGGAGCTGATCCGCTTGAGAAGCCAGATGTCGCAGATCCAGAGTCGGCTTTGGAAAGCGGGGATGGAGCTCTCACAGCAGCGGGCAAAGATCGCGCCCAAACTTTCAAAGGACGTCTCACGACAACTCCAGGAGCTGGGCTTCAAACAAAGCCAGTTTGATCTGCGCCTCCGGACTCAGACAGAGGCAGAGCTCGCCCTGGCTCCCCGGGCTACAGGACTGGATGAGATCGAGTTTCAATTCGCCCCAAATCCCGGGGAACCCTCCCAGCCGTTGCGCTCGATCGCCTCGTCAGGGGAGATGGCGCGAGTGATGCTGGCTATCAAGACGGTGCTGGCGACGCAGGACGAGGTCCCGGTGCTGGTCTTCGATGAGGTGGATGCGAATGTGGGAGGCGAAACGGCCCAGGTGGTAGGACAAAAGATGGCGCAGATCGCCCGCCAGCGGCAGGTCTTATGCATCACGCATCTCGCCCCAGTGGCGGCGTCAGCCAGCACACACTATGTGGTTAGCAAGCAGATCAAGAATGGGAGGACCACCTCGGAGATCGACCGACTTTCCAAAGAGGATCGGGTGACCGAGATCGCTCGTATGTTAGGCGGCCAGTCCAACGCCGCACGCAAGCATGCAGAAGAATTGCTCCAAAAACCGGCAGCCGGACTTTGATTCCAGCATGCCGTGGGCCGGAAAGCCCTGGAGCCAAACCTAACCCTGGCGGGCAACTTGCAGCACGATAGTCTACGGCCTGCGGAGGGGTAATCTGTCGGGCTCAGCCCTCTTTCAGGTGGCTCTCGAGCTCCTCAAGAATCGCGACCCCGGAGGAGGTGCCCAGGCGACTCGCCCCTGCCACGATCATCGCGAGGGCCATCTTCAGATCTCGAATCCCCCCAGAAGCCTTCACGCCGACCTTAGGTCCAACGCTCTTCCTCAGCAGTTGAACATGTTCCAAGGTCGCGCCAAAGGTGCCAAAACCCGTGGAGGTCTTCACATACTTCACGCCCGCCTCCTCAGCTAAAGCACACGCCTGAACAATCTCCGAGTCATTAAGAAGGCAGGTCTCGAGGATCAGCTTCACCGGACGCTCATCAGCCGCTTCCACCACATCGCGCAGCTCGCGAAAAATCACCTGATGCTCGCCGTCCTTAAACCGCCCAACATTGAGAACCATGTCGATCTCAGCCGCACCGCTGTCCACCGCCACTTCCGTCTCGTAGCGCTTCACATCCCCCTCCATCGCACCCGATGGGAAGCCCACTACAGCCACAACCTTGACATCACTTCCCTCGAGACGGGTGAAAGCGCGAGCGACACGACACCCCTGGACGCACACCCCCACAAATCGATGTTGCATGGCCTCGGCGCAGAGGCGATCGATCGCCTCCCCGCTGGCTTCAGGCTTCAGAAGGGTATGTTCGATCTTGCCAGCCAGATCGGCCAGGGAGAGGGGCTGCATGGGAGAGGGAGGGTCAGGCGGGGACGATTAACGGTTCGATTCCTTGCGCCGGGCTGCGGTGAGGAAGTCCATGTAGTACATCAGCCGTTCCTTCATCAGATTTCGGGAAACAATCGCATCGATCAACCCGTGATCCAAGAGAAACTCTGCCGTTTGGAAACCCGGAGGAAGCTCGGCTTGGGTGGTGTCCTTGATGACTCGGGGGCCAGCAAAGCCCACCATCGCTCCAGGCTCTGCAATGATCAAATCCCCCACGGTGGCAAAGCTCGCGGAAACGCCCGCCATGGTGGGATGGGTCAGTACACTGATGTAGGGAAGCTTTTGCTGCGCGTGATAGGCCAAAGCACCACAGGTCTTTGCCATCTGCATCAGACTGAACATGCCCTCATACATGCGCGCCCCGCCGCTGGTCGCGATAAGGATCACCGGCAACTGACGGTCAGTGCCCGCCTCAATGAGCCGAGTCAGCTTCTCGCCGACGACCGATCCCATCGAACCGCCCAGAAAGCTAAAATCCATCACCCCCAGCGCCACCCGGAAGGTGCCGATCATCCCAATGCCAGTAATGACCGCGTCTTTGAGCTGGGTGGACCGCTGATAGGCGTCGAGCTTGTCGCGATAGGAGGCAACCCCGGTGAACTCCAGGACATCCACTGAAATCATCTCGGCATCCATCTCCTCGAAAGAGCAGGTCTCCACCAGGGAATGGATGCGCTCCCGGGCGACAATCGGGAAATGATGCTCACACTTGGGGCAGACCTTGAGATTCGCGTCCAGCTCCTTGTCGAAAACCATGGTGCTGCACTTGGGGCACTTGGTCCATAAGCCCTCGGGGATCTCTTTCTTCTTGGACTTGCCCCCACCCATCTTCGACTTCTTGGTGAAGCCGGATGTGGCGACCTCGCCGGTCGGAGGCGTCACCGCAGGTTCTACCGTCTCAAGTCCCAGGGTTTTCTTGGTCATGTAGGTCGTAGACATATCCGAAAATGGTCCCACAGCGCCCGCGTCGGTCGGCACGCTCATCCATCTAATCGGGTCGAAACTGCATCGTTCAGAGAATTCAGGCAATAGCGAAATCCCGGGGAAACAGACCGGCAAATTTTTCCGAAACAACATTGACATCATTCCGTCAAGGTTCTGTGATGCCCTTGCTATTTCGAGAGCAGTGGGATCAGGAAGATCCCAAAACCTCGCGTTCATTCAGGATTGTGGAACCAACACATGAGCCATCACGGCCTGGGTTAAAGCTCAGCCCCGCCCCTCTGCTGGCGGAAGGGCTGAGCAGTTGGGGTTCCTTGGACTCTTGGCAACCTCTGCTCGCCACCGTCGTCTTCCGCCAGGACCTCGACGGTCGATTCCTAGAGGTGAGCCCCCAAATCGAAAAGCTTTCTGGCATTCCCTCTCAAGAATGGCTTGAGGAGTTGGAGTTTTGGGACTGCGTGCATCCGGCAGATCTCGAGCGGGTCCAGAGACATTTCGCTGCCAGCAAAGAGGCCGTCGAAGTTCAGACGCTTGATTACAGGCTGCGTCTGCCTGGACAGGGGAAGACGCTCACGGTGTCCGAACGTCGTCGCGGAGTTCCTGGCCGTCTCTCGCCTGGGATCTTTGAAGGGGCGTGGACCGACATCACCTCCCTGACGAAGGCGGAACAACGGATGCCCTCCTGTAGTTGGCAGCGCGCTCTCGCTTCGCTGACGCCCGGGGTCACTCATGACCTGAACAATCACTTCTCCAGCATCCTGGCCATCAGCGACGGCTTCGTGCGTCGGAGCACGGTCGCCCATCCGTTCTACGAAGGCAGCGCGACCATCCGGGACTCTGTCCAGCAGGCAGCCAAGCTTCTACAGAAGCTGGTGGCGGTCCATCTCACCCGCCCTGGCGAATGGCGCTACCACACCCTGAACGAATTGCTCGGGGAAACCCTGGACTTCCTACGTCACAGCATCTCTCGACGCATCTCGTTCCAGCGGGAACTGACGCCCCAAAAGCTGCCGGTCTATCTGGACGCCGTGGAGTTCCGTCGAGCTCTCATCGCCTTGGTAAAAAACACCGTCGATGCGATCGCTAATCCGGGGTCCGGGTCGCTGAAATTCGAGATGCGTTTCGCGCCGAGAGCCCCCCTGGAAACGGCGGATCCCGTGCCGGAGCATTCCCTTGGCTTCGCCGTGATCACGGTGGAGGACAATGGGCCCGGCGTGCCGGAGTCGATGCGCGGCCAACTCTTCAATCCCTGGTTTTCCACCAAGCCGCCCACCGAGGGGGCTGGGCTAGGTCTCTACAGCGTGCGGGAGTTTGCCCGACGTTGTGGGGGCGGTGTCAGCTTCGCGCCAGCCGCAGACGGAGGTGCCGCTTTCAGCCTGTGGCTGCCGGTGTCCGATCTCAACGACGGCGACCGACGCACGCGCGCACACGTGCCGCTGACCTACCTCATCGGAACGTCCCCCCAACTGGAAGACACGGCACAAAGCCTGCGCGAGATTGGCCTGAGCGTTATTGCGACCGACGGCGATCCCACAGAATTGCTTCAATCAGAGGACGAGGGGCCGGACGCCGTATGTCTGCTCCAGGAAGCGGCACCCCGGTGGATGCAGTCCCTCTCGCGTCTGATTCGAAGCCGACGCTGGAACACCCGTATTATCTGCGAGCATCCAGCCATGCAGGGACCCCCACCCTACCCGGATGGGGTGAAACCCGACCTCTCTATTCCAGCCCCGCTCGGTGCCCCTTCACATCACACACGGATCCGTGCCCTTTTAATGCCGCCGCCCTGACCTATCGCTCAGCTCCAACCCAACCCACACTATGCCAATCGAAAAAATCGTCGTCCTTGAAGATGATGCGCTGCAGCGAAAGAATCTGGAATCCCTCTTGCGTTACCGTCGCTACGATGTGGCAGCGGTGACCAGCATCGCGGCCGCTGAGGAAATGCTAGGACGCGACCAATTCGATCTGCTGTTGGCCGACGTGAACCTTCCCGATGGGAGCGGCATCGACCTGATGAAACGGCTCCAAAGCAAGCCGGAGCATCCGTTGGTGGTCATCATGACCGCCTTCAATTCTATCGAGGCGGCGGTCGACTGCATGCGAGATGGCGCGTTCCACTGTCTGGTGAAACCGTTCTCAGCGGCGCAGCTTGAGACCATACTCAAGAAGGCCGAGGACTACACTCAACTGCTCAAGGTCAATAGCTATTTCTCCGCTGGCGAGCAGAACGATGATCGCTACATGCTCATTGGCGACAGCCCCGGCATGGTGCGCCTTCGACAAACCATCGATCAGGTGGCCAAGGCCGATGCCACCGTGTTGATTCAGGGGGAGAGCGGCACAGGCAAAGAGCTTGTGGCCCGGGCGGTCTACTCCCAAAGCCCTCGGGCAGGGGCGGCCTTCATCCGTGTCAACTGCGCGGCAGTGCCCGAAAATCTGATCGAGAGTGAGTTTTTCGGCCACAAGCGCGGCGCCTTCACCGGTGCCTTCCAGGACCGCGAGGGTCGCTTTGCACTCGCCAACCACGGCACCATCCTCCTGGATGAAATCAGCGAAGTCAGCTTCCAGGTTCAGGCGAAGCTCCTTCGCGTTCTGCAGGAGCAGGAGTTCGAACGTGTCGGGGACACTCGAACTCTGAAGGTGGATGTGAGGGTGATTGCCACCACCAACCGAAACATGGAAGAAAGCATCGAACGACGAGAATTCCGCGCCGACCTTTATTACCGTCTGAACGTGGTTCCCATCTACGTGCCGCCGCTGCGGGAGCGCATGGAGGACGTGCCCGTACTGGCCGAAGCCTTCCGAAAGCGCTTCGCTCGTCAGCATGGTAAGGAAGTGGTGGGGGTCTCGGATTCCTGCCTCAACGTGCTCATGTCCCATCGCTGGCCCGGCAATGTCCGTGAGCTGCAGAATGTGATCGAGCGGGCAGTGATCATGTGCGACAAATCCGCCTGGCTGGAGCCATCGCATCTTGGGTTTGGACGCCGCACGGACGCCCCGGTTGCTTCGCAGATTTCTCAGGCCACTTCCATTCCCACGGTCTACGCAGCACCGGCAGCATCGATCTCCTCCTACAACACGGTCTTCAAGGCGCCCGACTCCCCCCTGACGGCTGCCAATGGGATCGCGACCCTTGAGGAAATCGAAAAACGGCATATCCTCGCCGCTCTCGAGCATACCAAGGGCAATCGCACCCGTGCCGCCGAGTTGCTCCAGATCAGCATCCGCACCCTGCGCAACAAGTTAAACGAGTACGGATACAAGACCCTCGGAGCGGCGCAGCCCGGACAGGAGTGATCCGCTACAGTCCAGTCGTGCAATCAGGCAATCGACCTGCCACTCTAGCGGGGATGTTCAACCTGTCCCTTCACAGTCCGCCGAGCCTGACCCCTGTGTCGGGCGGCTTTTCCGCATGGCACTGAGCGACCTGGGCTGGAACCCCTTTTTTGAAACAGCCTTCGCCTCGCTGAAGACGGAGGGGCTGCATCCTGGCCGGGTCGCGATGCAACATCGCGGCGGCTATCTGCTCTACGAGCTCGAAGGGGAGCTCAAGGCAGAGGTCTCCGGCCGGTTTCGCCATGCCGCCCATGAGCCGAGCGAGTTTCCAGCCGTCGGAGACTGGGTCGCTTTTGAACGGGTCCCGGGCGAGGACCGCGCGATCATCCACCAGGTTCTTCCCCGCCAGAGTCGATTCTCGCGCACTGCCGCAGGGGACGTCAGCGAAGAGCAGGTGCTCGCGTCCAATATCAACCAGGCGCTGGTGGTGGAATCCCTGGGATCCGAGCTTAATCTGCGTCGACTCGAACGTTTCCTAACCGTGGTCCGTGAAAGCGGCGCCGTCCCGTCGATCATCCTGACCAAACGCGATCTCTGCCGACATCTCAAGGAGATCCTGACGGCGGTGAACTCGATCGCCTGCGATGCATCCGTCCATAGCGTGAGCAGCCTCACGGGCCAAGGCCTGCAAGCGATTCGCAAGCTGATCAAACCCGGTGAGACCGCCGCGCTGCTCGGACCGTCCGGCGTAGGAAAGTCTACGTTGATCAACACGCTTTGGGGCGACGAGATCTTGCCGGTGCTACCGGTGCGCGAGAGCGACCAGAAGGGGCGCCACACGACCAGCTGCCGCGAGCTGGTTTTTCTGCCAGGCGGAGGACTCATGATCGACACTCCTGGGTTACGCGAGCTCCAACTCTGGGAGGGGGAAGTGGGGTTGAGGAAGGGATTCGCGGACGTGGAGGAGATGGCGTTGGCCTGTCGGTTCACCAACTGTGGACACGACGCCGAGCCAGGATGCGCGTTGCGTGTCGCACTCCAAGAGGGTCGAATTACCGAAGGCCGCTTAGCCAGCTTTCGTAAGCTCCGCCAGGAACTGGAAGCCGCAGCCAAACGACAGCAAGACCACGCTCGCATTGAAGAAAGCCGACGCTCAAAGGGAGTCACACGAAGCCTTCGAGGCCAGAAGTTTCGCCAGGGCCAACAATCCTAGCCAAGACAGGGGCTGTGGGTGAATCGAATCGGATTCAACCTAGAAACGCGAGTTGAGCGGTATCGAGATGCGCAAAAGCTTGAGTGAGCATGACTTGAGTCGAATCGAGGCGTATCCGGAAGGTGATACGGCGAGGTTCGACGAAGGTCATGCTCGCCAAGATCTTGCGTCAGATCGGTGCCGGGCA
>CAMAVD010000073.1 GCA_945861575.1 Akkermansia muciniphila
AAGGCAGAGGACTGGTTGGACAAGGACTTCCTGAAGGTCGAGAAAATCCGATCGATCGCGGTCACCACAGGCACGGCTACCAACGATTGGAGAATGTCTCGCGAGACAGAGTCCGGCGAGTGGAAGCTGGCCGAAGCGAAGCCCGACGAGAAACTCGACACGAGCAAGGTCTCAAATTTCAATTGGATGCTGACCTCGGTCAGCTTCCACGACGTTGCCAAACCCGACTTGAAGCCAGAGCAGAGCGGACTGGACAAGCCGGTGACGGCTCGTTTGGAGACATTCGAAGACTTCACCTACGTGGTAAAGATTGGAAAATCCGAGTCCGACAGCCGTCATTACGTTCAATTCGCGACCAGTGCCAACCTTCCCAAGGAACGCACGGAAGGCAAGGACGAGAAGAAGGAGGACAAGGAGAAGCTCGACAAGGAATTCAAAGACAAGACCACAAAGGCTCAAGAGAAGCTCAAGAAGGAGCAGCTGCACGACAAGTGGGTGTATGTCGTCGACAAATACTCCATCGAGAGTCTCCTTAAGACCCGCCATGAGTTCCGCGCTGAGGATAAGAAGGAGACCGAGGTCAAAGGGGATGCCAAGCCTCCCGGTCTGCAGGACTCCCTGATACCGCAGTTCCCGAAGTAATCGCTACGATCTCCCTTTGCAATATCTCTTCCTAGAAAGCGCCGACAACTTTGTCGGCGCTTTTGCTTCGCCTATCGGCAGACGGCTTGGCTGAAGATAGAGGGGGAAGCGGCTCGGGCTTTGCATCCAGCCCGCTCGGCAGTTCTCATTTTAGCAGGGAACTCCAGTCATCCGCCCGGCTCATCCCTCGCCTCACTCTGGGATCCCTTCGGGATCCTGTCCTTTCAAACAGAGAACCGGTGGTGTCGTCCCGGAGGTCCTCAACCGACCGGCTATGGGCTGTGATCCCTTCGGGATCGGGAGCGGAGAGCGGGGCTACTAGTGTGAACGATGTCTTGGGCCGCCGACCTCGGAGGGGTCGAAGCCGGTAGCCCCGGGTTGACCGAAGGGACCTGTCCTCCGTAGCTTTACGCGAAGGAGGACACCCGGGGTTGCCACCCAGCAACCCTAGCCTCCCCAAGCGCAAATACTTTTTGATGACCGCCACTTCCAATCGCACCCCGGCTAGCTAGGCGCGCTCCATATACTTGCCTGTGCGGGTATCGATCTTGATCTTCTCGCCCGTCTTGATGAAGAGAGGGGCCTGCACGGTGATTCCCGTTTCCATAGTGATGCTCTTCATCACGTTGTTCGCGGAGTCGCCCTTGATGCCGTCTGGCGCGTCGGTAACGGTCAGGACAACACTGGGAGGAATTTCGACCTGAACCGCCTTATCATCAACGAAAGTCATGGTGACGGAGCCGTTCTCAATCAGATAATTGGCGGCGTCCCCGACGATTTCCTTGGTGACAGTCACGGTCTCGAAGGTCTCAGGATCCGAGTAGACGTAGTCCTCACCATCCTTGTAGCTGTATTCCATCCGCTTGGTCGTCAGGGGAACGACTTCGATCTTTTCCGTGCTGCTGAAGCGCACATCAGCGGACTTTCCGGTGCGCAGGCTGCGCAGAGTGGCCTGAACGAAGGCGCGCAGGTTGCCAGGGGTACGGTGCTGACTATCGAGCACCACGGCGACGTCGCCGTTGTAGCTGATGGCCATTCCTTTTCGAAGATCGTTTGCGGTTGCCATAAAAGTATAGTATTTAAAGCCTGCAGTTTCGCCGCGGCTAGGAACGGAGAAATGTAGGGAAGGGAACAATCAATGCAAGCGTTGAATTCCCTTCGTAGTGAGGCCGTCCCATTCCGGGATCCCCCTACCCTACCGCGGATTCAGTGCGGAAACTCTTCTTTACAGGGAGGCATGAAGTTCGCACATACTTTCACGTGCTAGTGACATCAGCGACCCAAGGTCGGCTGCCGGGTGGTGGGCCGAAAGCCACTGAAACCGGCGGCACCCTAGAAACCAATCACCGCCTGGAGGCGGGGATCAAGCGATCCCAGGACTTCCTGCTATCCGAGATGAAGCCTGAGGGCTTCTGGGTGGGAGAGCTCATGGTGGACTCCACCCTCGTTTCCGACACCATTGCCTACCATCATTGGAATGGGAAGGTGGACCCGGAATGGCAGCGCAAGGCGGTCAACCACATCCTTTCGATGCAACTGCCGGACGGCGGCTGGAACATCTATCACGGGGGCCCCACCGAGGTGAACGCCACGATCAAGGCCTATCTCGCCTTGAAGCTGGCGGGCATGCCTGTGACCGACCCACGTATGCTGAAGGCACGTGAGATCGCTTGCAGCCTGGGCGGGGTGCCTCGGATGAACACCTTTTCCAAGCTCTACCTGGCGCTCATCGGTCTCTACCCTTGGAAGTACGTCCCCACCATTCCCTGTGAAGTGTTGCTGATCGGAAAATGGTTTCATGTCAATTTTTGGGACATGAGCAATTGGAGCCGAGCCATGTTGGTTCCGCTTGCGATCATCAATCATTTTAAACCCACGCGCCCCTGCAAGGTTTCCCTGGATGAGCTCTATCCCGAGGGCTTCCACGAGCGCGATCTCGCTCTGCCCCGCGACCCCCAGTGGTTTACCTTCCGCAACTTTTTTCTGTCGCTCGACAAGCTCCACCGCTTCGCCGAGATGTGGGCGCAAGCCGGCATCCACCCCTTCCGTAGGCGCGCCCTAAAGAAAGCCGAGGAGTGGATGCTCCAGCGTTTCGAAGGGAGTGACGGCCTCGCTGCCATTTTCCCAGCAATGCTGAACGCCCTCATCGCACTCAAAGCCCTGGGCTATGCCGACGATCATCCCCAGGTGCTGCGTGCCGAGCGGGAACTGAAGCGACTGGAGCACGAGACCGCAAACAGCGTGCGCATCGAGCCCTGCTTCTCCCCAGTCTGGGACAGCGCCATCACGCTCATTTGCCTGGCGGAGTCAGGAGTGCCGGTCGACCATCCCTCCATGAAGAAGGGCTGCGATTGGATCATAGATCGGGAGATCCGTTTTCGCGGCGATTGGTATCACAAGAATCCAGCCAAGGTCGAACCAAGCGGCTGGGTGTTCGAATACAACAACAAGTGGAATCCGGACGTGGACGATACCGCCATGGTATTGCTCGCCCTGCGCAAGATTCCGACGGACGACCCTGCGCGACGAGACGCCTGCTTTGAACGAGGCCTAAACTGGACCATGGCCTTCCAATGCAAAGACGGAGGCTGGGCTGCCTTCGACAAAGACTGCACCAAGGGAATCCTCGAGAAGGTGCCGTTCGCCGACCACAATGCGATGCTGGATCCTGAGTGCGCTGACATCACCGCACGCATTCTGGAGTTGCTGGGCTATTGCAACTATTCCATCGACCATCCCCAGATCCGCAAAGCTCTGGAATATGTCCGCAGCCAACAGGAGACGGACGGCTCCTGGTATGGTCGCTGGGGGGTCAACTACATCTACGGGACCTGGCAGGTGCTTCGGGGCCTGCGAGCGTTGAATCTGAACATGAACAAGCCCTGGCTGATCAAAGCGAGGGATTGGCTGGAGAGCGTGCAGAGACCCGATGGGGGGTGGGGTGAGCGCTGCAACACCTACGATGACCCCGTTCACAAAGGCCAGGGTCCCAGCACCGCCTCCCAAACGGCTTGGGCGATCATGGGCCTCCTCGCGTTTGGCGACCCGTATCGCGTGAACGTTCGAAGAGGCATCGAATACCTACTCGGTCACCAGAATCTGGACGGATCGTGGACTGAGGACGAAACCACTGGCACTGGTTTTCCCCGTGTCTTCTATCTCAAGTACGATATGTATCGCAACACGTGGCCGTTACTCGCCCTCGCGACCTACAAGACGATGCTTGTCAAAGCAGCCAGCGCTGAGGAAGCGGGCATCATCGCTCCACAAGCCAGCGGAGCAAGCTCGCGCACGCCCTATTTCGAAGTGCTCGAAACCACGGAGTAGGCAGGATTCGCTGGGATCAGTGGGAGCGACACGACGCTAAGGTCCCCGGAGACCTCGGAGGAGGATCTGTAATCTGAAAAGCTTGAAGAAGCTGCGTTTCGGCCCATCGAGCTTAAGAATCAAGTCCAGGATGCCGCTATTGTAAGTGGGCGCCCTGGATGCCTCCAAGGCGGTCGTCACTATGCTTTCTTCTTTCTCCATACGCTCCCTGGCACTCCGTGGCTTGCTCACGTTCTGTCTCCCGCTCCTGCTGGCGTGCGGCCCTTCGAGCAACGCAGCGTCATGGGTCACCGATCTGAACACAGCCAAAGCCACGGCAGCCCGCGAGAACAGGCTGATCCTGGTCAACTTCACTGGGTCGGACTGGTGCGGCTGGTGCATTCGCCTGAAATCGGAGGTTTTCGATCAGGCCGCGTTTGCAAGCTATGCCAATCAGAATCTGGTCTTGCTGGAGGTCGACTTTCCCCGAGGCAAGCCAATGTCACCCGAGCAGGCGGACGCAAACCAAGCCCTGGCCCAGCGCTTTCACGTCCAGGGGTATCCCACTCTGATCATTCTGAACCCGCAAGGAGTCGAGATCGCGCGCACCGGTTACCGCCCCGGCGGCCCCTCTGCCTTCATCTCCCAACTCCATCCCCTGCATTCACAAGTCTTCGGATCAGCACCTGGGTCGTCCACTGCAGGAGCGATCACTCAAAACGCGCCCAAGGACAAGGAGGAAGCGCCCTCCGGCCTTTTCGGTTGGCTCCGCAAGGCAAAGGGGCCTGCCGCAACGGGTGAAACACTCAAGCTGAAAGGGTTGTCGGGCGTCGGGGCCAATCGATTGGCCCTCATCAACTCAGAGTCCCTCAAGGTCGGCGACGATGCCCGTATCCAATTAGGCGACCGCTGCGTGCGTGTCCACTGCGTGGAGATCAAGGACAAGTCCGTCCTGGTTAAACTCGACAGTCTTCCTGAAGTGAAAGAGCTCGAGCTGGGCAAATGAACGGTTCCAGCCTCTCTGGCAAAACCTACAAACGAATCGGGGGCGGAGCTCATTAGAAACCAGAGCCCGCCCCCGGCGAAACCATTCGCGCGCAACAGGCTTAGCGGGCGGAGAACTCCATCGTCATGAAGAGCCGAGCGCTCGTGTGCGGAACGCGGATCTCCATCGCCTGGCGGTTGAGGACCGGACGCCCCACGGCGGTCGGAACCAAGCGGATATTCTCACGCCAACTCTTCAGATCGCTCGACCAGAGGATCTTTGCATCCACTCCAAGATCCTCGGTGCTCTGTTTCCAGCGGAACACCACTTCCAGGCCCTCATCGGCAGCGCTGATCTGCGACCCACGATTCGCCACATTGGGGTCTGTTCCAAAGAAGGCCTCGGAGATATTGGCAAGGCGATCATTGTCGGGGTCCGCATAGGGCGCAAATCGCTCAAGCAGTCCGAGGTCCAAGTCTCCAGAACTCAGATCCACCGCGAACACGCTCTTGATCCACTTCAGGTAGCTGCTGCTGGGAACCGGGAAGAGATCGTAGGAGGGCCATTCATTCTTCGCTTCAAGCTGTGCCACCACGGCATCCACAGCCTGCTTGAGCTGCCAAGAACAGCCGGTGCGCTTGTTGGCTAGGACAGCATAGGAAGTCCCTGTATTGCGATGAACCAGGAAGGAGGACGTGCCGGTCATACAGCCATTGTGTCCCTCGCTTCCCCCGCCGGCGTCGAACCATCCCAGGCCATAGCCATTGCCCACACTGAAGGAATAGTCACGCATCTCGTTGCGGGAGGTTTGATTCAAAATATCCGAGGGAAAACTCTCGCCGTCGATCCGACGAAGGAACTGAAGCAAATCGATGGAAGTTGAGATCCATCCTCCATTGGCGTCCATGCGCTTGGGATTGATCTCCCCATAAGGATCACCCCCGTCAACATCGTAGTAGATGACCTCACGGGACTTGCGTGCCCCCTTGGTCTGATTGCCAAGTTCCATCTGACTGATGCCGCAGGGCTCCAGAACAGCGCTTTTCACATACGCCTCATAGCTCTGACCGCTATAATTCTCGATCACTCGACCGAGGGCGTGGTAGTCCAGGTTCATGTATTGATACCTCGTGCCAGGAGCGAAGCTCGGCTCATTGCTGTCCAGAGTCCAATCCATGATGGCCTCGTGATTGACCCCGTAGGCATTATCCCACATCGGGCCGTCCGAGGTCCAACCCGTCGTATGAGTGAGAAGATGGCGCATGGTAATGGCCTTCTCACGAGTGGAGTAGTTGCCATTTCCATACTGAGTCCCAAGCACCTTACCTGCACCGAACACACCATCACCCAGTTTGAATTTGTTGGCTTCAACAAGCTTCAGTACCGCCGTGGCAGTCAGCGATTTGGAAATACTGGCAATCCTAAAGCGATTCAAGGGCCCCGCCCACAAACCGTTCTCCTTGTCGGCGTAACCAAATCCCTTAGCATAAACGAGTCGGCCGTTGCGCATGATCGCCAGCGAGATACCCGGAGTCTCATTGTCGACCATGTACTTCAACATCCCCTTCTCTACCAGGCTGGTGCACTCTCCACTCCACCCACCATTCTTAACCCAGATGGCGTTAAACTGCGCCTGCCCACCCGCGCTGTAGCCCCCGACGAACGCGGTGCGATATCCCTGGTAGTAGGCGTTTTCTGTCTCGGTCTGATAGTTCGAAGAGCTCATGGAACGATAGCTCCACCACTCCTCGCCGCCGACCTTCCGATACATGGAAACGAAGCGTTCCTGGCCGCCCACCTCATAGCCAAACATGCTCACCAATCGGTATCCATTCCCGGTCCAGGTATTGAAACTCGCTTGGGCTTCCGCACCGGTCTGGCGGTAAAACCATTTCTGCAGCAACGACACTCGGCCCGTTTTCTGCCACACCGCAGCATAGTAGTCGGTGCCATTCAGGGTCGTGGCGCTCAGATGATACATCTGATAGCCGCTGGCCTCCAGTTGGGTCACGTCCCCAGCAAACTGCTGAGCGGTCCTGCCCAAACGCAGAAGGCGGTCTGAGGAGCTATTCTCCCAAATGACCGCATAGCGTAACGCTCCCCCCTCAGGATAAACACTGACCCAGGAAGGCTCAAAACCCACGAGATTGTTTTGGGCATCCAAGGTCGCGACGGTGGCGGAAGTCACCCCGTGGACGGCACCTTGGGCCGGCCCTGGTTCATCATCCCAGAGGGCCGCATAGCGGGTCTCGGCGCCGAGGAGATAGCCCGTCACATTCTTGAGCCTCAAGCCCTTGCCAGACCAGGTATTGAACTCGTTCTGATACTCCTGAGGCGTCAGATGGTGTCGAGCCACCCACCCGGTGGCCGAGGCGGCCAAAGGCAGGGCCAGCAGGAGGAGCAGCGCGCTCCGGGCAACCCTCACCGCCAAACAGTGTATTACGGAGGAAAAACGAGCCGTGAGCCCGCACGAAATGGAACAAAGATTCAGGTTCATGGGAATACTACGGTGCCATGGTCTCCTTTCTTTCAAAGAAACGCAAGAAGTCGCACTGAACAACCCGCAGTTCTTTCCACGAACTTGGAGGACGGGGAGGTGAATTCATGCTACTAAGTTCATGGTCCGTGAACAGGTCCAAACGGAA
The DNA here is from genome assembly GCA_945861575.1 of Akkermansia muciniphila. Taxonomy (GTDB): domain Bacteria; phylum Verrucomicrobiota; class Verrucomicrobiia; order Limisphaerales; family UBA11320; genus UBA11320. The sequence continues at coordinate 7,579 of CAMAVD010000073.1, forward strand.
CAGGAAACTCATTTTGTCAGGGAACTCCTGTCCCCCATACGGCTCATCGCTTGCCGAGGCCTGGGATCCCTCCAGGATCCTTCCACTAAAACAGAGAACCGGTGGTGTCGTCCCGGAGGTCCTCAACCAACCGGCTATGGGCTGTGATCCCTTCGGGATCGGGAGCGGAGATCGGTGCTACTCGTGTGAACGATCTCTTGGGCCGCAGACCCCGGAGGGGTCGAAGCCGGTAGCCCCGGGTTGACCGAAGGGTCACCCGGGGTTGCCGCCCAGCCAATAGCACGACCCTGGCGGGGTCGCACGGGAGCGGAACGGATCAGAGGGTAACCACTCCCAGAAAGAAGCACGCCGATTTTCAAAATGAACTGCTGCTGCCGCGCCGGGGCAGCCGTTCTCCGGTTCAGCAGGCAAGTCCGCTCACCGTCACAGCTCACCGATCGCCTCGCCTCGGAAGAACTACGGATCCAGAGGGGGCAATAGTTTGACGCCTCCTTGCCCCTCCTGCTACAGATACCTCCCGCGCATGAACAAACCCAAGACGAAGTACAACCGCATCCTTCTGAAACTCAGCGGCGAAGCTCTGGGAGGTGAGGCCGGCATCGGCATCGATGCTCGGGCGGTAGGCGAAATGGCCGACCAAGTCAAAGAAGCCCGTGATCTGGGGGCGGAGGTGGTGGTCGTGGTCGGGGGCGGGAATATCTTCCGAGGTCTCCAAGGGAGTGAGCGCGGCATCGAACGCGCGACGGGCGACTATATGGGTATGCTCGCCACGGTGATCAACTCCCTGGCCCTCCAGGACCGCCTGGAAAAGCTCGGGGTGGCCACCCGGGTTCAAAGCGCCATCACCATGGCACAGGTCGCCGAACCCTTCATCCGCCGCGTGGCCATGCGCCACCTGGAAAAGGGCCGCGTGGTGATTTTCGGAGGCGGCACAGGCAATCCCTTCTTCTCGACCGATACCGCCGCCGCCTTGCGGGCCGCCGAGATCGGGGCCGATGTCATTCTTAAGGCCACCAAGGTGGATGGCATCTACGACAGCGACCCTAAGAAAAACCCGAAGGCCAAACGCTACAGCCAAATCAGCTATCAGGATGCTCTCTTCCAACAGCTAAAGGTGATGGACTCGACCGCCTTCTCCCTCTGCATGGACAATAAGATGCCGATCATCGTGTTCGACGTCTTCAAGCCGCACAATCTTCGGAAGGTGCTTCTCGGTGAAAAGGTAGGAACCTTGGTGACGAACGCCTCCTGACACCAGGATCGCGGCCGTCATTCAACGAATGCCTGAACTACCCGAAGTGGAGGTTCTGCTGCGGCATCTGAAGCCGCAGCTAGAAGGCCGCGTGATCGGGTCACCCTGCATCCTTCAAGCCCGTCCGATCCGACCCGATGTCCCGAGATCGCTGGCATCCGCCCTCCAGGGATGCCGTATCAACACTCTCTCACGACGGTCGAAGTTCCTGATCTTCGACTTGGCAACCCCTCCGGAAAGAGGCCGGGGAAGCCTGAGGATTTTAGGGCATCTCGGGATGACCGGACGGATGTTCCTTCAACCCCTGGACGTTCCCATCCCGAAGCACACGGTTCTCCACTTTTCCGCAACCGGCGAGCGTTTCGTCTTCCAGGACGTGCGCCGCTTTGGTCGGTTCACATCCGATCTCTCGAGCTTGCAAGACCTCGGGCCCGAACCCTGGGATGCGGCCTTCACCCCTCGCTACCTCCGAGATCTCCTGCAAAAGTCCAAGCAAGCGATCAAGGTCCGATTGCTCGATCAATCCATCGTGTGCGGCCTGGGGAATATCTATGTCGCTGAGGCCCTTTTCCGTTCTGGAATCGACCCACGGACAGCGGCCGGATCTTTAACCCAGGCCCAGTGTGAAAGGCTGGTGCCAGCGATCCAGAACTGCCTGCAGGAAGCGGTTAAGCTGGGCGCAAGCCTCGCGCTCGGTTTCGATGGCACGGGCTCCCGAGATGGACTGTTCTACTATGGATCGGACGGAGAAGAGGAGGCCACCCCTGCACCCGAACGTTTCCAGGTCTACGACCGGGCTGGGAGCCCCTGTCGTCAGTGTAACTCGGTGATCCAACGGATCGTCCAGGCAGCGCGCAGCACCTTCTATTGTCCGCACTGCCAAAGACGCCGCTGAAAGCGGGTTGATGCGCGGGCTGACAATCAAGAATTCCCAGGACCAATGACGAGCCCTGGAGGCTCCCGACCGAAACTGATTCCAAATAGGACGGCCTCCTAGGTTCAGTGGGTTTATTTGACCGGCGGACGATTGCCTCCGATGGGCCCGACACTCTTTGCGGTCAGGCCCGGGCTTTGAAGCACCACGCTTGTGCCGGGGAAGGTCACTGAATACTGGAAGCCCGACCCCGTCCCAGCGGCACCGAAACGACCCTGCTTGTCGATGGCGATGAAGCTGATGCTAAGATCAAAACCCTTGGGATCCTTTTTTGCGATACGGCGCAACGTCTCCAGGCAGGCGTCCTGGGGTGATAACCCCTGACGCATATACTCCACCACTTGATACGAACCGCAATAGCGCAACACATTCTCGCCGATGCCCGTGGCTCCTGCAGCGCCAATTTCATCGTCCACGTACAACCCGCTTCCCAGAATGGGCGAGTCGCCCACCCTTCCAGGCAGCTTGTAGCCCATGCCGCTGGTCGAGCAGCCACCGCAAAGATGTCCGTCAGGTCCCAGCCCGACCAATGCGATGGTGTCATGCCCCTTGGGCTTCGACGCACGCTTCGCGTCCTGCTGTGCCTTCCAATTCTTCCACGCCTTCTCCCGCCCCGGGCTGACCCGCTCGCCCTGCTCGAAACCCTGCTCGAGCGCGAACTGTCGGGCTCCTTCCCCAACCAGCATCACATGCGGCGTCTTCTCCATCACGCGTCGCGCTACCGAGATGGGGTGACGTATCCCCTCGAGGGCTGCCACGCTGCCCGCACGATGTCCCACGCCTTCCATAATGCAGGCATCCAACTGAACCACGCCTGCGGCATTCGGAATACCGCCCAAGCCAACCGAGCCATTGCCGGCGTCGGACTCCGTCACCCAGATCCCCTGCTCCACAGCGTCCAGCAACGATCCTCCCGCCTGAAAGACTTTGAGAGCCGCCTCGTTGGAGGCACGACCGAAGGGCCAGGTTGAAACGAAGAGAGGTTTAGCCGAGGCGGGAATGCCGACCTGGGGCTGAGCGGCGGCAGAGGCAGGCCGACTCGTCACCAGGAGGGTGGAGACGGCACCGGAGCGGGCGAGGAAATCGCGACGAGTCATAGGCTTGAGTGATTTGAAAACGAACGTCCCTGGCATCTTCCCCCTCCAAAACGGGATGTCAACACCGCGACACACCGCGACACACCGGGAGCAGGCTCAAATATCTCGATGCCCACCAGCCAACCTGCTATACCCGACAAATCATTGATGAACGACCTCGGTTCTAACAGTCTGGAGCGGACGGCCTTTAACGTCCTGATGGTGGAGGACGACACCAGTTTCGCCGTCATGGTCCAGCAGGTGATCACGGCCGAGGGAGGCACAGTCACCCACGCAAACACTCTTGCTCTGGCAAAGGAGATCGCAGCAAAGCAGTCCTTCGACTTGGTGCTGCTGGACAATCACCTCCCGGACGGGAAGGCCTACGGTTTCTTTGATTTCTTCAGCCGCCGAAATCCCGAGGCCCCCATTCTCATGATCACCGGCCTGCCGGACCTGAGCGAAGCAATCGCCCTCACCAGGAATGGGCTCTTCGACTACCTCACAAAACCCGTGTCTGCCGACGCTCTCACCGCCACCCTGCGTCGAGCGATCGTGCGCATCCGAGCGAAGCCCGCAGGCGCGTCGGCCGTCTGGCAAGGGGAAGCACCCGAGATGCGCTCTGTCGGAGAGCAACTCGAGCAGGCTAGCCGCCACCCGACGGTGACCGTCCTATTGACGGGCGAGAGCGGCGTGGGCAAAGACGTCGCCGCGCGAGCGCTGCACAGCCTGACCTTCGGAGCCGAGGCTTCGTCCGCCCCCTTTGTCGCCGTGAACTGTGCAGCGCTGCCGGGGGAGATGTTCGAGTCGGAACTCTTCGGAGCCGAGCGCGGGGCCTACACCGGAGCCGACCGCAAGCGAGTTGGCTTGGTGGCCGCCGCGCAGGGCGGCACGCTGTTCCTGGATGAGATCGGCGAGGTGCCCCTTCCGCTCCAAGCCAAGCTCTTGCGCTTCCTTGAGGCCCGTGAGTTCCGCCCCCTCGGCAGCACCGCCGTAGAACGATTCACCGGACGCGTGGTGGCCGCCACCAACAAAATCCTGCGGGCTGAAGTCACCGCCGGACGCTTCCGCGAAGATCTACTCTTCCGTCTGGAAGTGATGACCCTCGAGATCCCTCCCCTGCGGCGTCGCATCCAGGATCTGCCCGCGCTAACCGAAAGCGTCCTCGCGCACCTGTCTGAGCGTTATGGCTGCAAGCCTCCCCTGATTCGCAAGGAGGACCTAGCCTTGCTCCAAAGCCATCCCTTCCCCGGAAATGTCCGCGAGTTACGAAACATCCTGGAGAGAGCCCTCCTCCGCACCACTCCCGGCACGGCTTGGCTTCAGATCGATCCACGATGGCTGCAAAGCGTCGCAGACGCAACCGCGGCTCAGGCTGGATCGTCCACAGTCACGAGAATCGCCGACTCCCTCTCCGATCTCCTGCCCGAAGCCCGCAAGTCCCTCCCCGCCCTCGAAGCGCAGGAGTATCGCATGATTCGCAGCGCTTTAAGCGACGCGAAGGGCGGCATCCGCCGAGCTGCCACTCAACTAGGCATCAGCCCCCAAGCCCTCCTCCGCCGATTAGAAAAGTGGCCGGAACTCCGCGGCCCCGACTAAGTCGAGGAGCAAAGGTCCACAGGGATTCATGCTCACAGGGGTCACGTGCAACCCCTACCAGGCAGAATCCAACTGAATAACTTTTGTCAGACCGACATGAGCGTGGTGGAACGCCAAAGAACCCTAGAAACCCTAATTGCCTAGCCTACGGAGCAGTCGGTACTTCAGAAAAACCTCCCGAGCAGAGTAGTTCGCAATCGTGAGACCCAGGGCCCCATCCAGGAAACCGCGCTTAAGCACAAAGCCCCGGAACCAGCGGAAGGCGGCATGCCCGAAGGGATCGAGCGGTCCAGCACGCCTTCCGGTTTCAGCCTGCGTCTCTGCCCAAAGACGTGCGTATTTCTCACCACGAGCCCAGTGGTCCGCCCGATCTCGGAAGCTATGATGATATAGATCGCCCGACAGAGACTGCACGGGGCCTTCCAACTCCAGCCTCTCATGCACCTTGCCCCCTGCGAAGCGGGCGCGAGAGCGGCGGAAGATACGCGTGAGCCGGTCCGGATACCAGTCGCCATGGCGAATCCAACGGCCCTCATACAGCACACATCGGGGCATTGAGAATCCAGAAACCTCAGACGGCGGATCCTGTTGTGAACGGAGGCGATCCACCTCTTCGCGAAGCTCTGGAGAAAGCTCCTCATCCGCGTCCAGACTGAACACCCACTCGTTCGAAGCCAGCGACAAGGCATGATTCTTCTGCCCCACATAACCCAGCCAGTTCTGATGCACGCAGCGCGCCCCAAACTTCGACGCAATCGCCAGCGTGGCGTCGCTGCTCCCGGAATCCACCACCACGAACTCGTCCGCCAACCCCTGACAACTGCCGAGACATCGAGCGAGATTGGCCTCCTCGTTGAGCGTGATCAGGCAGAAGGAGATTTTCATGATCGCTCCGCCTTCTTTTGATCCATCACAAACTGAACCACACGGAGTGTCTCATTCACATTTCTTTCCAGACTAAGGCGGTCCGGATCCACAGGACGCGCTCTGAAGGGTCGCGAAGCCCAAAAGGAGATGGCCTTCACCACAGCCTCGGTATCGGACGGATCCTCCAGCACACTGCCATTGATCCCTTCCTCAACCCATTCCGAGGCTCCATTCTGAACCGACGTGATGACCGGAAGGCCGGCCGCCAAGGCTTCGACCACCACATTCGCCGACGGTTCATAGATCGGAACAAAGGCAAACACATCGGCGGCAGCGTAGGCATTCTCGACGTCGGCGATCGCACCGGCAAAGACGCAACCCAGCGGGACGAAGGCAGGGCGCGATCCCTTCCCAACCACCAGAAGCCTCACCGAACGACGAGTGAGGCCTCCCGGCACTCCGACGCCGCCTGTCAGATCCCGGCTGAGGGTCTCGATCCCCTGCCTCAGGTCGAGATGATCCAGGGCACGAAGCAGATACTTAAGCCCTTTGCGCTCCCATCCCGATCCCACAAAGAGGAGCACCAGATCCTCATCCTTGAATCCAAAACGTCGACGTGTCTCCGCGCGTTTCCCCGAGCGAAAACGATCCACATCTACCCCATTTCTGACCAGATGGATGCGCTCCTCCGGGAAACGAAAATGCTGGCCAATCTCGCGACGCACCATGTCGGAATTCACGATCACCGCGCGAGTTCTAGCGGGGTCAAGGGTTTGTGCCTCCAGACGCAACATGTTCCGATGGAAGGCTCCCCAACCGATAAGAGGCTTCTTCCACCAAGGCGCAAACTGCCGACGCCGTTCGAGCCAGACGCGATGCAGACCGTCGCCAGCTCGATAAATGTCCTGCCGCACAGTCCGTTCGAAGCTCAGGACGCAATCAAAGGTCTGCGGCTGCACAGCCGCTTCGACAGCCCGAGCAAAAGCAAGAGGCTTTTGTGCCCGACTTCCTTGCACCATTATTGGATGCATCGTGACGCCGGACAGCGGCGCAGACCAACGCTCGGCAAAGAGGTGCAGCTCGTGCCCGGCGCTCGAGAGCGCTCCCAGCAGGCGCTGGAGGTACAGCTCCGCCCCGCCCGTGGCGGCAAATTGGCGACGAATCAGGGCAAGCTTCACAGACAAGCAGACTGGAGAGCGTTGCTTTACTCAGGCAAGCCTGATTTCAAAGACCCTGACAGATCGATACCGGATGGAAGGCCACCCCTTTCGCCCGCACGGAAGAGGATCGATCTCTCTACCGCCCCACCCCGGGACGAGCAATTCGTCCCGCTTCTCCAGCACTCGCTGGCTCTCGGACACATTTGCCACATTTTCTTGCAACCAAATCCCAGCGCGGATGTCTGTAAGTCAGTCGACCGGGTCGATACCCCCTCAAAAGGGGGAGGCTGAATTCAGCTGGAGTTAGCGACGGTTAACGCTAGGCTCCTCAGGACTATCTGATTCATTCGCCGCCCAGCAACTTATGAAAAAAAACGTCCTTCACCTTCTCTTGGGAATTTTGATCCTAACCTGCTTCTCCAGCAACCGTCTGAGCGCGGCCACCCTGAAGATCGGGGATCCTGCGCCGAAAATCACCTCTGGGAAATGGATCCAGGGGGAGCCCGTAAAGGCCTATGAGAAGGATAAAGCCTATATCGTGGAATTTTGGGCCACTTGGTGCGGGCCCTGCCGCTCAACGATCCCGCATCTGAACGAGGTTCACAAGCGGTTCAAAGACAAGGGTCTGGTTGTCATCGGGCAAGACTGTTGGGAAGAGGACGAGTCCGCCGTCGCGCCCTTTGTGAAGGAGATGGGTGATAAAATGACCTATCGGGTCGCGCTCGACGACAAGTCGAAGGTGGAGAAGGGGTCCATGGCGACCGACTGGATGGAAGCTGCCGGGCTCAACGGCATTCCCTCCTTATTCCTGGTCGGCAAGGATGCGAAGATCGCCTGGATGGGGCATCCGATGGAGCTGAGGGACGAGACCATCAGCCAAGTGCTCGCCGGAACTTACGACATCAAGAAGGCCGCCGAAGAGTTTACCAAGCAGAAGGCAAATCAGGAAGTGCTCATGACCCTCTCGAAAAAGCTCAGCCAGCAGCTAGGCAATGAGCAATGGACCAAGGCTGACGAGACGTTGGTCGAGTTGGAAAAGGTGTTCCCCCCGGAGCACAAAGATGGGCTGAACGCGGTGCGTATCCAGATTTTGATGGGGCAAGGCAAATCCGATGAAGCAGGCTTGCTCGCCCTAAAAGTGAGCGACAGCGACAAGAACAATGCGATGTTGCAGAATCAATTCGCGTGGCAATTGGCCACCACGGAAGGGATTAAGGGCAAAGCGCTGGATGCGGCTGCCACCCTAGCTGACCGCGCCGTCAAGGCCTCCGAAGGCAAGGATCCCTCGGCGCTCGACACCCTCGCTCGCGTTCAATTCCTGCAGGGCAAGAAGGACAAGGCCGTCGAAACGCAGCAGAAGGCGCTTGCATTGGCCGAGGGCAAGACCAAGAAGCAGATGCAAAAAAACCTCGATAACTACAAGGCAGGCAAACTTCCCGAGGCCGAGTAGATCTCAAGCCCCGACGCACTCGGATCATGACTCTCGAACGTTTCACGAAAGTGTTTACCTGTATCGGGGCCATGGCGTTGGCCATGGGCGAGGCTGTCGGCCAGCAGAGCGCGCGTGAAATGGTGCCGGATGGAGTCGAGGTGCCGAAGTGGACGGTGGACCCGGAGTTTTTCTACGACGGGTTCTCGTTCGCCCGCGTTCGTTACCACGTGGGCACCTACGGACGCGGGCACACCACGGACCGGTGGCTGATCGATGCGCCCGACAGCGAGATCAACTTCGGGTGGAGGGTCCAACAGATGACCTCCCTCCAAGTGAATCCGAACGGCGACTTCGTCAACCTCACCGACCCCCGCCTTTCCAGTTACCCATTCATCTACATTGTGGAGCCAGGGCGGATGAGTCTCTCTGACGAGGAGGTCCACACCCTGCGCGCGTATCTGCTCAATGGGGGATTTCTGATGCTGGACGATTTCTGGGGGGATCGGGAGTGGAAAAATTTATCTGCAGAACTGGGCCGCGTTTTTCCGGATCGAAAGCCTCAAGACTTGCCTAGCGAGCACCCCATCTTCAGCTGCGTCTTTCCACTCAAACACAAGCCGCAGGTTCCTGGTGTTGAAACAGGCGTGGCGAGCCAATTCAATGGCGGGATCACTTGGGGACGTCCCGACGAAAAGGAACCTCACTACCAGGCAATTTTTGACGACAAAGGCCGCATGATGCTCATCGCTTGCCACAACACCGACAATGGCGACGGCTGGGAACGTGAAGGCGAGAACGAGTATTACTTCAGGGAATTCTCAGAGAAAAAGGCTTACCCGATGGGAATCAATATTCTCGTTTACGCCATGACCCACTAGCCCGGAACGAACTCTCGCTGCTCAACCATCCGACGAAGCTTGAGCAATGCAGCGTTCTGTAGTTGGCGGATTCGTTCACGCGTCACACCGAAATGTCGGCCAACCTCTTCAAGGGTTCGCTCATTTCCTCCGTCCAAGCCAAACCGATATCGGAGAATATTGGACTCCCGCTGGCTCAACTTCGTCACCAATTCGAGCAACATCGTGAACCGGGTCTTTTGCTCCAAGGCATGCCCGGGTTGCTCGGCCGCAGGATCCTCAACCAGATCACCGAAGGCCGAGGCATCCTCAGAGGAGCCCAAGGGAGCTTCTAGCGAAACCGTGTGAACCACCGCCTTCTGCAATCGCCGGATGCGGTCAGGAGACATCCCCATGAGCTTAGAAAGCTCCTCAGAGGTGGGAACACGGCCATAGCTATCCTGGAAAGCCCGCGAATGCCGATTGAGTCGGGCGAGGCGATCAATCTGGTTGATGGGCAGTCGGATGGTCTTGGCTTGGTAGGCCAAGCCGCGGCGCACGCCCTGACTGATCCACAAGGCGGCGTAAGTCGAAAACCGGCATCCCTTCGATGGGTCGAACTTCTCCACCGCGCGCATCAAACCGATGTTTCCCTCGTTGATCATGTCCAGGAGCGGCAAACCGAAGCCCTCGTAGTCACGTGCGATCTTCACCACCAATCGTAGGTTCGCCCGAATCATATGCTCGCGCGCGCGCTCATCCCCTTGCTGAATCCGGTGTGCGAGTGAGATCTCTTCTTGGGCTGTCAGGAGCGGCACCTCTGCGGCCTCACGCAGATACTGCTGGAGGGCTGAGGGCAGCTCCACCCACCCGGGCGTCTCCGCCTGCGGAACGGGACTCGAGACCGGCGGCCCCACCCTCTCAACCTCGACGGTGTTCTCAAAGTTCATAGTCTTGTTGTTCATAACTATTCGCAAATAGATCCCTATACTTCAGGTCTGCCATGGAATTAACTCCATGTGTTGTACAACTAACGTCTAACTATTGTACCATTAGATCAAAACTGTCAATAGGTGCCGCGCTGAAAAAGACCGACCGATCACAAGGCTCGCAAATTCAAAGATCGAGCGCCCGGTATGGGTCCGCGCCGTAACTGGAGAGCCGTCACTTGCGTTTCCCTTGAAATAGTAAATCCCAGCGCTAGGGTAAGGTCGTCTAAATTATGTCTAACTCAAACAATCTTGCCGCCACCGAGGCCCTCCATTCCATTCGGATCGCGGTGCAGCGAAGCGGGTTGAGCGGACACGTGATTCGGATCTGGGAGAAGCGCTACCAAGCGGTTGCACCGGCAAGGACAGGGACCCGGCACCGCCTCTACTCGGATCGGGATATCGTCCGCCTGCGTCTGCTGCGAGAGGTCACCCAAATGGGACACACCATCGGGCGAGTGGCGAAGCTATCGGAGGATCAACTCCGGCAATTAATGACCCATGAACCGCTTCGGGTCATGCCGACTCCCGGAGTCGCAGGAACGCGCCCTGACACGGAATGGGTTCAAATGGGAATCGAGTTTATCAATGCACTCGACTCGGAAGGATTGACCCGACTGCTGAGGGAGGGCGTGGTAGCGTTGGGACATCAGGGCTTCCTCTTGCGCCTAGCGGCACCCTTGGCGCAGGCCCTGGGAACGACCTGGCAGCAGGGTGAGATCACTGCAGCTCATGAGCATTTTGCCAGCTCCCATCTGAAAAACTTTCTAACGGATCGAGCACGCTCCATCATGACCCATTCGGCAGCTCCGTCTGTCATTGTGGCGACGCCTTCGGGACAGGTTCATGAACTCGGCGCGGCGATCGCGGCCGCAGCGGCAGTGAATGCGGGATGGAAAACCATCTATCTGGGGCCGAATCTTCCGGCGGCAGAAATCGCCGGAGCGGCCATTCAGAATCGTTGCGCTGCAGTGGCCCTCAGCGTTGTGTATCCTGACGGGGATCCGCAAGTTGCGTCCGAACTGGAAACCTTGCGACGCTGTCTTCCGGAGTCCATCCAAATTGTGGTCGGAGGACGGGCAGCGGCGAGCTACACGGACGTGCTCAAGTCGATTCAAGCCCATCAGGTCAGGGACCTGCCGGAATTCTTTGCATGGCTGGAAGGAAAGAACCGATAGAAGACGAGCGACTTTCTGCCTTCGAAAGGCGGGCGGGAAAGTCGGCCAACGACCGCGCAGCATTCGTGCGCGCGAATGAATCCCTTTGTGAAGACCTATACGTATCATTCCGAAATTTGGCTCCCTCGGCCCGTGGCCGAGGTATTCGAGTTCTTTTCCAACGCGGGGAACCTTCAGGAGCTCACCCCGCCTTGGGTTCAGTTTTCGATCCTCACCCCAGGCCCGATCTCGATGCACCCAGGGAGTCTCATTGACTATCGGATCAAAATCCACGGGATCCCTCTAAGGTGGAGGACCGAGATTACTGAATGGGAACCCGGCATACGATTCGTCGATGAGCAGCGCAAAGGGCCTTATCGGCTCTGGCGACACGAACATCGCTTTGAAAGCCTGCGAGACGGCACCCTGATGACCGACACTGTCCACTACGCGGTTTACGGAGGAGCGCTGATCCATGCGCTCTTCGTCAAAGCGGACGTCGAACGGATCTTCAACTATCGTCGCGAGCGAATGGAGGCTCTGTTCGGAGCGATCGATGAGTCCGAAGCTGTGGCGAGCTAGGGATCGCTGGGATTAGGCCCCAGCACCACCCGAAAGCCGATGGTATAATCCCCGGCTCCAGAGGACTTGCCCCGGAAAGCAGAACGACAGAACAGGCCCGGAAGACGGAAGCTACCCCCGCGATAGATACGAAGCGGTCAAACTTACCCGATGCTGCACCTCATCTGGAAAACGCTGCACCTCGGTCAAGGAACTCCCCATCAAAAAGTTCCCGGGTGAGATCAGCGCGAAGCCTGGCGGCACGCGGAACGGAGGACTCACCGGGCCCGGAAGCAGAATTCTTCTGTAATATCGGTGACCGGAAGGTGGGGACTCCAAGTCGAGGTACTTGATGGTCTTCTGATCCTGGACGATTTTCACCAAGGTTTGCCAATGAGCGTCCGAGCCGAGGCTGGCAGCCCATTGAATCACGTTGGTAAAACCCAGATCCCCCACAATCGTCAGCCGAGGCAACAACTCGATCGACAAAGGGGAAGCAGTGCGCGGCGGCTCGATCTCGACACGAGGCGCGGAGGTGTAGCCGCTGCCTGCAGAAACAATCACGACTTGTCCCACCGATCCTCGATAAAGGAACGCGACAGCCACAGCGCCGGAGCCACCGCCACTCTCAATCAACACCTCAGGAGTGAGTGTATAACCCTCCCCAGGGTCGGTGATGGAGATACCGGTAAGGAACCCTCCGAAGACATGAGCAACAGCCGTCGCCTGACGGGCCGCGAGAAGGGCGGTGATTAGACGCGAACTCATCGCTCTGGTTAGGCAGGAGTTCCGAGCCATTCTCATCGGATTCCGATCCTACAGCGCAGGGGGGTGCGCTGCTAGCGGACAAGAAAGAGATCCACCGGTTCCCCGGGGGACAGGATCATATCCTTCGGAATACTGATGGAAACAGCGCGAAAAGGGAAAGGAGCGGCAGCACGACCCGCCGTGTTGGTTTCAGACTCAAAGGACGGGCTGAACCCGATGATAGATCCAACGCCCTCCTTTGGTGGTGCGCTGCGACTACGAACCGTGATGGGCATGCCGAGCTCCACCGCCCGCGGAAAGAGTTGAGGCAGTTGACCGATGATGCGCTCTGCCTTTTGGCCGGTTACCACCGCCACGCAAGCCCCCTCTAGGACCTGCTCGCCCCGTCGGTGGTGGATCGCAGTGATCACCCCATCCATTGGTGCATACAGCGGAAAGGGGCGAATCTTGTCTTCAAGAGCCCGCGTTTGAGCCTCTTGAACTCTCAATGCTTGCCTAAGGGACGGTGTAAAAATAACTTCCTGATTTACTTTGGGGAGAGAGTGTAATTCCAGAGGGGAAGAATGGGATGAGGTGAGAGGGAGAGTAAGCGCATCTGAGCATCGGAAACCTTCTGGGCAGTTGGAAAGATTCGCCTGACCAG